>CAIRTW010000303.1 GCA_903881585.1 uncultured Bacteroidota bacterium | reverse complement strand
GGTATCATCACATTTTTCAAACAAGTAAAATCCGGCAGCAGGTAATGGAACTGGAATACAAACCCTATTGATTCGTTACGGATGCGCGCAAGATCATTGAGCGATTTCCCGGTAACATTGGTTTCATTTATTTCCAGCTGGCCTTCATAGTCGGTATCCATTGTGGAGAGCACGTATAGCAGTGTTGACTTACCGCAGCCCGACTTGCCCACAATAGAAACAAACTCCCCGGTCTTCACCTCCAGCGATACATTCTTCAGCACAGGCAGACTCACTGCCTCGTGAAAAACTTTATTGATACCGATTGCTTTCAATGCTCTTTCCATTATCCGCGAATTATAGTTACAGGGTCCACTTTAGATGCTTTGCGCGCCGGAAAATATCCCGCAGCCACCGTTGTCAATATTCCGAAGCACACAGCTTCAATATAATGAGGTATGTAAAACGACATCGGCAGATACTTCAGCGTGCCTGCGCCAATATAAATTCTTGATACCATATAGGTGATACCGAAGCCGCAGGTGATACCTACCAGGCCGCCCATAACCCCGATGTATATAGCCTGCTGCAAAAAGATGCTGGTAACAGCCTGCCCGGAAAAACCCTGCGCTTTCAGTATGGCTATCTCCTTTATTTTTTCATAGATGGTCATGTTCAGAATATTGTATATCCCGAACCCGGCGACCAGGAGTATCACACCGATCACTGAGTTGAGTATGATTGCTCTTATCTTAAACGCGGCCTTCAACTGTTCATTCGCTTTCACCCAATCTTCCGCCTTGTAACCCGTAAGTGTCTCCAGTTCCCTCGCAACTGCAGGCGCATTGTTGTAATCTTTCAGGTTTATTTTTATATCTGTAACATAGCTCCTGTCTTTACCCAGCAGGTTTTGTGCCTGCACAATATTGGCGTAAGACTTCGTATCATCTATCTGTTTTACCGTAGTTGCAAATATGCCCACAACCTTCATGATAGTGGGGCTGCCCGTGCCAGATGTAACTGTAATGTTGTCGCCTACATGCAGGCTTAGCTTATCAGCAACCCCCTTGCCTATGAGCAGGCCATTATTCACACGGTTCAGATCGTGGAGGTCACCCACAACCATATTGCTTTGCACATCAAACATCTTGTCTTCCTGATCAATATTTACACCTGCTACATTGCCGTTTATCTGTACACTTCCGCTGGTATATATAACATCGGCAGTCACCTGAGGAGTAACATTTGTGATCTGCGGATTGCGTTGTATTTCCCTTATTATTCCATATGGATTGTTCAGTCCCTGCGTTTGTATCAGCTGTTTAGGGTTAGTCAGTATCTTAACCGAAGGGTCAGTAAGGTAGCCGGTGAGTATATGGGTATCTGCAACTTTATTCTCACTGTACATGCGTATGTGGGGCGTGCTGTTGAACGACATCTTCTCAAAATAATCGTTCGTGCCCTTCATCAGCGACTGCATGAAAATAAACATGGAGATACCAAACATTACGCCCAGCGCAGCAACGGCCGTCTGCTTCTTCCTGGCCGACAGGTAGGTGATCGCTATTTCTGTATTTACACTTATTTTCATAAATCCCAATCCCGCATGTGCGGGACTTCCTCCTATTTTGAATGTGTGAGAAAAATTCCGTTTTTTATGCCATCCTTTGAAAATAAATTGTCAAATTGTATTCAATAGCAGAAGATTTATCCTATGCTAAATTCATGGTTCCCCTCCTGCCTGCCGGCAGGCAGGTTAGGGGGAAGGGTTTTATTTCGGCACCGAAATAGTATTGCCTGTAGTACCCGCATTCTTCTCTTTCACTATTTTGTCATTGAGTGTTAACCCGCTCAGGACCTCTATCCAGTCATCAGAAACAATACCCGTAGTGATCGTTACAGAATCGATCTTTTTGTCCTTCTGTACCAGCACTTTACTTCCATTCACCAGATACACATGAGGGATCAGCATTGCCTTCTCTTTTTTATTGGTAATAATATTGGCCTGCAGCTGCGTACCGGAGATAAGCCCCGGCATTTCTTTCAGGAACCGAGCTTCCACTTTGTAGGACTGCGAAGTCTCGTTGAAGTGTGGATATATCTTGCTGATGCGTGCTTCGTACGTTTTATTTTTCTCGGTGTTCAGCTCTACTAATACCTGCTGGCCCAGTTGCACCTTACTTATGCTCCCTTCATCTATATCCAGATTGATAACTATTGAATCCGGGTTGCCGAGTTGCGCCACCTGGTCTCCCCTTCTCACCAGGTCTCCCTGTTTCTTAAATACCTGGTACACCTTGCCCTGCCCTATCGCCACAAGATCATAGTATTGGTTACCTGCCTGTGCATTTTGCAGCTGCGACTGACTGTTAATATAGTCCTGCTTCACCTTGTCTTCAGTGGCATTGTAGTTTGCAACAGTGGCTTTCCAGGAGCTTGCAGAAGATTCATAGTTGAGCTGTGCATTGTCCAGGTCTTGTTTGGAAACGGAGTTTGTAGTATACAAATGCTTGTATCGCTGCAGATTGATCGAATCAGTTTGCATTTTAATTTTTGCAGCATCTATCTGGGCTTTCACCTGCAGCAAAGTGGGCGAGTTGTCTTCCGCATTGATCTTTGCATACACTGTATTTGTGCGGGCAATAGCCACTTGCGTGTTTTGTTGTCTGTTATCCAGCTGAAACAGCAGCTGCCTGTCTTTTACAATGTCATTCTCCACCACATAACTGCGCACAATAAAACCATCGGACAAAGAAGTGATCGTATAGGCGTCTTTTGGCTCAATACTCCCCGATGCAAACACTGCTTCCGTTACCGGCGCTTCTACAGGCGAGATGGAGTCATACTTCGGCTTGCATGCTGTGACCGAGAGCAACGCTAATGCTGCCAGGAAAATAAGTTGTCTTTTCATATCAAAATGATTGTTGGCGTATTTTTAACTGGTATAGCTGCACGAGCATATCCGACAAGCTGTTCAGGTATTGGTTCTGGTAATCTATGTAATCCTTGAATGCATTCAGCCGGCTTTCTATCGACTCTATCCCACCCTCATAGCGATAAGATATGTGAGTATAGTTATCGAAAGACAGGTTCATTACGTCTTTTGTTTTGCCAAGCACCGCTACCGCCTTCTCATAGTTGAGCCGGATGTTCTCGTCATTAATTGCAGATTGTTTTTGCGCGTTTTCGTATTGTGCCACGCTTTCATTCCAGGCTATTTTACTCCTCTTAGACAAGAACAACCTGCTGCCGCTGCTAAATATTGGTATCGAAGCCTGCAGTGACCAATATTGTGCAGGAAACCACCCTGCCGCGCCTATTGCTCCGCTAAAAGGTTCTAATGTTTTATCAAAGCGCTGGGCTGCGTAGTTGTACAATATATTCAGGGTGGGCGCGAACGCTCCATTGGCCGCCCTATACTGGCTTAGGCTTATCCGCTGCTGGTAATCGGCCAGTAGTATTGCAGGGTCTTTCTGAAAAGACGCAGTCGTTTCTAATTGCAGGTTATCTGAAAGGGAAGACTCGATCACCAGTGAGTCTTTTACCGAAAGGTTCAGAATGCCTTTTAAATTATTGCTGGCAGTGAGCATTTGGTACCGTGCAGATATCTCGTTTTGCTGGGCGCGTTCAAAATTCAATTTGGAAACGTCCACGTTAGCTTCGTTCACCGTGCCTTCCTTATATTTATTGCCCACCGACTGAAAAACAGAATCTGCCGTGCTAGCGGATTGGCGGGCCAGCCGGTAGGCTTCCTGCATCAGCAGGTAGGAATAAAACTGGGTAGCCACCTGCTGGTAAACGGTTTTTCTGTTATTAGCCAATGATACCTTGTTCAGTTCTTCCGTCTGTTTTGCTATCTGCGCATTGTAGATACTTTGAAGATTCAGTATGCTCATTTGCGCCGCGATACCTGCTGCATAAGCATACTGCTGCCCGAAACTAATGGGGCCACCTGGTGAGTTAGGCGATAATAAACCTCCGGGTATAATTGTTACCGGCAGTTGTATGTTATCCGTATAAGAGGCGGTACCATTCACTTGCGGCAGCAAAGCGCTGTATGACGTGCGCTTCGAATAAAGCGCTTTTTCGGCTTCGTATTTTGCTGTAAGTATGGTTATGTTGTGCGCATCGGCATATTTCCAGGCATCTTCCAGCGACCGGAAGATAACCTGCGCCTCAACAGCCTGGCCACAAGCCAGCAAAAAAGCGATGAGTAGAATATTCTTAAACATAATTTTTCAGACTGCTTTTCTACAAAAGTTCAAACATAGTTTAGTTCACAGCACTATTTCCAGGATCATCATGCTATTTGCTCAGCATCATCGCATTTATCCAAACAGGTATCAGCTTTTTTCGTTCTTCCATCAGCGCATTGAATTGCTCCATGCTCAGACCAGTCCGATTGCGAATGACCGGGCTGCCAACAAACGGAAAAATAATGAGGGCAACAACATTCATTAACATATGGACCGGGTTTACAGCTATTTTATTCGCAGCAGCGAAAGCCCGCCACTGTTTTGCTATTACCAGCTCTTTACGGTTCACTCCCTGCACCCCTATCTTTTCAATCAACTTTTGCGGATCTGCATTTATCTCATTGAGCACAAAAAGCGGGATGTTGGGGTTCTTTACCAGCATATCTATGTAGTGGCTTACCAGCGCTTCTATCTTCTCTTGCAAACTAGTGCCCGGATCGTTCACAGTACCCATTATGCTATGTATGAACAGTTGCAGATGCTCGAGCATAATGATATCAAACAGCTTCTCTTTGCTCCTGAAATAATAATTGATGAGCGCAAGATTAAAACCAGACTCCTCTGCGATATCGCGGGTGCGGGTAGCCGCATACCCCTTTCGAGTGAACACAACACGAGCCGCTTCTTTTATCTTATCCTCGGTAGAGGCGCTGATCTCTATTTCAGGTTTCTTCTTCATTTCCTGCCATAAAGCTACAATTAAAAAACTGATTTAAACAAATTATTTAATCAAATGATTAAAATAAAAAACAACACAAAGTTAAAGCAAAACCCGGCAGATGCGAAGAGCAACTGCCGGGTAAATATTGAAAAAGTAATTGCCTTCTCTGGGACCATGAAATAACACAGTACCACTCTCTACATCTTCTCAGGCAGCTTTATACCCATCAGGTGCATAGCATGTCTCAATACTGATGCAGTCATAATAATGATCATCAGCCGCAGTTGCTTTTTCTCTTCGCTTTCGGCCTTTGATATGCTGTGGGCATCATAAAATGTATTGAACATTTGCGCCAGCTGGAAGGAGTAATTGCAGACAGAGGAAGGATTAAACCCATCGGCAGCTTCCGAAAGTATTAAAGGATATTCTTCCAGCGCCAGTATGATCTTTTTTTCCAGCAGCGCCAGGTCGGAGGTCTGCACGAAAGACTGAAATTTAGTGCAGTCTGGCGACAGCGCTATGTTTTCCTTTCTGAGTATAGAGCATATGCGCGCATGAGCATACTGTATGAATGTAGCCGTATAGCCATGCAGGTCTATCGATTCTTTCGGGTCGAAGATCATTTTCTTCTTCGGGTCCACGCGCAGCAGGTAAAACTTCAGCGCACCCATCCCTATTGTCTCATACAGCTTTACTAATTCATCCTGCGAAAAGCCATCTGTCTTGCCACTTTGCTCGGTCTGTTCCCTGGAGAGGTTGATCATTTCGCTCACCATGTCATCAGCGTCAACAACAGTGCCTTCGCGGCTTTTCATTCTGCCGGTTGGTAATTCCACCATGCCATAAGAGAGATGGAATATGCCGTCAGCACATGGCTCGCCCAGTTTTTTCATGATCAGCTTCAATACCTGTATATGATAGTTCTGCTCATCTGCGATCACATATACCGACTGGTTCAGCTTAAATTCATCGTACTTCAATTTTGCCGTACCCAGATCCTGTGTCATATATACGGAGGTGCCGTCACCACGCAGCAGTAATTTTTGATCGAGCCCATCCTCTGTCAAATCTATCCATACGGATCCATCTTCTTTTTTGAAGAGCACTTTTTTACGCAACCCTTCTTCCACTATTTTTTTGCCCAGCAGGTAGGTGTCGCTTTCATAATATACCTTATCAAATGATATGCCCAGCCGTTTGTAAGACTCATCAAAGCCCTTATACACCCAGCCGTTCATCATCTGCCACAATTCGCGCACTTGCTCATCGCCAGCCTCCCACTTACGCAGCAGGTCTTGTGCATCGCGCATTATGGAGGCTTCCTTTTCTGCGGTTTTTTCATCTATCCCCCTTTCTACGAGAACAGCGATCTCTTTTTTATATTCGTCGTTGAACTTTACATAATAGTCGCCCACAAGGTGATCGCCTTTTATCCCGGTTTTTTCGGGTGTTGCTCCGTTGCCGTACATCATCCAGGCAATCATAGACTTGCAGATGTGGATGCCGCGGTCATTGATCAGGTTAGCCTTTACTACCTGGTTGCCCGTTGCTTTCAGTATCTCTGCCATAGCAGCGCCAAGGAAATTATTGCGCAGGTGCCCGAAGTGCAGCGGCTTGTTGGTATTCGGCGATGAGTATTCTATCATCACCCGGCGGTCGGCCTTAGGCTTTTCGCCATAATGTGCATCTGTAAAATGGTTCATCAGGAAAGACACCCACCATCCGTCTTTTACAGAAAGGTTCAGAAAGCCACTTACTATTTCATAAGATGAAAACATTTCGGATTTATCCAGGAGGTAGTCGCCCAGTTGCTTGCCTATAGCATCCGGCTTCTGTTTCAGCAGCTTTAAAAAAGGAAATAAAACTATAGTATAATCACCGGTAAACTCAGGCTTCGTCTGGTTTACACCTATCATGGATATATCTATGGCCACGCCGGGGTAAAGATGTTTCAATGCATCTTCGGCTGCGTGTTTTATCTGGCTGGAAAGCGTCATCTATTAAATTATTTAGGCAAAAATAACCTTTCTGGCCAGCAAAACAGGGGCCGTAAAGCAGAAATAAAATGTGCGGGAAACAGCAATACCTGTAAAAAAACATAAGGGGTTCTAATATTTCTCAGTGAACGTTGTAATTTTATCGGTAAATCTTTACATTTGTTCTCTGTTTTAGAATGTTCAAGCCCTTGCATTCAAATATTATTGCTATTATTGTTTCTATTTAAACTTTAGTTTTCACCCGGATACAAACCACTTAACTCCATTAGTATGAATGTTACCACCCGCTTTATTGTAATTGACGACGATGAATTTAATAACAAGATCTGTTCTGTTACACTTGAAAAGATCGCAAAGGATGCAGACGTAAAAACATTCCAGAACCCACTGGAGGGCTTCGACCACATTGCTACCCAATATTCCGGGGCAGATAACGATGCTACGGCCATCCTCTTCCTTGATATCAACATGCCTGTAATGAACGGCTGGGAATTCCTGGAGCGCTTCAATGAGCTGGATGCAGATACTAAACAAAGAATAAAGATCTATATCCTCTCTTCTTCGGTTGATAAAAGGGATATTGAAAAGGCAAAGGCCGATAAGAACGTGGTACATTACCTCATCAAGCCTTTGACCAAAGAAACGATAAGGCTGATCACCTATTCACAAAACAGGTAGGCGATACCAGACTTTACATAATATAGAAAAACGGGCCTCACATGGCTCGTTTTTTTATGCGCTATTCCCAACCTCTTACCGAAACTTTGCAATGATCGCCGGTTTTGAATGATGCCTCCGAAAAATGAGGCAGTGACCGTTAACCCCAAAAAAATCCGCATTTGCCACGGAAAACAGGAAATCACTCTCCTATTCTTTAAATTTGCGAAAATGACTTTCGGTTTTTACTATTGAGACGCATATTTTCCATAATAATAAGTATAGCTCTGTTAGTAACACTAACAGCAGGGTCATTTTTCTATTACGCCTACCTCAGCATTTCTGAAATAACCGCGAAAAACGAAGCCCACTTTTCGCTTGCTGAAAAAAACACGAAATTAGAAACCATACGGCTCGCCAAAAAAGGATTTAATACCCACAACGATGAAATATGGCACAATGGCCATCTTTATGATATTTCGTCCTACCGCATCGTTGGCGATACTGTTCTTGTCTCCGTACTGCACGACAGCAATGAAGAGGCAATAGTGTCTGTAATAAAAGATTACTTCGGATCAACGAATGACCGCCTGGCTAATGCCGGGGATCATTTTTCGTCAAAGCATTGCCACAATCCAAACGATATAAAATGCTTATGCGAAGGGATAAAAATCCCCTTGATCACTTATTCTGAAACATCGATGGCTTACCTCTTCGTTGAGCCGCCAACCTGTTGCCGCAACAGCTCTATTGACATCCCCCCTCCCCGGATCTAGTTTTTTACTTTCTTTTAGTTGACTCCTAACCTGATAATCAAGGTGTATGTGCCCATATACCGGAGTAAGCACATTCTTACAATACATAACAAAAAAAAAACAAAGACCAGCAATGAGAAATCTACTCAAATGTATTTTGCTTATAACAACTTTCCTGCAGGCAACAGGCGCGAACGCAAAAACGAATACCCCGATCGAAACCTTCATTAACCATGTGAGGGAGAATACCTCTTTTGTACCCGTAAGTAATATCTGGCAGCCAGATAACACTTACGATAAGACTGCAATGCTGCAAAAAGTAACGAAAGCACAGCCGCTGACCATAGATTATGCACACGTTGCTGACCTGATGCAGCATAACTACACCGCCATCAGCCTGGTTATTCCTGGTTTTGACGGCGGCACCTATACCGTTGATCTCGCGCAGTATAAATTTTTAAGCAATGATTTCCAGGTGCATGTTAAGGGGACTAACTCGGATGAGGTATACAACTACACTCCTGGTGTTTACTATAGCGGAGTTGTGCATGGTATACCCGGATCAGTAGCCACTTTTTCTTTCTTTCACAATGAGGTTTATGGTATCTTATCTATACCTGGCGTTGGCAATCTCAACCTGGTACCCAATGTAATGGTGGGGAAATACTACAACTACAACGAGCATTATGTGCTTTATAATGATAACGACCTGAAGATAAAAGACCAGGGACCAAGCTGCGCTACCGATAGATTGCCCATACACGAAAGCCACAGCACAGCTAAGACCACAACCATAGAAGGCGATAGTGTTTACAACAATTGTACGGAAGTAAATGTATTTGAAGTAGGCGATTACGCGCTCTACCAGACCAAGGGTTCCAGTGTTACCAACGTTACCAACTATCTCACTGCATTGTTCAATAACCAGAGCACACTATACCGCAACGAAGGCATACTTATAGACCTGAAATATGTGCAGGTGGACAATGCTATTGATGGATGGAACAATATTACGACCGCCAACTCCGTGCTCTTCCTTGACAAATTCGGGTATGTAACGGGTAATGTGCTGCACGGTTGCGACCTTGCCATACTTGCATCAACCTGCCTCAACGGCGGCTATGGAGCGCTTGGCGGTGTAGCCTGGCTGCAGGCTATGTGCCAGACCTACCATTCTTCTGATTCTTTCGGGTCCTATGCATTTTGCGATATGGATAACAGCAGTGTTACCAGCTTCCCTACATTCAGCTGGGACGTGGAAGTGATCACTCATGAAATGGGCCATGTGGTAGGTTCTCCGCACACACACAGGTGCTGCTGGAACCCTCCCGGCACAGGATCTACGGCTATTGATGGGTGCTATACACTGGAAGGGTCCTGCGCATCGCCGGTACCACTTTACCCCGTTGGCGGCGGTACCATTATGAGCTATTGCCACCTTACCAGCGATGGTATTAATTTCACCAATGGCTTTGGCCAGCAGCCGGGCGACACAGTGAGGTACTACCTTGCGCACCACTTTTCATCCACCTGCGGATCTTCTTATCACCCATATATAGCGCTGTCCTCGGCAAACAGAACGATCTCTGCAAACCGTGAATGCACAGACATGACCAATGGCATCACCTACTACTGGAAAGATAATAATACAGCAGCCCAGAATGATGACACACTGGTGCTGATGGTAAAAAAGAACGGCAATAACATAGGTACGCTCGATGTTTCGGGCTTCTCAGTTACAGCCAATACAACAGTGCGCTGGGGTACCGGCACCGGAGATACGATCAACTCTTTCCCAACCGGCACACCTGGCCTCAGCGGCCGCTATTATGGCATGCGCCGGTATTGGAGCATCAATGCTACGACCGCCCCGACCACTCCTGTTGAGGTTATTTTCCCGTTCCTTCCGGCGGATACAACTGACGTGGACGGAAGCGCTCCCGGAGCAGCGCCAATGGCCAGCTATATTTTCTATAAAGCCAACAGCCCAATTGATCCAAGCCCGATCGACGGATTTCCCGGAGCAACTGCCAGCAGCTTTGCCGCCTACACGTATAGCACCACCGCCTCCACTACTCACTTTTCTATTACAGACACTACCGGCACTCATCTTGCCCATATGCTCATGACCAATTTGTCGGGAGGTGGTACAGGTATGTACACCGGTTGTCCTGCGTTCCCAGCCCCAACACCTTCACTCACCGCTACTGCACCCTGTACAGGTACTTCAAGCTGGTATTCAGTTAACCCGGTAGCAGGCGCAATATCTTACAACTGGAGCATTACCGGCACCGGCTGGAGCGGCAGCAGCACCACCGACTCTGCATACATAACTACCGGCTCCGGTGTAGCAGTGATCTCGGTATCTGCTAATGACACATGCGGCGGCGGCGCAGCTTATACCTTCACTATTACCCCTTCAGCTATTGCAGTAGAAAGCATTGCAGCGCCATCACCATTGTGTGTTGGTTCATCCACGGGTGTTTTTTCTACTACAGCAACGGGTCTTCCTACTTCTTATTCATGGACAGTTCTTGGTACTGGCTGGTCTGGCTCCAGTTCCTCTTCAACAATTACACCCGTAGTTGGCAGTGGCACCGGAACACTGATAGTGGTTGGCTATAATGGCTGCGGTGTCGGCACTCCCGATACGCTGACCGTTACACCGGCTACAATACCCGGTGATGCGATCAATATCGTACCGCCATCTGCTCTTTGCGCCGGTAACACCGGGGTATTCACCACGCCATCCGTGGCAGGGGCTACAAGTTATATCTGGGATGTAACAGGCACAGGCTGGAGCGGAACCAGCGCTACCAGTTCATTGACTGCTACCGTAGGCACAGGCACGGGAACCATTACTGTGACCCCGGTAAATGCATGTGGTGTTGGCGCATCGTTTACGTTATATGGAATTATTCCCACTCCGCTGCCTACTGCCACATTTGTAGAGTCAGTACACACCACTACCACGCATTCAGTAGTCATCGAATCTTATACCGGCTCCGCACCGGGAGGCACTACTTATTCGTGGACGTTCGGCGGTGGCACCCCTGCAACCTCTACCAGCGCCGGTCCGGTTTCCGTTTACTGGGCATCTTCTGGCACATACACCATCTCACTTACCGTTGATAATGGAGGCTGCACCGCAACCTATACAGATACGATACATGTGAACCACGGCGTTGGCATCAAAGAATTAACTACAGGCTCGCTAACTGCCGGAATTATTCCCAACCCTAATGAAGGCTCATTCGATGTTCTGTTCGACCAGGCGGTTAACACAGCCATTGATGTAAAACTTTACGATATGCTGGGCCGCGAAGTTTATAAAAATGAATTCACTGGCCCTAATAACAATAATAAAGTATCTGTAGCTGCCAACAATTTGCCAAACGGCACTTATGCGGTAACTATTTATGCTAATAATACACTTATCACTCAAAAAATAACAATAACCAGGTAACCTGATCCACCGGGACACCTATCCCGAATTTAATGAATTTTCCCAAAAGGGGGGCTAAAGCCGCCCTTTTGGTATGTCATATACATCAAAAAAAGACGTATTGAGCGAATAATCGTACCATTTTACCCATATTTATCCCCAAAATGTAATGATACACCCCAACAATTTGCTCACAAAATGTTAATTCCAATACCTTTGGCAAAATTTTTTATTTCATGAATAAGTTTGGCCTGGGACTGGTTGCTCTAACCGCATTGTTATTTTCATCAAAAATTTCCGCTCAAACGGTAACCTCTAATAAGATTGGACATGCCGGACAGGCAAGCGACATCAATTTTACGGAGATCGCTAATTATGAGAAAACGCACCCTCCTGTATTAAACCGTAAATTCCCCTTCGATGAAGGCGACGAGGGAGAATTTGTACCAAGCCATCCTGTTGCAGATCCATCCACCGTTCGTATGTTTATGGGTGAGGTTGGCGGATCAAATGGAAATACGACCAACACCGGAGGCCACGGCGGCACACCCCATACTGCATATCTGCCGGTGTCACCCGCGCCAAATGACTCGTTCCTGGCTAAGACCACCGATGGCATGTCTATCCCGCCCGATACCCATGGGTCTGTTAATGAAACGTATGCCGTTACTGCCATAAACACCTCCGTTACCATTGAGCTCAGATCTACCCATGCAGTTGTATCCACGGTTTCACTTGATGGTTTCTGGACCAGTATTGAGAGTTTTGGCGGCGGCGCATATGACCCCAGGGTACATTATGACCCGCACTACAAGCGCTGGATAATGATGGCGGATGCCTATGGCGAAACCAACCACTCGCAAATATTCATAGCAGTTTCTGCAACCAGCGACCCAACCGGTACCTGGCACAGGTATAAGATCGACCTGTCAGCTACCAGCGGCACCTGGATGGATTTTCCATGTGTAGGGTTTAATAACAGGTGGATCGCCATCAGTGGCAACTTTTTCTCGTCTGCGGCTGCCGGAGGATCATTTCTTAATGATGAAGTTTTCGTTTTAGATTACATCACAATGATGTCTGGCGGCACTTTATCTTATGGCTCACTGCTCCCGACAGGCGGTTCATTTACCATTTGCCCCGCCCTTACTTACGATACTCTTGAGAGCAATATGTTTTGTGTCGAAAACTGGAATGGCGGCGCTGGGCAATTACGGCTGTATAAAATAACCGGCAACATTGGTGCGCTCACACTGTCTACAGTTGCTACTCCTTCTACAACCACCCATTGGAGGTCATCGCCAAACTGCCCATCCTGCACCACATCTGACTTTGCGCCACAATTAGGCACTACAAACAGGCTGCAGGCCAACGATGACAGGACTAATAACTTCTCGCAGCGCAACAATAAACTGTGGTGCGCACATACCGCATTTCTGCCGGCCAGTGGCACTACTACCAGAGCATCAGCCATGTGGTGGCAACTGGATACTACAGGAACGCCCAAACAGGTAGGCCTGATAGATGATGCCACCGGAACAGATTATTATTTTTTCCCTTCCATCGCTTCCAACAAGAACGACGATGCGCTGATCGGGTTCGCCCATTCATCCACCGCCATTCACCCAAGCTGCGCCTATGCCATACATCTTAATTCGGATGGGCTGAGCACTTTCAGGACGCCATTCACATACCGGCATGGTCTCAACACCTATTTCCAGACCTTTGGCGGAGACCAGAACAGGTGGGGTGATTATTCAAGCACCTGCATTGACCCGACTAATACCCTTGATTTCTGGACGATCCAGGAAAGTGTACCAGCCACCCCTGCCAATGCCTGGAACACCTGGTGGGCTTATGTACGCGTTTGCGGCTATCTCCCTGCACCAACGGCAGGTACCGGCGCTGCTTCACCTTGCCAGGGTACTGTGTCCACATATTCTGTGACCCCGGTTACCGGCGCAACCGGCTACACCTGGACCATAACACCTTCGGGCAGCGGATGGAGCGGCACCAGCACGACCAATTCTATAGATGTAACAATAGGCAGCGGCACCGCAACTATCACTGTTGGCGCAAACGATACCTGCGGCGCTGGCCCTTTATATACATTTACCGTTACGGCTTTGCCACAGGCAACTGAAGTTATAACGTCTTTGGATACGGTATGCGCAGGAGCAGCAACCGCAACATTTACAACAACGGCTACGGGCAGCCCCACTTCTTATTCATGGACGGTGTTAGGCAGCGGCTGGTCTGGCTCCAGTTCTACGTCTTCGCTCACCGCAACCGTGGGTTCGGGTGCCGGCATGATCATTGTAACCGGCTCCAACGGCTGCGGTACCGGCCCTGCTGATACGCTCACTGTGACGCCTGGCACCCCTCCCGGCCCTGCAACTAATATAGTTGTACCAACCAGTCTTTGCTCAGGCACTACAGGGGTGTTTACTACTCCGGCGGTTGCAGGCGCCACAAGCTACATTTGGTCAGTATCTGGTGTGGGGTGGAGTGGCACAAGCGCCACAAGCACTTTGACCGCTACTATTGGCACAGGCACGGGCACTATCACCGTAACCCCGGTAAATGCCTGTGGCGATGGAACGCCTTTCACAATTAACAGCATTATCCCGACAGCGGCACCTACCGCGTCATTCACTGAGTCTCTGCATATTGCTACTACACATACAGTAATAATATTCAGCTATACCGGCTCCGCGCCCGGCGGCACTACCTATGCCTGGACATTCGGCGGCGGCACTCCTGCTTCTTCCACCAGCGCCGGGCCTGTTTCTGTTTACTGGCTTACACCGGGTACTTATACTATCTCTCTCACTGTAGAGGCTGGCGGTTGCTCGGCCACTTTCACCGATACTGTTCACATTAATCATGGTGTTGGTGTCAAGGAAATAACTACCAGCCCATTGACGGCTGGTATTGTTCCTAACCCGAACGATGGCTCGTTTGATGTTGTGTTCGACCAGGCTATTAATACCCCTGTCGTTGTAAAACTCTATGACATGGTGGGCCGCGAGGTTTACAAAAATGAGTTCTCCGGCACCAGCAATAATAAAATATCTATTGCTGCCGGCGAGTTGGCCAATGGCACTTACGCCGCCACAATAACCGCAAATGGCAAAGAAGTTACCCAAAAAATAACTATAACGAAATAGTAGGCTAACGGGAAATTCCCGGATCTGGATTTAGATAATTCTGAGGCTGCAGGGAAAACCTGGCAGCCTCTTTTTTTTCCATTTTTTGGCTCTAATAAGTTGAAATTCAGGGGCGAAACAAAACATTTCAGGGGTAAATTACAGCGAAATAAAATATTTTTCCAAATACATAATATAACAATCTTTTTATCTACTTTTGAAAAAAAACCATACAAATGAGACGCTTTATCAATCGTTTATTTTCTACTCTAACCCTTATTGGATTGACTGCTACAGTTCACGGAGCTGTAGTTAGCGAAAATACTGCCAAAACAGTAGGGTCCAATTTCCTTATATCAAAAGACGTGACAGGCGTTAACTCAGCTGCTGATCTTACACTTGCTTATACTGCAACTGCCGTGGTCAACGGTGTCACTATAAACGACTACTATGTATTTAACGTTAACGGCCAGAATGCATTTGTGATGGTATCGGGCGATGATATTATTATCCCCGTACTTGCTTTTTCCAATACTTCTTCCTTTGACATCAGCAACCTGTCGCCAAGCACCCGTGACTGGATAGATGGCTATAAAAACCAGATCACCGCCGCGGTGAAAAATAATGTACCTGCAAAAGTGCATACTCCTGCACAATGGAGTGACCTGGAAACCGCGCCTGGCATTCATTCGCACCACAGCGTTGGCGCTGGCTCCCTGGGCGTTATAACCCCGCTTTTATCCACTACCTGGGACCAGGACGGTGGCGGCGGCACCCCATACAATGCCTATTGCCCAAACACGGGCGCTTCGGGCGGCTTGTCTGTAACTGGCTGTGTTGCAACAGCAATGGCGCAGGTTATGAAGTTCTGGAACTGGCCTACAGTTGGCTGCGGCTCGCATACATACTATGATGGCACCGGTGGATCATTATCAACCAACACATTTAATTACGGCAATACCGCGTTCAACTGGTCGTCAATGCCTTTAACCAGTTCCAACTCATCGGTAGCTACCCTCATGTATGCTGCAGGTGTGAGCGTAAATATGTCTTACACTGCGTCTGAAAGCGGATCTTATGTAGATCTTTATGAAACCCCTTGGGTTAACTCCGCCGAGTACGCACTTCAGACCTACTTCCACTACAAGACCTCATTGAAAAGTGTGCTTCGCTTCGGCATCCAGAATGGATCTCTTGGTACTTATTACGAAGGCCCGGATGACGAATATTATCACGGCGCAGTAAATATAGACAGCTTAACGGAAGCCGCATGGATCGCTATGCTGCAAACGGAATTAAATGCGCACCACCCTATGCTTTATGAAGGCCAGGGATCAGTAGGCGGCCATTGCTGGGTTTGTGACGGATGGGAAACATCAGGCGATATGTTCCACTTTAACTGGGGATGGAGCGGCGCAAGCAATGGCTATTACACGGTGGATAATCTTGCACCTCCCGCACTGGGCACAGGCGGCGGCGCCGGAAACTTCAATTATGACCAGGGTGTGATCATGGGCATAGTACCAGACAGCTTCCCTTCAGACCCGGGCAACATAGAAATGCTGGCACACCTCAAGACCACTACCAGCACACCTATGGCATATGGAACGCCATTTAGCTTTACTACCAAAATAAAGAATACCGGCACATCAGCGTTTGCAGGCACACTCTGTATGGAATTGTTCGATACCAGTTCAAACATGGTTACTATTATCGACTCGCTGACAGGCATATCTGTAGCAGCCGGCGACAGCAGCGCAGCGCTTACCTTCAGCTGCACGCCATGGGCCGTAACACCCGAAATTTATAACGGACTCCGTATTGCATATGCTCCTGCAGGAACAGGCCTATGGACTCCGGTTGCAAATAATGGCACTTTTATCAATTACGCCAGTGTTGGTGTGATCAATGATACCGACATTGTTTTATACGATTCACTCCATGTAGGCAGCCACTCTATAGTTACCGGTAGCGCTATTTCCGTTACTACTACTGTTGGTAACCAGGGTTCGGGAACCTTCAGTGGCTCACTGAAAGCGATATTAATAAATACAGCAACCGGCGCGGCATTCACAATACAGCTACATACAGGGGTAAGCATTGCTTCTTATGCATCCAACAGTTACACCTTTTCAAATAGCAGTGTGGCCTTAACTCCCGGTTTATATACTTTGGAGATTCAGCAGCAATACGGAAGTTCCGGAAGTTTCTACACCACCAGCAGTGATTACTACATGAACCCGATCCTGATAAACATTACCTGCGTAGCAGTAGCAGGAACGATAACCGGCGGCACCTCTGTCTGCGCCGGAAGCTCTGTCGCTTTGTCTGATACTGCTTCAGGTGGCACATGGAGCATCACCAACGCCGCCCTGGCAACAGTTGGTTCCACTGGTGTGGTTTCTGGTTTATCGCCAGGTGCAGACACCATAAGATATTCAGTTACCAACAGCTGCGGAACTTCGGTTACGTCAACCGTGTTTAACGTTGTTGTTCTTCCTACACCGGCATCTATTTCAGGGATAGACACTGTATGCATCGGCCAAACCATCACACTGTCGGATGCTACCGCAGGTGGTGCATGGAACAGCGCAGGTTCCGGCATAGTGTCTGTAGGCGCTGCAGGCGCCGTTACCGGCCTCAGCACAGGTTCTGATGTTGTGCAATATACCGTTACCAACGCTTGTGGCGCAGGGCTCTCTACATTGCCGTTTTACGTGAGCACGAATACATTCCCGTCAGCAGGCACCATTAACAGTTCCGCATCAAGCGCTTGTTTAGGCACTCCTATAACAGTCACAGATACTGCTTCCGGCGGTGTTTGGAGCAGTGCTACTACAGGTGTCGCTACAGTTAGCGGTATCGGAATAGTAACTGGTGTTACCGCCGGTACCGACAGTATCGTTTACTCTGTTACAAATACCTGCGGAACCGTATACACTGCAAAGGCAGTCACTTTTGAGCAGTTCCCTTCTGCAGGATCAATAGCCGGATCAGATACCGCCTGTATCGGCGGCGGCAGTATTACTCTGACAGATCCGGTAACCGGTGGTACATGGATGGCAACAAACAGCAACGCATCTATATCAGCAGGTGTGGTAACCGGTATTTCAGCAGGTACGGCCACCGTGATCTATATTGTTACCAACTTATGCGGTTCCGATACCACGCAGAAAACGCTTACCGTTATACGCTGCAATACGCTGGCAAATAACGTAAATGAAGGTGCAGAGGTAATCACTTTATATCCTAACCCCACACAGGGCAGTATAAGCATTTCTTCTACCGGCATAATTAAGAGTGTTGTCATCAGTAACCTGCTGGGCCAGGAAATGTTCAAAGGACAATATAACACTAACGAAACAGCGATCAGTTTAAACCAGTTTGCTGCCGGAGTATACCTGGTTCGGATAAATGATACTAAAGTTTACAAGATCATTAAGCAGTAGTAATATTTTTTACACGCGCCGGGTACTGATAATCTCTTAAAAATGCCAGATGAAAACATACCGTCTTTTTGCCTTTATCGCATTATTTTGTTTGCCCTTTACAGGCAAAGGACAAAGCAGTTTAACGGTAAGCATCACCACCAATGATGCAAAATGTAATGGCCATGCAACCGGAAGCGCCATTGTCAGCTCTTCCGGCGGCTTCCCGCCCTATACATATGTATGGACGCCTGCCACGATCGGTTCTGGCGCTGTAGCCAGCGGGCTTGCGGCTGGCGTGTATTCAGTGACAGTAAGAGATGCTCACGGCGGCAGGATATCATCAGCGATAACTATCAGCGAACCAGATCCCATTACAGTGTTTATAGACAGCATTGTAGTGCCGCCTTGTTTCCGAACAACGAGTGGAGGGGTCTGCGGTTGCACCAATACTTTATGGGCTGTTGCAAGCGGTGGCACTCCGCCATATGCCTATTTATGGAGCACAGAAGGTTCTTCCGTATCTCCGGGCGACACGCTTTACAACGCATGTTACCTGGAGTGGACAGTAAATGTTACAGATAACAACCATTGTATTAACACCGATAGTTTGTTTGTAGCAATACCTGGCACCCACACGGTCACTACTTCAACAAATGAGATCACCGAGGCAAATGGCATCATCGTTTACCCCAGCCCTGCCAGGGATCAGCTCAACGTTAGCTTTAACAGGCCAGTTAACGGCAGTGGCCTTGAGATATTCGATATACAGGGCAACAAGGTAGCAGAGCATAAATTGCAGGGAAATGAGCAGCTTGTTACGTTCGGTATCTCAGCCCTGGCAAATGGTAATTACATGTTGAAGGTAACGGGCGGCGATTCAAAAACAGCCGTTCATTTCTCCGTTTCCAGGTAGAGCAGAGATTTTATTTTATTTCAGCGTAAAGCGGGCATTATACGCCCGATTTATTTTTTTGGGGAACACGGAATTCCCAATACCCTTGGCCTGCAACTAGACGAGCGATCTTGTATGAGACCCTTTTTCTGCTCCGAAAGAAACAATCCAAACTATAGATTTTGACTATATAATTTTAAAATTGTATGTTTGTACATCAATTGCTTACCTCATGACTATTACACAACTGGAATACGTGGTGGCCGTAGCTACTTATAAAAGTTTCGTAGCGGCTGCAGAAAAATGCTTTGTTACACAACCCACGCTCAGTATGCAGATACAGAAGCTGGAAGACGAACTGGGCGTAAGGATATTTGATCGCAATAAACACCCTATAGCTATTACAGATATGGGCAGCATCATCGTCAACCAGTCGCAGGTGGTGCTTGCCGAGTGCGAGCGTGTACATGAGCTGATACAAGGGCAGCAAAAAACGCTTTCGGGTGTCTTCAAATTTGCTGCAATACCCACCGTGGCGCCAAACATACTGCCCGGCCTGCTCGAAAATTATTCCAAAACATATCCGGATATGAAGCTGCAGGTGAAGGAAATGGAAACCAACCAGATCATCTCTGCACTGCGCAATAACGAGATAGACGCAGCCCTGCTCAGTACCCCGCTGGAAGAGAAAGACATAAAGGAATATCCATTGTTCTACGAACCATTCGTAGGCTATTTCGCAGATAATGAAAAGGCCCTCGAAAAGCGTATGATCATACCGTCCGACATTGCCCTGGACCGCATATGGCTGCTCAACGAAGGCCACTGTATGAGGAACCAGATCATCAACCTCTGCAGTGACCAGATACAAAAACTGCAGGCCGAACGGCCCTACCGCTACGAGTCCAGCAATGTGGAAACATTGCGCCGGATGGTAGAGAAAAATGGCGGCATGACCATACTGCCTGAACTGGCTACATTGGAGTTCACCGAAGATCAGATAGAGCGAATCAGGTATTTTGAAGCCCCAGAGCCGGTGCGCGAAATAAGCCTGGTCACCAACAGCCACTTTGTGCGCATGACCGTATTGCAAAGCCTCATGGACGAGATACTGAAACTGGTGCCGGAGAAAATGCGTGTTCAGAAAAAGAACCGCAAGGTGCTGCGCATACAGAGTGCGAAGCTGGAACTGTAGCGATCTTATAAATGACACCCATAAAATTAAAACACAGGAGGGGGCTTTGGATAGGGCTAGCCATCCTGATTGTTCCCTTCGGGGGGCTCGGTTTATTTTTGCTTATCACCGGCTGTTTAGAAAAAACATTATGGGCCGTATTAATTGGCGGTTTCATTTCTTTATTTATTTTTTACTTTACGATCAGGTGTATAACCCTCACGCCTTCTCTTACCGTTGATGAACGTAGCATCACGTTCAATCACTGGCAAACTTTTAATTGGGAAGACCTTGAAGAAATAAGCGATACTGTTTCAACCCCGATCTGGCTTCACCAATCATCAAGCATATTCGGCACCTTCATCCAAATACTAAGCATCCTCTCAGGCGGGAATGCCTCCTACGGTTATTCTGGCAATTCCTACCCAATCACAACACTCCGATTTAAGAATGGTAAGAAGAAATTCATTTACGACGACAACTATGTAAATGCATGGCAGGTAAAAACTTTTCTCCAAAGAGTAGTGCTCAACAAAGAACCGGCCGTTACATTCAGCGACCCCGGAATAATAGGTATTGACCTGCGAGCTGAAGATTTTATTTACTTCAAGGGATATCAACTCCTGTCTTTGCGCGGAGCGCTCGCATGGTTTAGCATTTCTGTACTTATCGCAATTGTTATTATTGCCTTTACACCTGTAAGTGGGGATATAAAAGTATCCTGTTTTTTCTTTGCTGTGCCATTCGCGCCAATAATACTCAACTTGTTTTTCAGTATTTCCAGCTCACTTTATTATTTCGGAATCTCGCCCCGTCATTTGCTGGTAAAGAAACACAATATACCCTGGCGCAAAAGCATGTACTTATTTACGGAGATAAAAGAGATCTACGTGGAAACAGACAACGCGCTGTATATAGTGCCGCTGCACTGGGAGCAAAAACTATATCCAGCACCCACATTGCGCGAAAAAGACTGGGTAGCATTGATCAAAGCGCTGGGGGAGAAAGGAATAATTGTTACGGACAGGCGGATAAATATGTTTTCGTAGCGCATATCGTTACACCACAAATATCCTGTTTATCCCATGGTCCAGCACCCTATGCTCCGGGAAGATACGGGCAAAAACCTGTTG
Source organism: uncultured Bacteroidota bacterium (assembly GCA_903881585.1). Classification (GTDB taxonomy): domain Bacteria; phylum Bacteroidota; class Bacteroidia; order Chitinophagales; family Chitinophagaceae; genus Nemorincola. The sequence continues at coordinate 17,109 of CAIRTW010000303.1, read as the reverse complement.
TACTTTTTCCCATTCCTGCTCATCATTAATGATGTAGTTAAACGCCAGCCGACCATGTGGTGAAAGGCCAGCTTTGCACCAAGAAAGGAATTCGGCAGTTGTGACAAACGCTGGCACCACCCTGCCCATAAACACATCAATGAACACAAGATCATAGCTGGCCTTATTCTGCTCCATAAACGCCTGTGCATCGGTGCATACAGGCGTTATACTCGCCTGGGTGTTTGTTGCCTCAAACAATTCCATGGCCAGCCGCAGCACCACCTTGTCTTTTTCCACAATGGTAAATGCAGGATCAAAGCCCTTGCCACGCAATACATACACCATACTGGCCAGCCCGCCGCCCAATACCAGCGCCGTCTTTACACCCGGAAGGAAGGGCAGCAAGTAATCCGTCACTGCTATTGCGGGCCGGTAACGGTCGCCATCAGAGTATATAGCATCACTCGTAGCCAGTTGAAACTGGTTGCGGTACAACAGCAAGTCAAGATGGGCGTTCACAGCCCCGGCCGATTGCCTTATTGTTATGGGATAAAGAAAGCTGAGCAGCTTTTTGTAAAAAGGTATCCTGATATGAAGTGTTATTTGATTCTGCTAATACCTACTCGCGGTCACGCGCCCTGCGTTTACGGAACAGCGGCACTTTACTCTCATTGCCGCTGATAAGACGGCTGATGTTCTTATGATGCGTAAGCACCACAAGAAACGCCGTAGCTATGGCAAAGAGCCGGTAACTAAGCTCCTGGGCCTGCGCGTTAAAGATGAAAAGGATAAGCAATGGAAAAGCTATGCTGGCAGTGATGGAGCTTAACGATACATAGCGGGTAAGCAGCAGCATCAGCACAAAAACCACAACCAGGCTCACGGCCACTATCCAGTGAATAGACAGTATCATACCAAATAATGTGGCTATTCCTTTGCCTCCACGAAACTCAGCCCAGATCGGGAAAATATGGCCTACCACTGCGGCAAGGCCCAAAAATATCTGCAGGTTCACGAATGGCTCGCTGGGAGGTGTATGCGTAAAAACCGAGAAAAAAGCCAGCTTCACCGCAATAAACCCTTTTATCATATCTGCCAGCATCACGCCGCAGCCTGCTTTCTTACCCAGTATCCTGAATGCGTTGGTAGCACCTGCATTGCCGCTGCCATGCTCCCGGATGTCGATACCATAAACGATCTTACTTACCCAAACAGCTGTAGGAATGGACCCGATCAAATATGCTAATACAAGAAGGAATGCTATTGTCATTACACTATTTCATTATGGTAAAAACAAATTTAAACGTTCTTTATCAAATATCCTAATGGTGCAGTAGATAATAACTATAACAAAAGCCAAAAATAAAACGCGGAATTCCAATCACCAATATGAACCAATATCGTTTCTTCCGTGCTGACAGTTGTTTTGGAGCAAGGCAAACCTTTAAAGACAATTATATTGGAATTTGGAATTTTATTTTTTTATTTTTAAAAATAGCAGTGCTATCCAATTATCTATACAACTCACATTCACTAATTTGAAGCCGGCGTTGCCAGCAGCGTCAACGATTATGTCCCTGTCCTCGGCCAGCAAGCCGCTCATCACTATAGCGCCGCCGTCTTCCAGCCTTTGGTACATATCATCCATGTACCGCAGCAGTATGTGGCGGTTTATATTTGCCAGGATAATATCACTTTTAACGGCAGGGGTATCTTCCATAGACGCCTGCTTCACCGTGATCCGGCTACAGTTGTTCCGGCCAGCATTTTCTATTGCATTTTCCACCGACCATTCGTCGTTATCTATGGCCAGTACAGCCGCCGCGCCCAGCATTTCTGCAAATATGGCCAGCACACCTGTGCCCGTACCAAAATCCAGTACAGACCGCCCTTTAAAGTCCATATCCTTCATCTGCATCATCACCAGGCGCGTGGTGGCATGGTGTCCGGTGCCAAAAGACATTTTGGGAGTAATCACAATTTCGTAAGGAGTTGTGATCTCAATATCATGGAAATGGGCGCGGATCGTACAAACATCATCCACTATCACCGGCTGGAAGTTAGATTCCCATAACGCGTTCCAGTTCTGCTGATCCAGCGTTTCTGTTTCGTAGGCAGCCCCCAGAGCATTCGCTACCCTTTCCAGCTCCTCCACGTTATAGGCTTCTTCGTCTGTATAAGCCAGTAGTTCGCTTTCGCCTTCCTCAAAACCATTGAACCCAATATCAGACAGCATAGCAATAAGCATATCTGATTCATCGCTGGTCATACCGCTAAACCGCACTTTTATATATCGCATAGGAGCTTTCTTTTGCATTCTGACCACAACTTCATTATTCCAATAGTCCCGGCCTGAAGGCAGGGGCGACTGAAATCATTTTCTACAGTACATACTTTGTCCCAGCTTCTCTAAAATCATAAAGGTTGTACACCGTACAACCTTTATAAAAACCTTTTTATGAAATATTAATTATCGTCGTCTTTATTTGCCGCTGGCTTCTTGGCACCCGGAGTTGCCGGCTCATCATCAGTGCTTTCATCTTCTACGTGAAGGTTCTTTTCCTGCTGGTCCATAGTACCCGGCATAGCGCTGTTGTACAGCACACGGCGTGTAGGCAGGTCGGCGATGATACGGAACTCTGTACGGCGATTGAGCTGGCGGCCTTCTGGATTATCTTTACCAGCCATGTCGTTGGGCGCGGCAGCATTTTTCTGTCCAAAGCCCTTAGCGGTAAGACGACCTCTGTCCACACCATTCTTTTCCAGGTAATCCAGTACCGATTGTGCGCGGCGCTGAGACAGTGCGAGGTTATACTCCGGCGTACCTTTTGAATCGGTATAAGAATATATCTCTACTGTGATCGATGCGTTATCTTTCAGGAAGTTAACAACAGAATCCAAAGATGCTACCGACTCAGGGCGAAGTGTTGCCTTGTCGTAATCATAATAGATATTGCTAACGCTGAAGCTATTCTTGATGCTGTCCAGGAAGATAGTTACCATCACCGTATCATCCGGATCAGAACGTTTGATCTCCATTGTGCTTACCGAAGCGCGTGAAGATGTATAACCCTGCTTGTCGCCTGTGATCACGTATGAGTGCCCACGAGCCATATTAAACAGGAAGTTACCGTCTTCTGAATTATAAGTATTCATCTCGCCTTTCTGGTCCACCATTTTCACAACGGTCTGTGGCGCTAATTCCTGGGTCTTCTTGTTCAGCACTTTACCTATTACCACCAGGCGCGGCTCCTGCTGAATGCGCCAGATGTCGTTACAGCAAGTTGGGTTTTTCAGTGCATAAGAACCAATACGGTTTGATACCACATAAGCATCTGGCTTGCCCACCGGGTCCTTTATGTAGTAAAGCTCATCAGCCGATGTGTTGATCGGGTAACCCATGTTGTGAACATTGGTGTAACGTGATGGGCCGCCGTCAGCGCTATAGATATCAAATCCGCCGAATGACTTCTTACCATTGGAAGAGAAGTATAATTTCTGCTCCCTTGAATCGTAGTAAGGAGTGATCTCATCAGAGCTGGTGTTGATCTGCTTACCGCAGTTCTGCGGGCGGCGATAGCTATGGTTACGTGGGTCGATAACCGAATACCAGATGTCATATCCACCGCGGCTCTGTGTTTTGCGATCAGAAGAGAAAAACAAAATTTCCTTTTTGCCAACCTTAGCAACGAAAGGCATTGTGCTGGAACTGTTTTCGTCATATATACCAGACTGCAATGGTACGGCGATCGTCCAGCCGCTTACGTCAAATTTCGATACATAGATGTGACACCTGATCCTCATTGTATCGCCTTCTGTGCAACGGGTGAAATAAAAATAATCTCCACCGGGGCTATAACAGCCGTTGCCGGTATGCAGCTTATCATTATTAAAATTACCATCATTAAAAGTCAAAGGCCACTGGAACGAATCGACATAACCCTGCTGCTTATGCGAGTAGAAAAACTGTTCCATATAGTGGTCTTCATCACCATCATACTTCGTATCAGCCGATCCCCTTGCATTGCCCCTGTTACGCCCCGATGTAGAAAACAGTAACGCGGAGTCGCCCAACGGATAAGGGGAAAGCTCTGTGCGCACCGTATTAATGTTTGGCCCGGCATTAATTATCGTTACCGGCTGCGGCATTTTCATATCAGTGATCGCCATCAGGCAACCTTCTATTTCCATTTTGGCCCTTTTCTTAAGGTCCTTCATTACTTTCGTATCTACATTCCTGTCCTGGTTATTATCTATCTCTTCTTTGCCTGTCAGAACCCCTCTTTGGGCTGATTTCTTATTATCAGCAAGAAACTCATTAAAGGAAGCCATAGCAGCCTGGTATTCACCCTGCTGTTTCAACATCAGGCCTGCATAATAAGTGGCCAAAGGATATGTCTTCTTGGATATGTGGGTTACTTCGCTGTAATAGTGCGCCGAAAGTACATAGTCGCGGGTAAACCTGTAGCAATCTGCCAGCTGGTAGGTAATAAATGGGTTACGCTCATCCGCAGCCTTTAACTGCTGGTAATAATCAATAGCATTAAAGTAGCTGCCATCTTTGTATAGTTGATTAGCATAGGCCATTTTCTTACCGTATGGCAACCCGTTTTTCGGATCATTCGGTCTGCTTTTGTATTTCTTTACGTTGTTCGATTGTGCATTTGAATCGTAATGAATTGTAACGAGTATCGTCGCTAAAATAAGTAACAGCCAATTTTTTCTCATGTGCGTGAGCGTTGTTAATGGATATAAAAGTATAAATTGGTTTTAAAAAAAAGAAGGGCTTTTAAAAATAAATTTAGCCCTTCACAAAAATATGTATAATTTTCTCTAGAAACGTGCGCAGGGAATGGTCTTTCTACCCGCGAATTTGCTGGCATTAGGAGCAATATACTTTATTCCTATTTCAAACCCTCCGTTACCGTTGCTTGATGTATTAAGTGTAGAGATATTATAGTCGTAAGACATACCTATACGGAATCCTTTGAACTCGACACCCGCAGTGATCATAGCCGCATCGCCAGAGCGCCACCAGCCACCAAGGAACACGGCAGTTGAGAAGTCTGAATAGCCCGGCGTACCGCCTACCTGATAAAGAAATTCATTACCTGCGATAAGCTCAGAAGCTGTAGCCTGGTTTTGATATAATACTGCCGGGCGTAGCGTAAGGCGCTCACCCGTTACTATATTAAGGCCCAGCTCACCGGTATAGCGCATATCCAGCCCGGTCTGGCTGTTTTGCTTCTTTTCTATATCGTCATTAGGCTGGTTAAGGTTATTTGCCGCACCACCAAGTGTAAAGCCAAATTTTCCGTCCTTGCTATTGTGAGAAAAAGCCAGACCAGCGTTTACGAGGTAGTAATTCACTGAGTTACCAATACCTAAGTGGTATTCCTGAGATTTGCCGGGAACAAACGCGCCGTTCAGCCATTCGTCGCCAAAGTACAGTTTGGAAAGGTCAATGCTTTTCTGAGCATAACCACCCTGCAGCCCCACCGAAAGCTCGGAATTTTCGCCGAAAGCCTTATGATAGGCAATAGATACCAGCCCTGTAAAATTAGACAGGTTGCCGTCTCCTGCCTGGTCTTTATATAACTGCAGACCAGCCGACAGGCGATCGTTGTTATTTTCCAGTATCAGCGGCATATCAATGGCAGCGCCATAAGTTACATAAGGCACAGTCACGCTTGCCCACTGGTTCCTGTAGATCGCAGAAACACGCACCCGGCCGTCAAACAGCCCGGTGAACGCCGGGTTGATGACCATAGGGGCCATGTCGAATTGCGTAAAGTGAATGTCCTGGGCAAATGCTACTGGCGCGGTAAGCACGATAGCTGCTGCAAGGCTTAAGCGGGTTAGAATATTTCTCCTGATCATTTGTATAAATTATCGATGTAAAATTACCTTATTAAAGTTACGTTTCCATGCTTTTCGAATATTTTCCCGTCACTCGTAACCGCCTGTACCTGGTACACAAATACCCCTGTCGGTTGCGGAGTGCCGTTATATTCGCCATCCCACCCTTTATCAATGTCCGTTGTCTGAAAAACAAGGTTCCCCCAACGGTTGAAAATACGGAAATAATTCAAATTCACAACACCTCTCTTTATAATTTTAAATTCACTATTTGGCCCGTTGCCCGGTGAAAACGCATTTGGCAGCGTTATCAGCGATCCATCGTCCACATATATTTCTATTGAATCCTTGATAATACAACCCCATTCCGTGCTTGCATTCACCACATATTTTGTGCTGATCACCGGCGATGCCAGCGGGTTGGAAATATAACCATCGTTAAGGCCCGATAGCGGTGACCATACAAAGTTCACACAATTGGTTTGTGGTGTTATCTGGTATGTCTCGCCTGCATATATCGTCACGGAATCAGGGATATAGATCAAAGCCGCCGGATGCACTATCGCCGTAAAGTTGATGGTATCAAGACAACCGTACTGGCTGGTGCCGATAATTGTGTACGTCTGCGAAGTGATGGGCTTGATAACCGGCAAGCCCGAAAGGCTGTCGCTCAGATACATAGAAGGAGACCATCTGTACCCCACCCCGCCCGCCGGCGCCAGCACCGCACTGTCATGCGGACAGAAATCTTTAATGGAAGGCGCAATGCTCTCAAAATTCACCGGGTATACTGTAATAGTAGCCGAGTCTATCGCAAAGCACCCAGCTGTGGTAGTCACGGTAAATACTATTGTACTGCTGGTAACCACTGTTGCATTAGTGTCATTACTGAATACAACAGTTGGCACATTGTCATTGTCAAGGTGCAGCGCGGGCGACCAGCTATAGGCATAATGCCCGTACCACGTAGGCGTTACTGAAGCATTAAGATGAAGCGTGTCATTGGCACAAAAAAAACGGTTGCCGCCGATATAGGCAAATGGATTGGGCTGCACATCTATCCGCAATGTATCGTGCATATCCGGGCACTTGGCATAAGTAGCTGTTACTACATAAACAGTTGATGTATCCGAGATAATAAGCGGATCGTTGATGAAGGGGTTTGCAATACCCTCCGTAGGGCTCCACTGATAGGAGAACAATGGGTATGGCGTTCCCAATATCTGCACAGATGCCCCTTTACATATTGACACATCTACAGGGGTAACCGTAAACGAATTGGGGATAACCAGCAGGTTAAGGATGTCAATGATCGCACAGGCCGCCGCATGGGGCTGTATAGTGATCGTCCAGCTCAATGTACCGGTAACGGTGGGTGTAATGATCGGGTTCGGTATGGTATCATTGCTTACATACGTTGCAGGAGCCCATTGATAATGATAATACGTACCATCGGGAACGGTAAGATTGATGCTGTCATAGCCGCCAAGGCAGATCGTATCTGTAAACGTAACCGCCGGCGCCGGATAATCAACTTCTATATGGAAGCTATCCACCATATTGGGGCAATGCGCATAAGAAGCCGTCACCGTATAAGTGGCGCTTACTGTAGGCGTGATAATCGGGTCCTCGATATTTACGTTCGACACCCCGGCTGGTGGCGCCCACAGCCATGTAAACTCAGGGCTGCCGCCATTAATAACTACCTGCACCTGTGCACCAAGGCAAATGATCGTATCCTTATTGACAAGATCGTAATTATTAGGCACCGTATGCACCGTAATATCCACCGTGCTGCTGCAACCCGGTAGCGCCGTTGGGTTTACAGTGATCGTATAAGTAACGTTTCCTGGCACTGCCGGCGTCACTATCGGGTCATATATCGTAGTGCTGCTAAGGTCTGTAGGCGGAGCCCATAAATAACTGTTCGGGACCGTATCCGGTTGTGCATATACGTGAAGCTGCACAGGTATGCCCACACAGGTCTTCACCAGCGCGGAGTCTATGGTAAGCGTAGGCCGGTCATACACCCTTATTGTGATCTCATGGCTTTCCGGCGTGCAACCCAATGCAGCAGCAGTTGTAGCAGTTAAAACGTAGGTAGTGGTAACTGTTGGGGTAGCAATGGTAGTAAGGGTTGTATCATTGCTTACAGTGCCCGGAGGGGTCCATGTATAATGGAGAATGCTGGCGAATTCCGTATCACCAACCGCTACAATGGTAACGTACTGCCCAAGACAGATAGCCGTATCAGGCGTAAGGATATGAAACGTAAATGAATCCAGTATGGTAAGGCTGGCAGTAGCGCCTATTGTAAACACACCGGGATGGCATGGATCCGGAACTTCGATGTTCAGCGTCACTACCACAGGGCCTATAGGGGTCACCGGAAGTGTATTAATGAATACAGTGGTTGACGTAGCGCCCGCCAGTATGGTAGCGCTGTCCGGTATCAGGCCGTAATCATATCCGTTTACTGCGGTTCCGCTAATGGTGTAATGGATAACTATATCCGTATCCTGCGCTACAGGCGTTGTGAACACGAAGTCGCCGGGCGCACAGCCGCGTATGCAGTAAGGAAGGCCACTGGTGCCCGTTGCCGTAACAGCAGTGGTTGTGGCAGAGGTAAGGCTTCCACCCTCAATGAACACGCCCGAATCAAAGATATCATCATTCGCATCTGCAACAGCCAGCTTCAGGTGGTAAGTATCGCAGGGGCTAACAGCGGCCACAACCTGTAAAACCGTTGTCAATCCATCGTAAGTAATATAATTGTAAGCGGGAGTTGTAGTAAGCAGGTTATTTACATAATAAGCGCAAAACGGTGATCCAGGCCCCATTGCGGTGCAGGTGGAGAGCGGATAACCGCCAGTAGCGCCGCAGTTAACGCTGTTCACTGCCACCGGAATGCTGGTTCCCGGCACCAGTGCCAGGTTCGTTGCTGTAGTATATGCACCTCCGCTGATGAAAAATGCAAATACATCATTGTAGGGGGAACAAGTATAGCTCGTATATTCTTCAGAGCCGAATACGTAATTGAACTTGATCGTATCTCCCGCCGGTTTAAAGTTGAACTCAAGAACACATGCATCAAAACTCATGATAGGACTTATCAGTGCGTCCAGGTCCGGATCGCCCGGCGTACCATTCGCAGTGCTGGCATATGCTTCTATTGAGTGATTGGGATCACCAACACCTATGCCACCCAGTGTATCAATAGCGTCTCCGGTTGTAAGCACAATACCTGCCGGAAAACCAACCGGCGCGATAGGCCCTGAAGTAAATGTAGCATTTGCGTTCCCTGCACAAGTAAGCGTAGGGCTGAGAATGGTTACACCAGTACCAGCAAGCGCAGCAGATAATATGGCCGCACTTTTATTACCGCTTAATACCAACTGCCCGGCAGATGGAAAAGACATGGCGCACAGCACAACCGCACAGCACGCCTTGGCATATAAGTTTATCCGGAATGAAGCAATAAGGCGGCGCATATACTATTTTATCAATAAAGACGGTTAAATAAATAAAAACGTTTGCTTTCTCACAAAGTTATCAGCTCAAAAATAAAGATTTTATAAAATATTTCGCAATAATACGCAAAATAAATTTCCCCGAAACACGAAATAAGTTTTATTGCTTTTATAATATTGTATTTTTAACTCCCGATTCCCGATAACTCCCGGACAGACCCATAAAATGGCCAATACCATCAAAAATAAAAAAGCAGTTCCAAAACCAGTACCGGTAAGTGAGATACCGCCAATAAGTGTTGACAGGAAGCACCAGGTTAGATTAGGATTTGGCATCTTCTTCCTGCTCTCCGGTATTTTCACCTGCTTTGCCATTGTCAGTTACTTTTTCACCTGGAGCATTGACCAGAGCAACGTACTGCAGATACACAACCTGGGCAGCTTCTTCCATTTCGTATTTCAGCGCCATACAACTGATACGCCTGCCATCGCCAATTCAGGCGGCAACCTTGGCGCTGCGCTGTCTCACATACTCGTGTGGAAGGGCGCCGGTATCGCCTCCCTGGCTGTAGGCATAGGCATTGCAGCCATTGGCGTAAACCTGTTGTACGAAAAACGCGCTATCCCGGTACTTCGCTATATGCGGTGGATATCGCTGCTCCTGCTGCTTACTGCGCCCATCCTGGCTTACCTCATGCCCCACAATGCTTTCCCGCTTGGTGGCGCTTTGGGCAAGTTTCTGAATGAATACCTCCTCGACGTTTTAGGTTATTGGGGCACAGGTATGCTCCTGCTCTCTACTGTTTTGTTCTTTGTCTTCGTCATTTTTGCGCTCGATATCAAGCCATTGCTCAACCGAATCAGGCAACGCACAAGCAGAATGGCGGCAGAACTGGCGCCCCAACCTGTTTTTAACGAGCCATCTAAAGAAGGTGAAGAGAAACAAGACATTAACTCCGCCCCGTTCCCTGTTGATCCTTCATCTGCCAATCAGTTAAATAATGAGGGTGGCGGCCATCCTGTCCTTGTTGAAGACAAGAACAGCAACAAAGAATGGGAGATGACGATAACAGAAAAAAAAAATGACGAACCATTAAACGACACCGAAGAATACGAAGAAGAGGAGGAAGACGAGGACGAGGATTTCGAGGCCTACCAGAAATTCAGCGAAGAAAAAGCCGCAGCCGGCAAAGCAGCCAATGAGCCTGCCGACCCTGAGTTTTCATTTGAAGTGATACAACAGGCCGAAAAACCAGCCATAAAACACGGCTCGCACATAGCCATAGCCAGCAACGAGCCCTACGCACCAGAGCTTGACCTGCCCGACTATAACTTCCCGATACTCAGCCTGCTGGAAGACCGCGCACAGGAGACCATATCGCTGGACAAGGAAGAACTGGAGAAGAACAAGAACCAGATCATACAGACCCTGCGTAGCTTTGGCATAGAGATACAGCGCATCAGCGCTACTGTGGGCCCCACAGTAACACTCTATGAGATAGTACCTGCCGAGGGTGTGCGCATATCCAAGATACGCAACCTGGAAGATGACATAGCGCTGAACCTTGCGGCACTCGGCATACGTATCATAGCGCCCATACCGGGCAGGGGCACCATAGGCATTGAAGTACCAAACGCCAATAAGCAGATCGTGAACATGCGCACACTTATCTCCAGCGATAAGTTTGTGAACAATAAAATGAGTCTGCCTATTGCGCTCGGAAAGAAAATTGATAACGAGAATTATATTGTAGATCTCGCCACCATGCCCCACCTGCTTATGGCGGGCGCTACCGGGCAGGGAAAGTCGGTGGGCATCAATGCCATACTCGTATCGCTGCTCTATAAGAAACATCCTTCGCAGCTTAAGTTCATCATGGTGGACCCTAAGAAGGTGGAGCTGTCTATATACCGCACCATAGAAAAGCACTTCCTGGCCAAGCTGCCTAATGAAGACGAAGCCATCATCACCGACACCAAAAAAGTGATCAACACACTCAATGCGCTCTGTATAGAGATGGACAACCGCTACGAGCTGCTGAAAGAAGCCGGTGCGCGTAACATTAAGGAGTACAACGAGAAGTTCATTAGCCGCCGCCTCAACCCGGAGCGTGGGCATAAATACCTGCCCTTCATCGTGCTGGTCATAGATGAGTTTGCCGATCTTATAATGACCGCAGGCAAGGAAGTGGAAATGCCCATAGCCCGCCTCGCTCAGCTGGCGCGCGCCATAGGCATACATCTTATCATAGCCACACAGCGCCCGTCGGTAAATGTAATTACCGGTACCATCAAGGCCAACTTCCCTGCACGTATTGCATTCAAAGTTTCAGCTAAAGTGGACTCACGTACCATTCTCGATGCAGGTGGCGCCGAGCAACTCATAGGCCGTGGTGATATGCTTGTGTCTCATGGCAGCGAACTGCTGCGCCTGCAATGTGCATTTGTGGACACACCGGAAGTGGAAAACGTAGTAGAGTTCATAGCCAAGCAGCGCGGTTATGCATCTGCCTTTGAACTGCCGGAATATGAGGGCGAAGAAGGTGAAGGTTCAAAAGAAGTGGATCTTACCAACAGAGATAAACTGTTTGAAGACTGTGCCCGCATAATAGTGCAAATGCAATCAGGCTCTACCTCCAACCTGCAGCGCCGCCTCAACCTCGGCTACAACCGCGCCGGCCGCATCATGGACCAGCTGGAATCAGCCGGCATAGTAGGCCCCGCCAACGGCAGCAAACCCCGCGAAGTCTATTTCAAAACCGAAGCAGAGCTCGAGAGTTTTTTGCACTCACTGGACTAAAAAGATTTTGCTATCTGATGTTTTTTACAAGAAATAAGAGTGCGCTGCACCTCCCGTCCTGTTTTTAGGAGGGGCGCGCTGAAAAGCATAGCGAAGCCGTGCTTTTCAGCCGGGGTGGTTGGCTCGCGAATAGAATAGCACACGGGTACTCCCGCTACATCATCGCTCGATTTCAATAGAATTCGATCAACTTTCCTTACCTTCGCGCCACAAAAAAATTACCGCAGTAATTTAAGTATCAGAAACAATGAGAAAATTATTATCAATAGTAGTGCTCGGGAGTATTTGTTTTGCCACACAACCTGCCATGGCGCAGAACGATGCCAAAGCAAAAACCGTGCTCGATGGTGTAAGCAAAAAAGTATCTGCCCTGAAGTCGCTTAAAGCTGATTTCTCGATCAACCTTACCGGCGGCAAAGGCGGAAAAACTACAGACTCTAAAAAAGGAAGCCTCACCCTTAAAGGCCAGAAATACCATGTAATGATCGCCGGCAAGGAGATCATCTGCGACAACAAAACCGTTTGGACCTACACCAAGGACGCAAAAGAAGTGCAGGTAAATAATTACGACCCTGCAGAGCAAACTATGTCACCCGCAAAGCTCCTCACCAACTTCTGGAACAAAGAATACAAATACAGCTACAAAGGCAGCCGCAAAGAAAATGGCAAGGACTGCGACATAATAGAGCTCGTACCAACCGACTCCAAGAAACAATTCTCCAAAATAGAGCTCGCGATAGACAAATCAACATCACTCATCGCTGGTGGCAGTTACTGGGAAAAGAATGGCAACAAATACGAGATCGTAGTCTCCAATTGCGTCACCAACAAAGATGTACCCGACACATACTTCACCTGGAACCCAAAGGAACATGCAGGTGTGGAGACTGTGGACCTGCGATAAAAGAAACAAGCTTTATTGAAGAAAAATCAAGTCCGATTATGACTTGACTTTTCTTTTACGTGGAGACTGCGACCATTGCGCCTTATAGTTATCTATGTTTTTCAAAATATCGGCAACCGGCTGTTCCAATTCTCGCCCCATCTTTATGTATTCATCGGGGAATTCGTCTTGCATTAAATACATTAATGCATAGTATGTTGGTTTTAACCTATCTTGTAAAAAATTGTTTTCTCGCTTGAATAAATTTAATGCTAAATGATACTGTCCTTTGCCTATCATAACCATTGCTATAATATTAAGAACGCTTACGTTTCTTTCACTTAATTCTATTTTTTTCAAAGTCAACATACTCTCCTCAAAAAGATCGTTTGTTCCAAAGAATATTGTAGCAATTTCGTGTGCACCAAAAACATAGTCCATAGCCGCAATCTCCCTCGCGAGCTTTTCCGCATCCTTCTTCTTTTGAGGCTGACTATCATATAGACCTATGATGTATTTTTTTGTATCTGCAAGGATAGCCAAATCAAAATCGGTTTGTTTTTCCAACGCAATACTTAAATGATAAAATGCCTTCTCCTTTTCTTTCAAAAAATAATAACTTACCCCTAATAGGAAGTTTGCATAACCAGAGCTTTGGGAGGAAAATATTTTAACTAAATTTTCGACACATTTAGCATAATTGTTACTATAATAATATGCCATTCCAAGTAATTCATAAATTTCCGTGGTCTTCAAAGGTAAGAGTTCAAGTATATTTGCGGCTGTAACAAAATTTTTCGCTTTTAGTGCCTCAATAACATCTTGCATCTTTAATACAGAATCATTAGCCTTTATTACGGGCAAATTTTTCTTATCCTTCTCTTCAACTATTTTTCCCGTTTCATCAATAATTTTGATTAAATCCTTTATTTTAATTGTTGGAATTTCCTTTATAGCATTGGCCATTAGTATAGCAGAAGATGGTATGTAGCATCCTGTTTGAAGCCTAATAATATGCTGTTCCACGAATGAATCAATCCCCCCATGTTCACTTTCATACCACATTTCCAAAAAACGCGCTAGCCATTTCACCCTACATTGCGCTGTTTTGTCACCATGCCTCATCAGGTACCAAATGTTGAAAAAGCGTTCTTTTACTATGTAGAAATTATTTTTTGTAGAAGTTTCACGTTTTTCAATAAGATTATTTTTTGCGAGTTCCTGTAGTTGCGCTGAGATGACTTTGCTTGGCACAGCCTTTCCATTTTCTCTTACATTCTTCGATATTTCTTTTACACTTATCGCATCCCAGTTCTTAGCTATCACATCCATTATACGCCGCTGCTGCGGTTTCAGGTCTTCCATCCTGTGCTTGTAAAGCGGGGTTACTTTATCCAATATACTTTCCAAGTCTTTCAGCGCACTGCCATCGTTATCGTTCAGCAGTATCTCATACAGCATCATTATGGTGCGTATCACCCCACCCGTAAGTATTGCAAGCGTATCAATCTTAGCCTTATTGGCTTCTATGTCTATCTTTTTACTACTTTTTTCCTGTAGCTTTTTTATCAGCTCTACTGTTTCGTTCTTATTAAGGCCTTCAAGGTTTATTATTTTGAAAAAATCGAAAAACGGGGCTTTATAGTTATTCCCACTTTCAAGCACAACTGCCGATGCTGCTATTATGCGTATATCAGCAGAGGTCATTAATATTTCACGAAAACGATGACTGTCTTTCTCATTTAGATTATCAAGAAACAGTTCCCCGAAATTGTCGAACAGGATAACGATCTTTTTTTTATGGCTGTGTAGTATTTCCGTTACCAGGTTAAAACATTTCTGTTCATAATCATTGCTGCCCATAAATTTTTCGGTAGCATCATAGTAATGGCCTCCATCCGGCAACAGCACATCAAAATACTTCAACAGTTTTTCCCACAGGCTTGATAAGGAGGTCAGGTCGTATGATTCCTCATTAAAGAATACGGGCATCAGCCAGTCCTTTAGTTCCGGGGTGCGTTCTATTTCATACTTCAGTCGCAATAGCAGTGTAGTTTTGCCCATCCCACGCTGCCCCTGTATCAGGTAGTGCTGCTCGGGGTGCTCCATAGTAGTAGCAAATACATCTTCAAATAGTCGCTCAAACACCTTTGTACGCACTACAAAATGCTCTATCAGATAATCTTCCGGCTGCGCAGCCGGATTATATAATTTAGCTTCAAATTCCATCGCTGTTAAATTTTTTACACCACAGTTGCAGTATAGGTGAAGTGAAAACAAAAACACTATTCTCCTTGTATAAATAACCATCTTCGCAAAGCATGTCGATAAGTGCCTTTTGATCACTTACACTATGCTTTAATGCCCGGTCAAAGATCACACCATCATCTACGCTACTGTTCACAGCGGTGTGCGCCATCACTTCCATTACGTAGTTATATTCGTTCGCATCCAGCAGCCCCTTTAGTCTTGTAAAGTAAGGAGCGAAGCGTGCTTTATTTTTTGCCGTTATTGTGTGCTCTATTGCCGTTTGTACGTCAATTTCTGTGAGTGCCGCACCCTCATAAATATTTTCCAGTTCATGGTATAACAGCTGTATATGAAATGGGATGAACAACTTTATAGTATCCAGTAGATGATCTGTAGCTTTAGGGGTCATTATCACGCCGCCATTGTTGCAAAGCCTGCTTAAAAGGTCTGCGGCCTCTGTGCGTGTCAGAGGTTTCACTTCTATCGGCTGTAGGTCATTTACATCGGTCAGCATTCCTATTTTCTCCACCATCGGGAACAGGGAAATAGAACCCGTATAGATGAAGGAAACATTTTCTTCCGCCAGTTTATAGTGTCTTGTTTCCCGCGCGTACTGTAGTAGTTTTCTTGCTTCGTCTGCGCCATGCGTTTTATGAATATTATGCAGCGTCTGCGGAAACTCATCAACCATTATTACCACACGCCCTATACCTTTTTCGAATTTATCCAGCAACTCTGTAAACCTTTGTCTATAGTCAGGCTCCTGCTGCTCCTTAATTTTCAAAATGCCTGGCACTTCATCTATATACCCCACTGCATCTTCCAGCAATCTGGTGACAGCCTTTGACATTTTGGAGAGCTTCCGTATGGCCTTACTTTTCAGCACGGTTTCATAAAGCACCTTGTAAAAATCACTCACAGAATACACAGATTCCGTAATAGTGTATATAAAATAATAGCCATTGTCTTCCTGGATGTCTTCCAAAAATTGAAGAATAGATGTCTTCCCCACCCTGCGCGGTGCAGATAGGTAAATACTGGCATTTGATTCCAGCACCCTGAAAATCTGTTTTATCTCTCTGTGACGCGGGTAAAAAGCAATTCCTCTGGCAGGATTACCTAAACTTGGTTTAATGGCATCATTTTTCATAATGACAAATTATTTTTTGTCAAAAGTAATGACAAATTTTTATTTGCCAAAATTTTTAGCAAAAATATTTTTGTCAAAATAGCGATTGGTATATAGATTTTATCATAGCCTGCATAAACAAATCGTCTTGGCTCGCATTGCATCACAATGTATCTTTGTGCCGGAATTAAAGGTTTTTCATCCTCCCATATTTCTCCGATCAGATAACGAATATATATTTTATTTGATCTGTGATCACCAAATTAAATTCTGCCAATTCTGAAATTCCGAAAATTCCGGTTCAGACAACGGGGCACAATGGGTTATGTTGAGGCATGAAAATGTCCCACGCTGGCGGGGACACTTCGGATAACATCACAAGCAGCGGCCAACTAAAAACCCTCGGCTGCTATGCCCACCCAATACCCCACGTGGGGCGCAAACGGGACATGGCCTAATGCATAAACGGCTTAAAATAAACCACTTGCAATTCTAAAATGCCCCATATTTCGATGGTTTTTATTTATCAGCAGGTGGGGCATCACCAAACCCAGCGCGCTATAATAAAGGCGTACAAAAGAATTCACCAAGTTGTTAACGCCCCTTTTACAACAAAAAAAGATTGGGGCATGGCTACTTTCCGGCTACCCCAGGGCAAACGCATTAAAATTTGTCAACCCCAGTTAGGACGGCCATTAGGTAATCTTTGCTCCAACTTGATTTTTTACGTCTGGTC
>CAIRTW010000302.1 GCA_903881585.1 uncultured Bacteroidota bacterium | reverse complement strand
TTTCCATCAAGCCCAGTAATAAAAACAGGAACATTGTTCCATGACAGTGTATGATTTTCTATAGTGACTTTCGCAAATTCATTCGGATCAAAAAGGACGTATTCCAAGTCTTCTTTAGTCACTTTCCATTCTGATCTAAAAATGTCTCCGAAGTCAAGTATCCTGTCTGTGCCGTCACTGAACAAAACAGAAAGGCGTAGCCTCTTTTTGTCAATCCGGTTGATCTTCAAAATTTTCGGTAACCTTTTTCCAGCTATACTTTTCATTTTATTTACCTCCTTTTCTTTTACCTTTTTTAGCCGGTTTAGTATCCGGTAGTCGTAACCTGGGGTTTAGTTCGTAAAAATTTTCTTCCACAATTTCCCGGTTTTCGCGCGTAGCAAGCCATGCCTGAACTATTCTGAGCTTCTTAGCCGGTATGTAACCTTCAAACATTTCACCGGTCCTGATATCTATTAAGGCCTCATCGTCCCCATAACCAACATGAATATGCGCCGGAAGATGCTCCCTTCCTTGTATGACAATACTTACACCATCTTTCTCGGCTAATAAGGGCGCCATCTTTATTAAAAGATATTTCTATCTGCAAATGTACCTAAATAGATACATATAATATCCTATTTTTTGCGAATGTAAATTATAGATTAAGCCAAATGCGGAAACTCTTCCATTTCCATTTCGGTTCCTTTGAGTGCGTAATACAGGTTCTGCAGCTGGTGCAGATTGCGGATGTCCATGAAGCGTATCATCACCTCCCCGCTACAGTTAAGCAGCGAAATATATCCTTCCTTAAATTCCAGGAAACAAATGTAATCGTCGATACCTATGTTATGCCTTGCAGTTTTATCAAAATGGCAACGCTCTGTCAGTAATTTTAAGGCGAGGGCCACGGGTTTAACCTTACTTATTTTTGTCTTTATTCGCTTGTCTTTTGAAGTGCGGGTTTCTATCAGTGCCTCTTTACCATCACTGTCTATCGCTAATATCAGGGCGATGACCCCTTCAATCTCTACGTAATTTCCGATCCTAAATTCATGCGCGTTCATGCTGCTCGTTTTCGTTAATAATACCCGATCTACTTTCCGGGCTTTTCAAAATCATTGGTGCCTGGCCAAAGCATATTCGCTTAAAATGATGCCAATGACAGCACTTTGCTCTTTTGGAGGGAAGAATACATCAGGCATTTAACAACCAGACAGGGAGCTATACCAATTTTTTTAACAGTGACTATAAAACGCTCTCTTTGTTCTATATTAGCGATACTTTTACAGCAACCCTCAATCGTTTTGCATAAAATGAAAAAATACGTTCTGCTGCTCATTATTTTAATTACCTGCACGCACGCCCATGCGCAACAGGCGGATAGCGCTACGGGCCTTACTACAAAAAAGCAAAAGCACACGATGCCCAAAAGGCCTCCTGTATGCTACATAGGGCTTAGCACCGGCCTTGACAACTCAGCAGGCGTTTTTGGCCTTGACTTTAACATACGGGTGACAAACTTCATAACCCTGGATGTAGGAGCGGGCCCCGGCACATGGGGAAATAAGCTGTACCTGGGCGGTAAATACTATCTGAAAGAGGCGCACAGAGGCTGGGCGCTGGCCGGAGGTTTTACATTCAGTTCGGGTGAAGAAAATATAAAACTGAACCTGTCGACTATTTACAACAGCACTGAAAAAGTGGCGCTTTCCCTAAAACCGGACGCCAATGCCTTTATAGCTGTCTACCATTACTGGAACCTGGGTAAGAAATACAATCGCTTTTTTGTTGACTTCGGCAAATCTATAGCGTTGACCCCCGCACACTACCACGAGATATACGGAGATCCGCTAAGCGACCAGGCCAGGCAACGGGTAAGAAGCCTTAGCCCCGGTGGATTTTTGGGCGGTATAATGCTGGGGGCTGGTTTGAATTTTGGCTTGTATAGGAAGTAACGCCTTGAAAATCCAAAGAGAAAATTCCAAAGTCCATGGAAAACAAATTCAAAGTCACAGTTCTAATCCATGGCAGATTTAGCCATATAGGCCTTTTAACCGACCCGGAACGATGACAAAAAAAAAATCCACCAATTTGAATAACTCTTTTCCATTTCTGCGTCGTTGCAAAAGTCTTTAAATAGCTCACTATTCGCAGATTTTGCAACTTGCATAAAAGAAAAATACTTACCCAACTTAGTGGATTTTATTTTTGTCAACGTTCCTAACTCTTTATCTTTGCCGTCCGTTCAAATTAATTTTGACTATGTCATCAACCTGGTTTCGTCGCAATAAAAAAGGCATTCTTACCACTACCGAAGAAAAGAAGGAAACCCCCGATGGCTTGTGGCACAAATGCCCTCAATGCAAAGCTACCGTGACTGTTAAAGAACTGCATGACAACCTTTATGTGTGCAAAGAATGCGGCTATCACAACCGGATAAATTCAGCCGAATACTTCGAGATACTGTTTGATAATAATGAGTACAATTTACTTTTTGAAAACATTACCCCTAAGGACTTCCTGGGCTTTGTGGATATGAAGCCTTATAACGAACGGTTGGTAGAGGCACAAAAAAATACAGGGCTGAAGGATGCCATGACCGTAGGTGAAGGTAAACTGAACGGTATGGGCTTTGTAGTGGCCTGTATGAATTTTAATTTCATTGGCGGCTCTATGGGGTCTGTGGTGGGTGAAAAGATAAGCAGAGCTATAGACCACTGCATAAAGCACAAACTCCCCCTGATGGTCATTTCGAAGTCGGGCGGGGCAAGGATGATGGAAAGCGCCTTCTCGCTGATGCAGATGGCCAAAACAGCCGCAAAACTAACTCAACTGGCCAAGGCACGGCTACCATATATCTCTCTCATGACCGACCCGACAACGGGGGGCGTTACTGCGTCTTACGCCATGCTGGGCGATATAAACATTGCAGAACCACAGGCGCTGATCTGCTTTGCGGGCCCGCGCGTAATAAAAGAAACGATCAAGAAAGACCTGCCTGCGGGTTTCCAGCGTTCCGAGTTTTTGCTGGAGCATGGATTCCTGGATTATATAGCTGACCGCAAGACGCTGAAACATAAACTGGGGATGGCGCTGGAGTGGTTCATGAAGGAGGATTTGGTAGTAAGGAATTAGTAATTGGGAATTTGGATTTCTATTCGCTATCTCTTCGAATTCCAAATATCAGTCTTAAGTGAGTATTGCTGAAATACCAAATCCACAATTACAAACCTAATCCAAATCCAAACTGAGAATCCCTAAATCCAAACCATTCCAAATTACTAATTCCAAATTCCAAATAAAGCCTTGTCAGAAAATGTTTTCATAAAGAACCGGCCTGCTACGTTTGAATATGCCATTGAAGACCGGCTAAAGGCAGGAATTATGCTCACCGGGTCTGAAATAAAATCAGTGCGGAATAGCAAGGTAAGTTTCAATGACAGTTATTGCTTTTTTGACAATGGAGAGCTTTGGATAAAGAGCCTGTATATAGCTGAGTATGTGAATGCCGGCTATGCAGGCCATATACCCGTTCATGACCGGAAACTGTTATTGCAACGGAAAGAATTGAATAAATGGCAGACCAAGGTGAAGGAAAAGGGGTTCACCATCGTTCCATTAAATATTTTCATCAACGAGAAAGGTTATGCGAAAGTGGAGATAGGGCTAGGCAAGGGCAAAAACCTGCACGACAAACGCGAGACCATGAAATCGAAAGACGTGGAACGCGAGATACGCAGGTACCTTAAGTAATATGTAAATCAGGAAATGTGCAAATGTGCAAATTTCGGGAACCTATATCCTGAAATCAAAAAAAGAAAAAATGCGGGCATTTTCGCATTTGCACATTTAGTTATTTGCACATTAATATCATTCCACCTCTTCTGTAAAGACAATGCCGTGGTGGCTGAGCTCAGTAAGCACTGGTCGGTATATTGACGCCATAATGGGAAGGATAACGCCAGTGGGCGGCTTCACCTTCTTAGTCAATACCAGCCGGGCCAGGATAGCTATTGGAAGGCCGACCGTTTGCGCCATTGCAGAGTATTCACGGTTCTCGCCCTTGATCACCATAGAACTGGTCAGCTTGATCTTTTTATCCTTGTGCATGTACTCTATTTCATGCTGCATGGCTACCATGTCTTTTTCAATGGATGCCATTTTCCATTTTTCGAGGAGCAGATCAAGGAGTATATCTGCAGAAGAAAATTTTCCTGGTTTTAACGATATTTCTTCAAAAAGGCCCAGCCACTGCAACATGGACATCACCTTATCATCTTCTGCAACGCCCAGTTTTTTTGCAACATGCTGCTGTAACGGTGTTTTATCTTTAAGGCCTGTTTTTTGTTTCAAAAACGAAGCATAGGTAAAGCCTTTTGTGTCGAATGCGTCATCTTGTGCAGTGAGCCCCAGGGATATGATAGCGTTCCATCCTTTACAGAATGAAGGGTGCCGTAATGTGGCACGCATGAAGGTCTTTATATCCGGCACATCATATATATCCAGATAGCGAAGAGAATCCCTGTTAGGGTAGTAAGCAAGCATACCGAGGTCGCCAACTTTTACCTTTTTGTTGTTTTCAAACATTTTTTCATAGGGCACATCTACCTCTTTGCCTGCGCTCAGATATTTTGCACCGCCCAGTCCTGCACTAATTACATTTTTGGGATTCCAACTGAATTTATAATGCCACGGGTTGTTATCGCTCTCTGGGGCTATCAGTCCACCGCAGTATGACTTAAAGCTAATGATGACACCTGCAACACGATGTATGCTATGAATTATTTTATTTGCAGTCATGTGATCTATTCCTGGATCGAGGCCCATTTCGCACATGAACATGAGTCCGGCTTCTTTCACTGCCTTATCCATTTCCCTCATCTCCTCGGAGATGTATGAAGAGGTAATGAGATTTTTCTTATGTTTGAGGCAATCCTTGGCCAGGTGAATATGAAGATGCGGCGGCATAAGCGAAACGACAATATCGGCGCGCTTCACCAGCGGCTCCCTGTCGGATGCTTTTGAAATATCAATTACGGCAGCCTCCGCATATGGACTTTTTTTTATCTTTTCTGCAATGGCATTTTCATCGCCATCAGCTACTATGACCTTCCACTTATTGCGTGCCGCGTGTGTGAGAAGGTATTGAATAAGATAAATTGATGATTTACCGGCTCCGGCAATCAATATTGTTTGCATGTTCTTTGTCAAAAAAATGTAAAAATCAATATAACCTTGTCCAAAGTTAATAGTATATCTTAGTAATTTCATAACGCTTTTTTACCTATATTTTTAATCAATTCATTAAATACTTAATAACATGAATATATTATGGAAATCGAGGAACGCCTCTGCCGAAATCATTAACAGTATTTCTGTTAACACAATGGCTGAATTTCTTGAAATAAAATTCACTGAAATTGGCCCTGATTTTTTGAAGGTTACTATGCCTGTTGGCCCGAAAACCTGCCAGCCTTATGGGCTGCTGCATGGCGGCGCATCCGCTGTGCTGGCGGAAACAGCGGGAAGTGTGGCCTCGTGGCTAGTGATAGATGCAGACCACCAGATCTGTGTAGGAATTGAGATAAACTGCAACCATGTGCGGGCAAAAAAAAGTGGCATTGTCACTGCAACTGTTACTCCATTGCACATTGGATCAACAACTCACGTATGGGACATAAAAATACGTGATGAGCAGGAAAACTTAGTTTGTGTAAGTCGGCTAACGGTAGCGGTAAGGAACAAAAAAGGGCAAAAAATCCAGGAAAACGCTTGATCAAAATCTAAACCATATCATTTTCTCTTAGGGAAACTAAATAAAAAGCTTGTAATAACAGGTATAAAAAAGATGCAGATAGTAACAGCGGATGTGCCCCAGTCGACCTTGGAGCTATTTAAGAAATCACTTAATGCAGATGCCGGATAAAAATGCTGGTAAAGTGAAAGCGATAATTTAATGCCAAGGATACCAATTACAGCGTATGCACAAGCCTCCAGGAAAGGATAATGCTCCATGAGTTTCACAAAGCCTTGTGCTACAAAACGCATGGCGAGGATACCAATAAAAACGCCGCAAAGGATAATAAGAATATTGTTTGAGAAGGCAACAGCGGCAAACACATTATCCATTGAGAAAGCCAGGTCCATCAGCTCTACTGAAATAACCGTAGCCCAAAAAACACCGAGTTTGCCGACGGTTAATTTATAAAGCCTGCTGCTGTCCTTATCCGTATGTTCTTCGTGGGCGCTTTTCCGCATTTTACCCTGCACCCACTTCCCCACAAGAAACAAAAGGTAAAGGCCACCAACGGCTTTGAGCCACCAAACCTTGATGAGGAATGAAGCAAAGATGAGGCATGCACCGCGGAAAAAATATGCGCCGAAGATCCCATACTTCAAAGCACGTTTCCTGTTGCGCGGAGAAAGGTCCATAACCATGGTGGCCAGCACAGCAGCATTGTCAACAGAAAGAAGACTTTCAATAAGAATAAGATTACCGATGATCAGTAAGGTGGCAAGTGGGTCTTTAACTATTTCCTGTATCAGTGGATTCAAAATTCAAAAATCAAAGGTTAAAAATCAAAAAGCTGCAATCAGGACAGTAAATGTCTCGATCAAAGGTAAAAGTAAAAATAAATGAGGCTACAGAATGATGAATTTTGGAGTTATCCTATTTAAGTCTGAATTACATTTACCTGCGAAACATGTTAGCGCAACCTAAAACAAGGCAATACGACGTTATCATAACAGGCGCAGGGCCTGCCGGTTGTGCATGCGCACTGGCGTTGAAGGACTCTGGATTAAGAGTTGCATTGTTGGACAAAGCTTCATTCCCGCGGGACAAAGTGTGTGGAGACGCTATACCCGGGCGTGCAATTAAAGTGCTTAAACAAATAGATGCACGCTATGAAGATGCCTTCGAACATTTCACCCAAAAGTGTGATACTAAAAGCACGTCGCTCCACTACAAAGGAAGATCCCTGACGTTCGACTGGGTGGGTGATGCGTATACCTGCACCCGAATGGAATTTGATAATTTCCTCTTTTCGCTAGTTAAAGAACATACCGCCACTGACATTTTTACAGAGACACTACCCCACTCTTTCATTAAAAATGAAGATGGTATTTCAATTGCATTTAAAAACAAGCCGGATACCTTTCATACGAAAATACTTATAGGCGCGGATGGCGCCCAATCGGTAGCCGCTAAACAGCTGACCAACAGAACTCTTGACCGCAACCATCATGTGGGATCTGTAAGGGCGTACTTTTCAAATGTATCGGGCATGGATAGTGGTAAAACAGAAATATATTTTAGCCGCAAATTCCTGCCGAGCTACCTGTGGGTGTTCCCGCTTCCGGATAATATGTGCAATGTTGGCTTTGGTATGCTGTCTGGTGAGATAGCGAAAAGAAAGATAAACATAAAACAGGCGTTCTATGAATTCATTGATCAAGATCCAATTCTGAAAGATAAATTCATCGACGCAAAACAGGTTGGCGACCTGGAAGGCTTTGGGCTGCCGCTTGGATCGCGGACTTTGCCTTATTCAGGTGCCAGTTTTATGCTTGCCGGAGATGCAGCATCTCTTATAGACCCGATCTCAGGCGATGGCATTGGGAATGCGATGCTGAGCGGCAAACTGGCGGCTGGGCATGCGATCAAGTGCTTTGAGAAAAATAATTTCACAGCAACATTCATGAGCGGGTATGACACAGCACTGCTAGATAAGATAGGAGTGGAATTAAAAACCCGGCATAAAGCGCAGCAGACATTATCTAAAATGCCATGGATGCTGGATGCAATATTCCTGGCATGCAGAAACAAGGCCATCAAGCGGATCGTGCAAAAAAGACTTTAGCCTGATTACCGCCCACCGTTACTGATAAACTGATTGAGTACCTGCTTGTTAGAATCGAAATCGAAAACATTGGTGACTTTGTAGTAGTTATTTTGGTCAACCGTCCTGCTGTAGGCAAACTTTGCGAAAACGACTTTAGAATCTTCAAATGAGAATAGCCTGCAAATTTCCATTACCTGCGCAGTATTCACATAATTGCTGCCAACAATAGTTTTAGCAGTGGACAATTTTGTATCCTCGAAAGATGCACCGGCAATACTTTGTTTTGCATCGCGAAAAGTTTGCGGGTCCATAGCCATCGGAGCGGGCGGTGCAGGTGGTGCATCGTTGCGGCTGTTATTACCAATCTCATTCATAGTTTCAGTAGTCCTTGTTATCACTTGTCCGGTACTTGGGTCAGTGTAGGTAGTCTGAGTAACCGTATTTGTCTGCTGCGGCTTCCCGTAGCTCATCACATACTCTCCCTGTTCCGGGTGGTAGTTGCGATCGATCTCTGTGCACTTATGAAACTTCAATTTCGCATAACCATCGCGATCTCTTACGATCTTCAAGGTCATGTTTACCTCACGGCCATCTATCGGATCTGCAATGTTTATTGTTTTTCTGATTGCCGGCGTATGGTTGTCGGCAAAAATGATCTGTACGTCATTACCATATTCCGGAAGACCTTCAACCCTGATCCTTGATTGAGGCGCATTGTTTTGGTTGATGCCATTCAGCACGAGGAAAAATTGCTCACCATTTTCCGAAAAAACAGATAATGTGCTTGACTCGTGGACCATCCTACGCCCCTGCTCATAGCGCTGGCCGGGCTGCGCGAAAGAGGAAACCGAGGCAAGAAGAATAAGCAACAACAACGCAGTTCTGAATTTCATAAGGTCATTTTTAGGTGCAATGATAATAAAAAAAACCACTCATATACATCACAATATCAATTAAATAAGCAGAACAAGCACACCTTTAAATACAATCAAAACCATTCTTGCATTTTATTTAACACCCGCCCGGTGTCACCTTAATGAGAAACCGGCATAAACAGTATAACCAAAACATACAGCTATGTACACTAAAAAACTATTGTGGCTGCTGCCGCTCTTTATTACCGCTGCATGTGGCAGCGCCCCGAATAATAAGGAAAGCACTTCCGGATCATCACGAGCTGACACTGCTGTCGCTGCTGTTGCCAGCCAGGGCAGTTATAACGCTCCCCTGCCACTCAGCGCTTCCGAACGAAAAATAGTACGAACAGCAGACTTCCACTGTAAGGTAGAAAATGTTTTCGCGTCGGTAAATAAACTGGAACAACTTGTAAAGGCAAACGGCGGAATAGTGCAGGACAGCCGCCTTGAAAACATAAGTTCTGAAATAAAAACGTCGTATTATAAACCCGACTCGCTGAAACAAATGCAGACCTATACCACCACTGCACTGCTGACACTAAAGGTGCCGTACCGACAACTGGATTCGGTGACAGGCGCCATACCGGGAATGACCATTTTTATAGATTCACGAACGCTAAGGCAAAGCGATGTTACCTATCAGTATATGGCTAATGAACTTAAAAACAAGATCGGGGAATCAGGAACTACTGCAAATGCATTGAAACTAGCCAGGAAAAGCAAGGAAGCAATTGAGACAGACCAATATGAAACCGGTAAACAGGAGCAACAAATAGCCCGCAGAATAGATAATATGCAACTGATGGACGATGTTACCTATGCGACGATAACTGTAGCGTTTTCTCAACCCGAACAAGTATTCATGCAGACTATTATAAACCCTGAGTATGTGACCAGCCTGCCATTTAATACCCGGGTTCATGAAGCGATCAACTCCGGCTCAGCAACACTAAGCGAAATTGCCGTAGCGCTCATCAGTATCTGGCCGCTGATCCTGTTATCTGTTGCCGGGTGGATCATTTATCGCAAAATGCGCCAACGAAAGGTCAATCCAGTAATAAGGCCTGCATAAGTTTGCTGGAAATGATCAACATACAGCCTGTTATACAACGGGCTGTATTTATGCATGCCTCATTGCCCTTATGACACGGCGCGTTCTGCGGTCGGCGCGGCTGTTCTGAAGGTCTAAGACCGCCCATATAGCTGCTGGCAGCCAACCGATGATGGTGCACTGCAAGATAAGACAGACAACAAACCGCAATATTCTGCCGCGCAGCAGAAAAGAAAGGCATGGGAAAATAATAGCTATCAAAGTCATAGCGAATGGTTCATTTATTATACCATAAAGTTATGAAAATCTCATTTTATCTGCGTACCATCCTTTATTTGATAGCTCGCATTAGTGACCACTATATCTGAGCTATGCAGATTGCCGAATATTTCTGTTGAGTCGTTCGATTGGTTTCCTTCGGATACGTCATGCCATCTGGCCACACCGTTGTCTGATACAATGATGTACTTTCTTTCAGTGGTAGTAACAACAGCCGAGCGTGGGACCACAAAAGCATTGGCTGTGCCGCTGGTAGGCAGTACTACTTCCGCATACATACCCGGCTTGAAAGTATTGCCCTTATTGTCGACATCTATTTCAATGGTTTCGGAGCGAAAATTATTGCTCAGGCTTTGCGAAGACCGTGACACTGCCCCGGCAAAATCCTGCCCCGGGAGGGCATTTGTTTTATAATGCACTTCATCCCCATCCTTCACCTGCGCGGCATATTGCTCGGGCACATCCACCACCAGGCGCAGCCGGGACAATTGCTGCAAAACGAGCATTGGCTTTGCATTTTGAACGCCAGGGCCTGCAAGAGCACCAGGGTGAACATTGCGTTCCGTGATCACGCCATCGAACGGTGCGGTAACGGTGAGATAGCTTTTCATGGTCTCCTGTGCCTTGTAATTGGCATATTCGCCCTGGGCAGTAGCACTGTCGCCCTGCATTTTTGAGGCCGCAGCTTCAAGGTCGTAAGGAGAAATGGTACCGGGCGTTTTGCTGGTCTCCAACAGGCGGCGGTAACGGTCTTTGCTGGTGATGTATATTGCCTCAGCCTGCGTGAATTTCAGTTTCGCCTGGGCCACCTGCTGCTCTATTTCGGGCGCCTCAAGCGTTATCAACAGCTGGCCTTTTTTTACAACAGAACCCCTGTCCACATTTACGGTTTTTACAAAGCCGCTGATCCTGGGGAAGAGTTGCACAAACTCATATGGCTGCATGACTCCGGGCAACTGTACGTTACCGCTTATTTTGCGGGGCTGCAGTTCCATAGTTTTGTACGTACCGGCAGCAGGCTGGGCCCCTGCCGTATCTTTTGTTTCTGTCTTTTTCTCTCCACAGGATGCGAAGAAAATTATGATAAGCAGTGTTATTGCTATTTGAATCTTATACTTCATACAATCAGTTTGAATTTTCGGGTAATAATGATGGTGAATTTAATGTCGCCTTTTGCTGTAGCCATGCATAGCATTGGGGCACGATGTATAGCGCTGCGAATGTAGATGCGATAAGGCCACCGATAACCGCGCGGCCCAATGGCGCGGTCTGATCCCCTGCCTCGCCCATGCCGCTGGCCATAGGTATCATACCAGCTATCATGGCCAGGCTGGTCATAAGGATGGGGCGAAGGCGGACTGATGCACTAACTGTGGCTGCCTTTACCACATCGTTATTGTACTCCAGCCTCAGTTTTTCTGCATTGGTGACGATCAGGATGGCATTAGCCACAGACACACCGGTTGACATTATAATACCCATATACGATTGCAGGTTGAGGGTACAGCCGGTCATCAGCAAGACAACCAATGCCCCAAGCAACACAGCAGGGATAGTACATAATACAGATAACGAAACCCTGAACGACTGGTAATTAGCAGCAAGCAAAAGGAATATAACGATCACCGCCAGCAGCAATCCGCTCTGAAGGCTATCCAATGTCTCTGTAAGCAGACTTGACATACCCTCGACACGAACTACCAGACCTTTAGGCAGCGTGCCAAGAGAGCCTATGGCTTTGTTGACGGCATCAGTGCCACGCTGCAGGTCTGTTTTGTAGAGGTTGGCACTCACCGTTACAAACCGCCTGGGGCCGCTACGGTCGTACTCCCCTGCCGAGGTGTCCACCCGGAAGGTGGCTACATCCTGCAAAATAAGCCCTGGCTGACCAGTTTGTAAAGGAATTTCCTTCAGGTCGTCGATATTGTTCATGATATATTCGGGCACCTGCGCCTGCACCTGGTAAGTGTAAGCGCTCTTTGTATCCAGCCAAAGATTCTTTTCGGTATAGCGGCTGGATGAGGTGAACGCAGCAATGGAGCGGGACACATCCTGCAACCTCAGGCCCATCTGCGCGATCTTGTACCGGTCAAGGATAATGCTCACCGTGGGGTACTTCAGTGGCTGCTGGATCTGTACATCGCGCATGTAAGGTATTTGCTTCAAACTATGGGTAAGGCGGCTGGCGTAATCACCAATCTCCTGCATATCTTTTCCGGCCACCTGCACTTCTATGGGCGTGGACGCGCCCTGACTCATGATCTTCTCGGTAAGTTCTATAGGCTCAAAGGAAACTTTTACTTCCGGCAACTTAGTACGAACTGCCGCGCGAAACAGCTCCTGGAACTTGTCCTTGTCCACCTTGAAATGCTCGTCTATCTGTATTTGAAGGGATGCCTCGTGGGTGCCGCTATTAAAAACGTAGAGGTTCGCACTGGCATAGTTAGTGGGAGTCATACCCACAAAGGCTGAACTTATCTCTATATGCTTGTCTGTGATGCTGTCCAGTATTTGCAGCACATCCAGCACCATGCTTTCGGTGCGCTCCAGGCGTGTGCCATCGGGCATGCGCAACTTCACCTGGTATTGGCCATTGTTTGTTTTTGGCAGCAGATCTTTTCCTATCCACAAAAAACATCCGCCCGACAGCGCCAGAACAATAAGGAGATAAAAGCTCACATTTCTCTTCTTCTTTTTGATCATCTTCTCCAGCGAACCGAGGAAAGCGATTTTCACCCTTTCAAAAAAATCATTTTTCACCGGCTCCTTCTCCTCCTCCTGAAGATGTTGGGTTATCTCTTTTACCTCAGGATCATTAAGTGCCAGGCCGGCATGTGCATGACCTCCGCCATGATGGTACTGAAACATTTCTTCTTTCAATAGCCAGTTGGCCACTATCGGCACAATGCTTTGCGCCAATATGAAGGATGCGATCATGGCAAAACCTATAGACAGAGAAAGCGGCAGAAACAAAGCCCGTGGCACGCCCTGCATGATAAATGATGGCGCAAAAACAGCGATCACACATAGCAATATGAGAAATAACGGAAATGATATTTCGGTACAGGCATCATAGATCGCCTGCCGCTTCGGCTTGCCCATTTCCAGGTGCTGGTGTATGTTTTCTATGGTTACCGTAGCCTGATCTACAAGAATGCCAATGGCCAGGGCCAGTCCGCTGAGCGTCATAATGTTGATCGTCTGTCCAGCCATCTTCAGGCAGAAAACCGCGCTGAGCACAGATAGGGGTATGGTCACAACTACCACGATACAACTGCGCCAATCCCTAAGAAACAGCAGCACCATAAGGCCCGTAAGTATAGCCCCGATGATGCCCTCTGTGATGAGACTTTTCACCGAATTCATCACGAAGACAGATTGGTCGAACTCATAGGAGATGCGGACATCATCGGGCAGCAGACTCTGCATTTCAGGCAACTTTGCTTTTAGTTTTTGCACCACCTCCCAGGTAGATGCATCAGGTGTCTTGACAATAGGCATGTAGATGGACCGCTTGCCATTGATAAGTGCATACCCTGTGGTTACATCTGCCCCATCATTGATGGTGCCTACGTCACGCAACAGTATGGTATTTGTATTGTCTGTGCGCACAGGAATATCTCTGAAAGCGCTGACCGTCTGCTCCAACGAATTGGTGGTGGCCATATACATAATATTACCCACCCGGATATTGCCTGATGGGGACATCACGTTGTTGTGAGCAATTGAGGCCACCACTTCGTCCGGCGTCAGGTTGAAGCTGCGCAATTTGCCGGGATCGATATTCACCACTACAGTCCTTATGTTCGCGCCCACGGGCGGCGGTGCAGAAAGCCCCGGAACGGTAGAAAACAACGGACGGATCTTTGTTGCCGCGAGATCATTTATCTCGTCCAAAGTGCGGGAGGGGCTGCTGAATACAAGCGTACCTACTGGCAGGGAAGATGCATCGAACCTGATGACCTGCGGCGGCAAGGCACCCGGTGGAAAAAAGGTCATCGCCCTGTTTAGTTGCAATGCTACTTGTGCCGAGGCCTCGGCCATGTCGGTGCTCTCAAAAAAGGTGAGCTTTAAAATACTGATACCCTGTATGTTCTTGCTTGAGATGTTTTTTACGCCATTCACATACAGAAACTGGTCGGCAAGCCTAGTGGAGAAAAAGCCCTCCATCTGCTGCGGCGTCATCCCGCCATAGGGTTCTATAACATAGATAACGGGCAGGTTAAGTTTTGGAAATATGTCTATCGGGATCGTCTTTATCGCTAAAATTGAGCTGAAAAATACTGCTGATATGATCACCAGTACCGTTACAGGCCGCTTAAGCGAGGCTGATACTAAGCTCATGAGTTATCGTTTAAAATTTTGTAAGAAATTATCTAATTGTCCGCTAAGCCCTGCACGTATGTATAACAGCTGCAATAGCTCATCCTGTGTTATTACGTAGGTTGTCTCTGCCTGCAGGAGCACAAACTGGGCATTGGTGACATCTATTAAAGTATTCAACCCTGCTTTGTACAATGCCATTTGCTGCCCGTAAGCCTGCTGCGCCGACGTTAGTTGCACCGGTATCTCCTTTAATTTTTCAAGTGTTGTTGCATAGGTTGAGTTGGCTTGCTGCACCATTGAATTCAATGTTGTCTGCCGTGTTTGCAATGCACTAGCCCTTGCATCTGCCTGGTACCGGCCTTCCACCAGCTCATCATGACGGTGTTTGAGGTCAAAAAGATTATAAGTAAGGGTAAGGCCGAAAAGGTAGTTATACTTACTGTCGGGCATACCATAGGCGAGGTTATCGGGGTATGCCCCTGATGGCGATATGCCTGAATTGCGCAGCCACGTAGCCCCTATGAAGCCGAAACGAGGCAGGTATTTTTTGGAGATAGTATTGTTGTCTGCCAGTTGCTGTTCGTATTGTTTTTGATAAACTTCGAGGAGCGGATGACCAGGTGCAATACTATCCGTTTGGGTAACCAATGCGGTATTTTGCAAAATGGCCGGGGCTATTATCGAAGTGTCGGGAACTATACTGTTGATATTGATCCCTGTATAAGCGCCTAGTGTTATCTGGTCGTAGTTATACCGATCCAGCGCTTCCAGGTAGTTGATACGGGCCTCTGAATACGCAGCGCTTGCTGTGCTGCTATCAACGCCCGGTTTCAGCCCGCTAAGAACCGTAGCCCGGATAGCTGTGAGTATTACCTGTGCACGTTGAACGTTCTCATCCTGGATATGGAGC
Source organism: uncultured Bacteroidota bacterium (assembly GCA_903881585.1). GTDB lineage: Bacteria > Bacteroidota > Bacteroidia > Chitinophagales > Chitinophagaceae > Nemorincola. Next base: position 25,608 of record CAIRTW010000302.1, on the reverse strand, counting down.
AACCGGTATTTTTTCAGCCAGTCGAGATACAGGGATATTATATTTTCGGTAAGGCTGTATTTGTCGCTGTTCAGGTTTGCTTCGTTGATGGCCAGTTGTGCTTTTGCTTGTTTTTGCTGCGCGCTATAATAGCCGAATGTGTAGAATTCCCATTTCAACAGGGAGATGGCCACATTGCCTTCGTTAGGATTGTTATTTACTGATGTATAACTGCCAGGTGTGGACGGCACAATACCCAATGAGAAGTAAGCTCCCTGCAACGAATTGTCGGTACCCAGGTTCAACTGGTCCTGGAGCGTTAATGAGGGAAGACGGTTTCCGTTTACCGTATTTACATGGGCCTTACCCGCTGATACCTCCGACTGCCGCTGCTGGAGGAGGGGGTAATAAGCTACCGCCCTACTAACTGCGTCATACAGATTCAGCGTCTGCGTGTTACCGGTGAATGGTGCAATTAAAAAAAGCAGCGCAAAAACCAACCGCTTGTACGGCTGTATATATCCTTTGTGATCCATAAAATAAATTATTACAGGCCGGAGCAGCCTAAAGAATTAAAAACAAAAAATACGGCAGATCAGGCCAGCGGAGGTGGGCCTCTTAAATTATAGATGGCAGGATGCGCATCGGCAGTGTATATGTTGTACACACCGAACACAAGCCGGGTAGGATAGGCAACTTTGGTCGTGAAAGACCAAACCTCAGGAATGTTCAACTCAAAGAAACCGTTCTTTGCCTTTATACGGATGGCATTCCTGTTTACTTTGCCGCCACCATTTTTAAGATCGGAAGAGGAAGGGATTGTATTGTGAGCTGAAGCCTGTGAAACAATACTTGAACTTTGTTCTTTTGGAAAGAATCTAAAATCAATGCCATTGCCCCAGCTAGTGTGAAATAGCAGGACAAATACGGGCAAAAGAATAAAAAAGATCCTTTTATTCATTGGGGCAAAGGTATGGCATTATTTTAAATGAGAATCAATAAGAAGACATTGTTGAGCATGTTTAACATTTAAACTATTTCCTGGACAGTGACCGTGCTCACACCACCATCAGGCTACACCCCCTCAGCGCACTGTGGTCCATTCTTCCTAATACTTCAAAGGACCCATCAGCCGCAATAGTGCCAATATCTTCTGTAGCAATAAATGCACAGGAATTGATGTTGGCGAGGTCTATTATGTTGATGCCCCCTGTGCCCTGTTCCATAACTTCCAGCGGGTCGTTAATATCACGGGCAAATACGCGCATAGTGTGCGTACACTTAAAGATACCACCTGCTGTGGCATAAGCCTGCGAGAGCAATTCGGTCATGCCATATTCTGAATGCACTTCTTTTAGCTGCCATTGTTTTTTTAAAATACCATGTACTTCTGCCCTGGTCAACTCCTCTCTCCGGCCCTTCATGCCACCGGTTTCCATCACTATCGTAGATGCAAGCGGCATGGGGAAAGCAGCCGCAAAATCGAGCAGCGCAAAAGTGACGCCTAGCAGCAGTACCTTTTGTTTGTTCCTCTCCAGCTGGGACAGGACCTCACTTAACTGCTCCCATTCATTGATATAAAACCCATTTTCAGTTTGGCCGCTTTGCTCCATCATGGTCTTTGCCATGTACACCAGAGATGCATTTTGCCGCTCCAGGTAGGAAGGCAACAATGCCAGGATCACATATTCGGCCGGGTCTCCATAAAACTCTTCAAAACCCTGCAGGAGCGACGATCTGTAAATAGCCGCATCTGGTATATAGTGCCGTGACGGTGTTTCGCCGGTGGTTCCGCTGCTTTCAAATATGAGTTGCGTGGTCTCGCTATTACCGGTTACTACTTTATGAGTCTTAAAAAATGATATGGGCAAAAAAGGTATCTGCCGTAATAATTTAATCTCAGCTACGTTAATATGCAGCGCTTCGCAGTATTGGCGGTACAGGCCGTTGTAATGATGCTGATACCGGAATACTTCCAGCGCAAGGCTTTCGAAATTGCCAGCAGTTGCCTGGAGCACATTAATGGAATTATTTAACGATGTATTATAAGGCACTTTTATTATCTTTGGTTCAATGAAAATCCGGTACGTCTTCTATTTGTCGCTTATAGCTGTGGCAGTTTTCTCCTGCCAGAAGAGCAGTGATGTGTCAAAGATACCACAGATCGGGCTTATCTATTTCGGTTCCACGCAGGGAGCTGACTCAATAATACAGAATATAGATACCGGCCTGCTTCAGTTCTCTATTGTGGATGGCGATGCAGATCTGGGCAACAGCGCCACCGGCACACAGAAAGATATCTATATAAAGGATTCCCGGTATGACACAGGATATGTTGGTTATTTTTTTCCGACTATCGACCAAAGCATTGAAGATCCTAAAAAGGGGATACAAGGTATCTGCACTTTTGTATTCACGCCAGACATGCTTTCCATGAGATACGATTCCCTTCACAAAGCCGGTGACACGGTCAGTTTGGAACTTTATATTGTAGATCGCGCCGGGCATCAGAGCAATCATATTGTTACAGGCAAGATCTATATCCGGCCATAGCCCTTTCAGCAGCCTTTTCGCATCGTTTTTTTATTTAAACAATAAATATATCACTCATTAACTAACGTTTTTAGTTAATAATTCGTCTTATCATTGGAAACAGAGTTTTTTTAACCGTATAAATATACATCATGAAAAAATTATTTACATTGATCTTTAGTGTAGCCGTGATCTCAAATGTGCAGGCACAAATGTCAGGCTGCAGTGTCTTTCTCCAGGGAAAATATGTTGAGCTTGGGATAGCTCCCGGCGGATCGTATGGAGCACCGCACCAGCCAGCTGGCTACCACGGTAATGTAACGGGCGGCGCGTATACACCTTGTGCCGACACCGGCACTTATGGCCTTGGCTTTGTAGCGGACCCGGATATGGATGGCTGGGCGGTTGGCACTCCTCCATTCTACGGAGATTATTTTTTACCAGGCTCCCCGTTTGAAGGATGGAGCTTACAGGAAGGCGCATTGAATTGCGATGGTTATAACACGGATGCAAGCCCTGGTTTCACAGGCGCCGTCTCCGGTGCAAATGTTTCCTACAACATTAGCGGCAGTACTAAATCGGGCACGTGGCAGGGTGTATTTGACAGCCTGGAGCTTACCCAGGTTACGTCGCTGGATACTAATGCACTCTTTTTTACTATAAAAATCACCATCACCAACACCGCTTCTGTTGCAAAAAATAATATTTACTATTTAAGAACCCTGGACCCTGATAATGACGAAGCAGAAGGGGGGAGTTTTACGACCAACAATGCAGTTGTGTACCAACAGCCAAACGCGTTCAATGCCGCCGTGGTTTCGGCCGATGGGGAAACTTATACAGGCGCTTATCTTGCATTGGGCACAGCGGATTCAAATGCCAAGGCCTTCATTTATAATTCATGGCCTATTTCATCAACAATTGATATCAGCACCATATTGGGTGAAACATTTTCCGCTGAATATACCCCCGGGGTTGGAGATCCCGGAGATATAGCTATTGGCCTCGCGCTTCGGATAGCTCATTTAGCGCCTGCCGACAGTGCGTCCGACAGCGTAGGCTACCGTACTACCGCCGCTGCACATATGCACCCCGCCAATAGCTATACTTTTACCTGTTTCTATGCGTTCAGTCGTGCTGCAGTTGACTCGGCTATACAAGCCACCAGGTATGTTCCTGATACCACAGTAACTTCTACAACAGGCGTTACCAATGTCAACAACACCTCTACCATCCACATATTTCCGAACCCTTCGAAAGATGTGGTGAATGTTACTGGACTATATGCTGATGATCTGGTACTGGTATATGATATGATGGGAAAGAGATTGAATACAAACTGGCAGGTTAAGAGGCCAGGTACAAACACCTTTCCTTTGAGCGATATACCTGCAGGCATATACCTTGTGGTAGTTAAAGATTCAAACGGGAATTTAAAATCTAACACCCCCTTTAGAAAACTGTAATAGCAAGGTCTGCGAGTTAGTATTTAAAGACCCAGCTCTATCAAAAATGAGGTTAAAAGACATGCTATTGCCTTGTACGGCTATAGGAAGTTAATGAGAATCTATTGTTCATTAACCAATAAAACCTGTAAATTGCATACTCATTTTTATGCAGACGATATTATTTCAGGATATGGGAAAGGTGGCTTATGATGCTGCCTGGGAATACCAGGAGTCTTTACTGCAAGCAAACCTGCAGATAAAGGCCAAATGGTATAACATGCCCGATGCCCAGCCTTCTGATAATGGCACACAACATCACCTTCTTTTCTGCGAGCATCCGCACGTATATACAATAGGCAAAAGTGGGCATATTGAAAACCTGCTGGTAAATGATGCCCGGCTGAAAGAGCTGGACGTTTCGTTTTTCAAAACCAACCGGGGCGGCGATATTACTTACCACGGCCCCGGCCAGGTAGTAGGCTACCCCATCCTGGACCTGGAGCATTTTGTTACCGACCTGGGCAAGTATATGCGCAACCTTGAAGAGGTGATCATCCGCACGATAGCTCATTATGGCATAGATGGCGGCAGGTTGCCCGGCGCTACCGGCGTGTGGCTGGATGCGGGAACAAAAGGCAAAGCGCGTAAGATATGTGCTATGGGCGTAAGGTGCAGCAGGTGGGTGACCATGCATGGTTTTGCACTTAATGTAAATACCGACCTTCATTATTTCGATTATATTGTACCCTGCGGCATCACGGATAAAAGTGTTACATCTATTCAAAAAGAACTGGGCCATCCGGTTGATGAGCAAGAGGTAAAGGATTTTTTAAAGCATGAATTTGGCATAGTATTTAATGCTGAAATAATAAATGAACCAATAAGTGTCACAGGGTAGCATCACATATTACTGGGGCGACCAAAGCCTGCTCATCACACTGGGCAACAGGACCAACAAGCGCATACGTGCGCTGTATCTTGTTGAGTTTGTGTTTACGATGGGCATGGCTACTATCTTCCTGCTACAGGCCCTGCCTCTGATCCATAATTTTGTTCATTGGGCGGCGTGCATAGGCGCATCTGCTATTTACCTGCTTGCAGCCAACCGTTTCCTGGCCCGTATGTTCTTCAACGAGCGCTTGCTGCTGGATCAGCAATCTATCACCATCATCAAAAAATCGCTCTTCTCCCAGAACATAAAACGCTACGACTGGCGCCAGATAGGTATCCTCCATTACGAAGGCAAGGGCCGCAAGACCGATCATCCGCTGAAAGGTATGTGCTACGACTACCTGGGCTTTGAAACACAGGAACATCTTATCCAGAGCCTGCATCATAACGGCAACCTGTATTTCGATACGAAGGAAGGGCGTGTATATTTCGCATCCGGAGTGTACTCCTGGGACGCAGAAGAAATGGTGCAACTGATGAAGCTCTACATAGGCTCATCGCTGCAACTGGGGCCTGAGTGGAAAGAAATGCTGCAAGGGCAAGAGTAAACAATACTAAAACTGCTAACCTGCCGTTCTATCTCACAACTTTTCCCTTATTTTAGCAGCATGAAGTACCTCGCTTTTGTATTTGCCTTTCTTTTTACTGTGAACTCTTTTGCACAACCATCCTGGCAGCAGCGCGTGGATTCTAAGATCGATGTGCGGCTGAATGACAGGACCAACATTCTTGATGCATTTGAGGAAATTACCTACACCAACAACTCGCCCGATACGCTTCGCTTCATATACATGCACCTATGGCCTAATGCCTATAAAAATGACCGCACACCCTTTGCCCGCCAGATGGATCTGAATGGCAACACCTCGTTTTACTACGCCAAACAAAAAGACCGCGGCTATATAGACAGTCTGCAATTCACGATAGATGGAGTGACCGTGGAGCATTTCAGTGCAGAGAACGCTCCTGACATAGCCCGCATAGACCTGCTAAAACCACTGCTGCCCGGTGCTACTGTTAAAATATCTACACCATTCAGAGTAAAGATTCCCATTGTATTTTCAAGGATGGGGCATACGGGACAGGCTTACTTTATCTCGCAGTGGTTCCCTAAGCCCGCAGTATATGACCAGAAAGGCTGGCATCCCATACCTTATCTCGACCAAGGCGAGTTCTTCAGTGAATATGGCTCCTATGATGTGAACATTACGCTGCCGGAAAATTATGTGCTGATGGCTACGGGAAACTGCATGGATGAAAAAGAAAATAAATGGCTTGACAGCCTCGCCCAGCAGCCACCACCAGCCGATTCGCTTTACGATAAAGGCTGGCCCTCCAGCGCACTTGAAACGAAAACGGTACACTACCATGAAGATAACATACACGACTTTGCATGGTTTGCCGATAAACGCTGGCTGTTAAGGAAGGACACCGTCTATTCGCCCGGCAATAACAAATTAGTGACCACATGGGCTGCGTTCTTACCATCTTACCAGCGCGAGTGGAAAGACGCCACACGCTACATGAAAGAGACAGTGAAACACTATGGCAAATGGGTGGGGCCATACCAATACAGTACCGTAAAGGCGGTGCTGGGCGATATGCACGCGGGCGGCGGCATGGAATACCCTACCATTACCATTGTTGACAAGACGGTGAAGACAAACCTGGAAACCGTGATAGTACATGAGCTGGGGCACAACTGGTTTTATGGTATGCTGGGCAGCAACGAGCGCGACCATGCATGGATGGATGAAGGCATCAATACGTTTTATGAGCAAAAGACTACAAACGACCTGAAGAACGATACATCGAAAGGCATCAAAATAGCTATTGATGAAACTCTGTTTTATTATGAACATGCAGCCACTCACATGGACCAGGCTATAGACCAGCCTGCAACCAATTTCACCAAACTCAACTATGGCCTTGATGTATATTATAAAACAGGGCTGATGCTGAACTGGCTGGAAAAATATATAGGCCCCGGCGATTTTGAAAAAGGAATGAAAGACTATTATGACAAATGGCATTTTCACCATCCTTATCCGGAAGATTTTAGAGCATGCCTTGAAAAGCATACGTCAAAGCCGATAGGCTGGTTTTTTGATACGATACTGCACACAGATAAAAAGATAGACTTTACCATAACCAAGGCAAACAGTGGCGGGCACCACCACCAACCCACTTATAATACCATCGTAACTATCCGGAATAATACTGGCATCACATCCCCGGTGCTGATTGACATATATAGCGAGGATTCGCTCATAAATAAGGTTTGGAGCGAGCCATTTGAGAAGACCACCCAAGTGACCATTCCAGGCAATGACTGGGACAAACTAAAAATCGACGATGTAATTCCCGACGGCAAGAAGGATAATGACGTGTTCCGCCGGCACTCCACCTTCAGCCCCCGTTTTAAACTGGGTATCAGGCCCTACTTCGGCCTCAACGAATCGAGCGTAGACAAGATATTTGTAGTGCCCTACGTAGCCTACAACCAGTACGACCACATCATGCCACTGCTATTGCTGCACAATCTTACTGTGCCCGAGAACTGCTTCCGATTTGCGGTAGCGCCTATGTATTCCTTTGTTACAAAAGGGTTTACAGGCGTTGGCTCTGCGGGCTATCTCTGGTATCCAGAAAACGTCTTTAAAGAAATAATGCTGCAGGCGGATGCAAAGACTTTTCATGATGATGAAACGCTTATAAATCTTACCAGCCCCTTATATGCGCGCTACATAAAAGTGGCTCCGTCGCTGAACTTTACTTTTAACGAGCATGATCCGCTAAGCACGGTAACGCGCACACTGCTGCTAAAAGAATACAACATCAGCGAGCAGCATATTGATTATGGCACGGACAGCCTGAGCAAGCCCACATTAAAAACGCAGCAGAAAACTTATGGCCTTATCCGGTATAAACACCAGAACAAACGCACCTACAATCCATTTGACTACAGCCTGGAGGGCCAGATGGGCCCAGACTTCGCCAAGATCAACGCGGAAGGCAATCTGAGAATAGACTACAACAAGAAAAACAAATCGCTCTATATCCGATGCTACCTTGGTAAATTCATCCCCATAAGCAGCGACCCAGCAGTGACCTCGCAGTATGAGCTGAATGCCAGCTATTCGGGTGTGGATGATTACCTGTACGATGGCACTTACCTGGGCAGGAATGCCCATAGCCGCCTGGCAGCACAGCAAATATCTGTTGAGGAAGGCGGCTTCAAAGTGCCGGTTTACAATGGCGCTGCAAGAAGCGACAACTGGATGGCTACGCTAAATCTCAAAACCGACCTGCCATTTGGTAAAATCCCCGTCCGCTTGTTCCTTGATGCCGGGCTGATACCCAACAACAACCAGACGGCTACCAATATCAGCAGCACTACCCTGCTTTACGATGCAGGTGTTGAGGTGTATGTTATCAAAGACATTGTTAGCTTTTACTATCCCGTTATCATGAGCAGCGATTTCCAGAATTACCTTACAAACACGTACGGAAGAAAAAATCTGTTTGCCAGGAGCCTTTCATTCACTATCCATCTGCAAAATATAAACTGGCTGAAAGCGCCGTCAACAGTGTTAAAGACGGTGGCGAATTAAGAAAGGAAAAGCATAAAGGCCTTGCAGGTAATTGTGTTTCGTAGAGACGTCGCACTGCAACGTCTTTAACCGGACAGTTACGTTGCCAGATATTGCAAAGCCGCGTCTTTACCCGGGTAATTATGTTTCGCCAGAAGTTGCAGTGCAACGTCTCCTACTCGCGAGATATGCCTAATGGTACTGCTCCTCAAAAAAACCGTAACTTTATTTGCACAAAATTCGACTTATGCCGGGCCGTTCTTATGCTGATATGCCACTCCACTATGGCCAGGTTCCACCGTGGCTTTACCAGCGCATGAGCAAACTGGGTGTGGCTATTGTAGAAGCAATAGTGCAGGAGTATGGCCGGGCTGCTGTGCTGCAGCGGCTCAGCGATCCGTTCTGGTTCCAGGCGCTGGGCTGCGTGCTGGGTATGGACTGGCATTCGTCGGGCATTACCACATCCGTGATGGGCGCACTAAAGCGCTCTGTGAATGAACGGTCGGGAGAGTTGGGTATTTATATATGTGGCGGTAAAGGCAAATACTCGCGGGAAACACCGGCGGAGCTGCTACGCATAGCCGAAAAAACCGGGCTGAACGGCGACATGCTGGTGCGCAGCAGTAAGCTATCGGCAAAAGTTGACAACACCGCCATTCAGGATGGCTACCAATTATACCTGCACTCTTTCGTATTGAGCAGAGATGGCGACTGGTCTGTGATACAACAAGGCATGAATGGCGCTAATGGAATGGCGCGCCGCTACCACTGGCACTCGCCTACCCTTGCTTCGTTTGTAGAGGAGCCGCATAGTTTTATCTACGGCAGAAGCGAGGGACAGATCATCAATGTCACCGACAAACACGCGGAAACAACTCGTGCCGGTATACTACAACTGGCACATCAAAATCCTGAAAAACTGCTCCCCGAGATAAAGAAGCTGGTAATGCCCTCGCACCACGATGTAAAAGCGAAAGACGTGGACATCAAAAGGCTGGGCAGCATACTGGCCGTGGCCTACGAGAAAGAACACCTCGACATGGAATCATTGCTGCTGCTGGAAGGCCTGGGGCCACGCACATTGCAGTCGCTGGTGCTGGTGAGCGAGGTGATACATGGCACACCCTCGCGCTTTGACGATCCGGCTCGTTTTTCATTTGCACACGGCGGTAAAGATGGTCACCCGTTCCCTGTGCCTACCTATGTATATGATGAAGCCATTCAAACGCTGGAACATGCGGTAAACCGCGCCAAGCTCGGCATCAATGACAAGAACGAAGCCATAAAAAATCTCTCGAAAGCTGCCAAAAGGCTGGAAGAGGATTTCACACCAAACAACAATTTTGAGCAGCTCATAGAGCGGGAACGAAATGACTCCTGGAAGTATGGCGGCAGAACCGTGATGGGAAAAGCAAAGCTACCGAAGAAGGTAGGCGGCAGCTCGCAGTTGCAGCTATTCTAACGCCTGTCCTGAAATTTCTTAACTATATGTTTTCCGATACTCGTAAGAAACAGGAACGGTAACAACGGCAGGAACAATACGTTGAGTTTCACCAGCCGCCGGTATGCCCGCATCTCGCCCCTTCGCATTTTCCATTTGTTGCCACTGATCCCGCCCTGCGATGTGAACGCCCGGAATATCTGCGTGAGCGGAATATTGATCATGTATATCTTATACTTATAACCTACCTGCAGGCACAGGTCCAGGTCTTCCATATAACGCATCGTTGGCTCAAAACGGAATGCCGGATTGTTCTTAATAATTACACACGAGGTAGCTATAGGGTTGCTGGGTAGCAGCTTCACAAACGGGAATTTATACACTACTATATCTTCCGGCAGTTTTTTAGCCATTATATTTTCCTGCGTATAAGGGTGGTAGAACAGCGTAATGTCCGGCTTTGATAGCAGAATTGTGTTCATCAGCATCAGCTTGTCCGGGTGCCACGCATCATCCGCATCAAGAAAAGCGATATAGTCTCCAGAGGCCACCTCCATACCCTTGTTGCGGGCGGCAGAGCTGCCCTGATTCACTATTTTTTGTATGAACTGCACCTTGCCTCCATAATTATCCTGTACTATTTCATGAGTCTTGTCACTGCTGGCATCGTCCACCAGTATTATCTCTGCTGGCGGGTACGACTGCGCCAGCACCGAGTCTATGGCGCGCGCTATGGTATCCGCGCCATTGTAGACCGGGATGATAACACTGAATTTTATTCCATTATTTTCAACAGGTTCGTTCATTAATGTGAACTATAGTTGTTTGTAAATGTCCAACAATTTTCTCTCCTCTTCCTGCCAGCAATATTTTTCACGGGCCAGCAGACAGTTTTGCTGTAACCGCTGGTAGTAGCTTTCGTCATCCAGTAGCTTGTTAAGCTCCGTTGCAATAGCTTCCGGTGTTGCATCAGCTATCAGGTCCGCTACTTCAAACTGCTGGTTTATACGTTCGTATTCAGGATACTTGATGCACAGTTGCGGTACTCCATAGTGCATATAGTCAAAGAAACGATTTGCCAGCGAAAGGCGGTTACTGAGGCTGGTGTCTTCAAACAGGGTGATACCTATATAAGCGCGCATGGTGTAGTAAGTCAACTCTGCGGGTGGCACATAGCCTTTGAATACCACCTTATCCGTCACTCCATATTCATCTGCCAGCGCTTTTGCCTGGGCATAAAAATTACCCTCGCCGCAAATTATCAGTTGCGCATTTACATATTGCATCGCCGGGATAAGCTGCTCAAAACATCTACCCACATTCACCCAGCCCTGGTAAAGGATGAACCGATCTTTCTTTACCGGTATCTCCACCGGCTTAAGAACAGTGGCATTGCGTACTACGCCATAGCTCACGCCATACCGTTTCTTAAATTCATCTGCATAACATTCGCCAATAGTATAACCGGTTTTGAAATGCGGAACGGTGTGCTTGCCTATAGCCAGCCACATTTTATGAACAGACGGGCGGGAGATCACTTCTTTGAGGTCTGTAAAAATCTCGTGAGCGTCATACACACGCTTGCGGCCACGCAGCATGGAAGCATAATAAACTGGCAGAATGGTATCCAGGTCTATGGCGCAGAGAATATCTGCCTTGCGGAAAAGGAGGAAAAAGAAAAGATTGAGCCAGTAATGAAAGTACATCAGCTTGCCCTGCTCCACTATAATGGATAACCGCACCTGCTTAAAAGGACGTTGCACCAGTGGCTTGCTTTTCCTTTTTTTGAACCCTACAAGCGTCACATCATAACCCGCATCAGCCAGCGAAGTACAGATACGTATCATGCGCTGGTCGTAGTTGAGGTCGTTGGTAACGGTGCAGATGATTCTTTTGGGTGACATTTACTGCCGTAAAGATAAGTTGATAAGGGATAGGTTGATAAGTATGTTATTTGTGAATCAGGATTCTGAGTGCCGCCGGATTTCAAACAAGAATTCACCGCAGTCCTGTGGGGCATTTTTAAGCCTATATTGCTCTCGCACGTTCTTTTTTTATTATTTCGACAGCCGTGCATATTTCGTAATCTTCATGCTCTAATGCGATTCCCTCACACAAAAAATTAAGGCTCTTGTCGGACAGGTCCAATTGATGTATCCGGGCTATCATTTCGGGTTGAGATAAGCCTATCAAAAAGACCCTAAGCCTTTCGTTAGCAACTTTAGCGTGTTTTTCCAGTTCAAAAAATGGTTTTTGTGTGAACAATACTTCATCTTTTTCATCATCGTAATCGGTACGTTGCAAATCATCGTTTTGGTTCATTGTCTGTTGTTTATTAAAGAGTTATTATAACCATGCCAGCGGTCTGCTTGCCCATCGCCTGTTTTGCCTCAATATGCACCAAGCTCACACTTGCAAGGGGTTGAGGCCAAGCGCTGAGTCTGGCCAACTCGAGCCCGCTCAATTTAGCGAGTTTATAACTCGCCTGCATCCCTATCCACTCATAACCTATATCATCCTCTCCCCCAACAAATTATCTCAAAAAAAAATTACATCATATCCCGCCAGCAGCACATGGCAGGACGAAATGCGCACTATCATAAAACTTCAATTTCCTGCGTTCAAAATTCTGTAAGAACTTTGTGCCAAAAAACGAAAAATAAGGAGGCGTACCTCTTCATTCCTTCTAGTCAGCAAAAGAAAATTGCGAAGCCGAAGGGACAGACAATGCCCCGCATGTGGCGCAACGGGAAATTAAGAATAAAAATAATAAGAACCGCAAATAGCCGCAGTAGAGGATTACAACAAACTATCACAAAAACATAATGCCCCATATAATCACAGAAAAAATACGCAAAAAGTGAGGCATTCCTGTTTCCGTTCATAAAACTTAGCTTTGCACCCTTGATGAAATCTTTTGAACAATTAAGAATCGTTTTTTTTGGCACACCAGATTTTGCGGTAGGCTGCCTGGCGGGTTTGGTAGAGGCAGGCGCAAATATTGTAGCAGTAGTAACCATGCCCGATAAGCCAGCAGGTCGCGGCAGGCAGGTGCAGACATCGGCGGTGAAACAGTATGCAGAGGCTAAGGGGCTACCACTTCTGCAACCAGAGAAAATGAAGGCACCGGCTTTTCTCGATGCGCTGAGAGCGCTTAATGCGGACCTTCAGGTGGTAGTAGCATTTAGAATGATGCCGGAAGTGGTGTGGAATATGCCGCCAATGGGCACTATAAATGTGCATGGATCACTGCTGCCGCAATACAGGGGCGCGGCGCCTATCAACTGGGCCATTATAAAAGGGGAAACAGAAACCGGCGTTACTACCTTCAAACTAAAGCATGAGATAGATACCGGTGACATACTGCTCCAGGAGAAAGTCGCTATCCTGCCCGAAGATAGCGCAGGTACTATACACGATAAGCTCATGGCTGCGGGAGCAGAGCTACTGGTAACAACTGTAAAGGGTCTTGCCGATGATTCGCTGCAGGAGATACCACAGACAAGCATACCTGCAGGTGAACTAAAACACGCCCCCAAAATATTTAAAGAAGACCTGGCAATAAATTGGAACAAGCCAGTAAATGAGATCAATAATTTCGTTCGTGGTGTATCGCCCTACCCTGCTGCTTATACTGCGCTTGATGGTAAACAGCTAAAGATATTCAAGGTGCATGTTGAAAATGTGACACACGGTTTAGCCGTTGGTGCGTACAACACTGATGGTTCAAGCTATCTCCGCTTTGCTGGCGTTGACGGATGGGTATATGCCGATGAACTGCAACTGGAAGGCAAGAGGCGAATGAGCATCAGTGACTTCATGAGAGGATACAGAACCCCTGCCCCCTAAAGGGGAACCAGGAATTTAGCTTTGGGCTTGAACTCAGCAAAAGAAAATAATTGAACAAGTTAGTCTTTCAAAAAATAGTTTGGCGGCAGTTCAAAAACATCCTGAATCTGAACCTATGCCCCCAAGCACACCCACTTCAGAGGGTGTGGTAGTTACACCCCCGCTGCGCTTATCTCCTTTACTTGTCCCTGCTCTATGCGCACCACGCGTGCGGGGTATTTCTGGATAATGGTATAGTCGTGTGTGGCCATTATGAAAGCCGTCTGGAAGTCGCGGCAGATATTGAATAGGAGCTGCATGATCTCATCAGTTGTATCAGGGTCCAGGTTCCCGGTTGGTTCATCTGCCAGTATCAGTTTGGGATTATTGAGCAATGCCCGGACTATGTCCACACGCTGTTGCTCTCCGCCACTCATCTCATAGGTCATCTTGGTACCCTTGTTCTTTAGCCCCACTTTAGAAAGCACGTTCTCTATCTTCTCCTTCATCAGCGGCTTCTCTTTCCAGCCAGTGGCCTTCAGCACAAACTCCAGGTTGTCATAAACATCCCGGTCAGTAAGCAGCCTGAAATCCTGGAATACGATGCCGAGGTTGCGGCGCAAGAGTGGTATTTTCTGCCACGTTAGTTCTTTCAGGTCAAAGCCGGCAACATTGCCCTGCCCCTCTTTCAGATAGATGTCTCCATAAAGTGTTTTCAGCAAGCTCGATTTACCACTTCCCGTTTTTCCGATCAGGTAAATAAATTCACCCTTGTCCACCTGGAGGTTCACGTTATTTAAGACAAGACTATTGCCCTGGTATATGTTTGCCTGTGTCAGCGACACTATACTTTGATCCATCTCATTCATTTGTAACAAAGATAAACGCAATTCAGGTAATGAGGTATTGCACTCAAAAAAAAGTGGCTGTCCGGTAAGAACAGCCACTACCAAAAATTACAAACAGAACTATTAATATACTATCAATTTCTTGGTTTCATTTTTGTTACCAGTAGTTGCCGTTACCAGGTACATGCCCGGAACTGCAATGGCAGCATGAGGAATAAGTACATGCGCTTCGCCACCCTTTATTTCATCGCTGGTGGTGAAGATCACTTTCCCGGTAACATCAGTTACCACTACATCCGCCTTGTTGCTGTTTACATCTTTGATCAGCACATAAGCATCGCCATTAGTTGGGTTTGGAGCAACTGTGATATCTGTATTAGAAAGATTCACCTCGTTTACACCTGCAGGCAAACGACCAAAAGTAATATGGTCCATGTAGTAGTTGTTACCACTGCTCATAGCATAAAAACAATTGAAGCCATAAAAACCAACACTTGGGCCATTACCTGGCTGATACCTGAACCGGAAGGTAACGTAATCTTTACGGGCAGCAGCAGGAAGCGCGATGGTCATAGGCGCCCAGTCAGCAGAAGGGCCCGGAGTATATGGGAATGCATTTGCTCCTTTGTTTTCCAGCGATGCCTTGGAAAGCGTAGCTAAGTGAACCCAGGTATTAGATTTATCAACTGAATAGCTAATGAACATAGTGTCATTAATATCACTGGATGTGCTGGAGCGTGAAGCACCGGAAAAGAAGAAATCAAGGTTACATGTATCGGTAAAGCTGGAAAGATTCACCGGAATGCTGAACAGATCATCAACGTCTCCACCTGGTGTACCAGTAGCAGGATAAGTATAGGTCAGCGGATCAAGTGTACTGTCAAAACCTACATACTGCACAGAATGATTGTCATCAAAGCCTACCTGGTCGTTCAACTTCCACCTGAAGCTATTGTTATAATAATTAAATATCGGCCATTTGTCCCTGTCGCCCGCTGGATTGAATTCCTGGATGTAACTGGTAGCAACCGGATCAACCGCAGTAGCATCGGCAACAAAAATAGCATGGTCCCAGGTTACTGTGTTAGTGCCGGAGTGATTACCGGTGGCAGCCATAGAAAGCGTAACCCAACCCGGATCAGTGAAGCTATTGGTAACAGAAGTGAGAGACGTAGATGTAGGAGACGCAGCAGTATTGCTGAATGTCCACAACAAGCTGGAAACAGTATCATTCCACGTCTCATTTTTGAACAGGACATTTGTCCCTGGGAAAGTAAAGTAATTAAGGAAATTCTTATAGTTGGTCTGATTAACGACACCTGATGTCAGTGTAGCATTGAATTCAGGTATTGGCTGCAGATCTAACTTAGGAACAAGACCGCCAGCAGAGTTATAAACACCAGTGCTAACCAGGTTGAAGCTATCCCAAAGGTTGCTGCGGTTACCTACGCTGCTATTAAGGGCCGCATACATACGCTGTACCTGGCCTTTTGTAAACATAACAGTACAGGAAGAATAGTCCATGATATTCTGAACGTTAGCGGTATCTGGGTAATTTACCAGTGAATCATTACCATTGATATCATTATATATCTTGTAATAGTTGATAGCGCAAACCGTATCATAAAGTGGACAAGTGCTAAAATGACCTGTGGTTGGAGGGGTATCATCCACATCATCGTCTCCGCATCCGCTGTTAATAGCGCCACCGCCTGCTCCATTATTATTCCAAACGTGCAACAGATTAAAGTAATGGCCAGTTTCGTGTTCAATAGTAAAAGCAGAATAAGCGTCAGCATCATAGCGGGAAATTACACCGTCATTGAAAGGATAACTTGCCGCAGAAGATGGGAAGTTTGCATAGGCCAGGATCACTGAACCGGGTTCAGATGCTGCTCCGATAACATTCTCAAACCAAATGTTGTAATAGTTTGCAGGAGACCATAAGTCCATTTTGGCCATATCATCACCACCGTAGGTAAGATAGGTTCTGCGGCGTGTGATCCCGTGAGTCGGGTTGCCATTAGGGTCTGTCGTCGCAAGATGAAAGCGGATAGTAGACTTGCCGATATACTTTACAAATGGCGTAATGACTGTTGACAAGTTGGTATTAAGACCAGCATAAACAAGATTCATCTCCTTCACCATTCCATAAATAAAATTATCTGTAAGGTATGAATACTCAGCACCATAATCATGCATTACATGCACTACCACCGGAATATCATAGAACAGGGTATCGCCCGTAATTTTAGCAAAATGAGATAATTCGGTTGGGTGGTTCTTGTAATACTGTATTGACTCCAACGTCAATTGCCGTTCATAGTCAGCAATTTCCGGGTGTATTTGCTTATATTTTTTATACATATCGGTTGTAGCACAGGGTTCAGTCTGGGCATAACTTTTACCGGCAAAAAATACTGTGGCAAGCAATAATAAAATAAAATTATTTTTTTTCATTTTCCGTATTTTTTATAAAGTTCCAAAGTTAAAAAATTATCAAGAAATATACTAACGTTTGTTAAAAATTATTTAGCCATACGAAACACATCTCATTAAGTATCAGGTTAAAGTTGTCAAAACGGAGGGTACTAGCTATATAGACGTAAATATTTGTAACAATCTTGGGTTCAACCAAATAAAAATAAAATTAACATATTTTGTTTAAGTTAAAAAACGCTCTGTTATTATATACGAAATTCCACTACTTCACACTGATTGGTACCGATACCTTTATACCCACATTCCTGCCCATATTATAAATACCTGAATGCCCGCGCGGGTCGTTGGGATATGGTTCAAAATATTTTAGCCGGCTCAACGGGTCCTGGTATGTGACATTAAACAGGTTGTTTCCGAATACTGATATATTAAACATTGTTTTACCGGCCCGGCTAGCGACATCACTTCCAAAACCTGCATTTATGAGGGTGTAGGCATGTGTGGGTGTTTCGGTGTTATCAGTAAGATATACACGGTACTGTTTGCCATAAATAAGCGCCTGCACTTTGACGAATGTATTCCTCAGATATTTCGCAGGCTGTTTAAAACTTGCTCTTAACTCTGAAGTGCCGTGAACAGGCGGTATTTGGGGCAAATACCTGTTGCTGTCATTTATGATGACTCCCGCGCCTCCTTCATTTACTGCGTATACAACAGACAGTGTGTTCTCAAAATGCAGCCAGTCGAGCGGATGAGGATGTATGTCCAGGCTTGCTTCTCCTCCGTAAAGCCGGGCATGTGAGGATGTAAATTTGAAAGCGTCTACGCCCTGCAATATAGAATCTGTACCATGAGATGAAATCAGCTTCTGGTTAAAAATATAGTTGGAAATATCGTTGTTGAAAACAGAAAGATTTGCGGTAACGTGTTTTGAAGTAAACTCCACCCCAAGATCTTCCTGCAGGCTGAATTCGGGTTTAAGTCCGGGGTTGCCGATCTGGTACATGCCAGTACCGGGATGTACGCCATTAGCCGATATTTCAGCAATATTGGGTGCCCGGAAACCACGTGCAAAATTTGCCTTTAGGGCAAGTGCCTTTGAGAAAATATAGGCCATACCCAGGCTATAAGTCATGCCGGTGAAAGTATGGCTATAATCGGAGAACACTTTATCAGCGCCTGGGAAATTACCAGGAGCTATACTGTTAGGTATGCCGAGGGTATCGGCATACAAAGCATCGTTGTGAAAAGTACGGCTGTCAAACCTGACACCGCCTGCGATATCAAGTTTACCAACAGTTTTCTTAAAAACAGCAAATGGGCCGATATCAAATTGCTGGTATGAAGGTATTACGTACTCCGTGCCATTTGTTACCGTATTGGCCTGGTACATTCCGTTTATACCGGCCGAGACTTCCCAGCCCATAAAACTGTGAAAAAGGTATTTAACATCGTATGTGTACGTGTTCAGCTGCAAATCAAGGCCGGGTACATCTGTGTACTGCGGGTGGCTGAACTCTTCGCGGATACTTCTTTCAAAACCAATATTAACAACCAGAAGGCCATTCAGAAGATTGAAGTTGTTTGCCGACTGTGCCCTATAGTGCTGCACATGCTGGTGAAGAGCCGGCATTCCGTATGTGTTCAACTCCTGGTTGCTGACTACCGGCCTGAAGTTGTCCAGCTCTGTTATTTGCTTTGTAAACTGCCTTGAAGCGGAGTCACGGCTACCGTCTGGTATGGCCTGGAGGTCATTGAATGCGGTTATGTCAAGATGTGAGGAGCCCCATTTTTTGTCGAGGCCAATGGATGCGCTGGCATCTGTTTCATTATAATTGGAGGCATACACTCGTCCATCTATCGGGTTGTCATAATCCATAGCTTGCTTATGTGATACCCTTACCAGCCAATACAAGCCCCTATTATTCCCGGCCATCATTCCGCTGCCACCCAACAGGTTGTTGTTATTTTGATATTCACCTGTGAAGTTGCCTGTGATTTTACCATCCGGCGGCGGTGGCGTAGGTATCAGGTTTACCACACCTGCAAGCGCATCAGACCCATAGATAAGGCTTGCCGGGCCTTTCACCAGTTCTACCCTGTCTACACCATATTCATCCACTTCTATGCCGTGCTCATCGCCCCACTGCTGCCCTTCCTGCCTCATTCCGTTATACAACGTAAGGACCCTGTTGTAGCCCAGCCCACGGATAAAAGGTTTCGAAATATTGGGGCCGGTTGTTACCGCAGAGACTCCGGGCACTTCCGCAAGTGCGTCAATAATATTGGTGCTGATATTCTCCCGTAAGTATTGGTTATTGATCGCCACCACCGGCACAGGGCTGCGGTTGATCTCAGTAGCTTTTGATTGGCCTGTAATAATAACCTCTTTGCTTTCCAATGCACTTTCACTGAGCACAAAATTCTGGTGAGCAGCGCCATTAATATTGAGGCTAAAAGTAGCTTTTGAAAAACTGATCATACTGGCAATGACAAGAAATTTACCATTTGGTAAGTTCTCGAGCGTGTAGAAACCATTGCTGTCTGCAACAGTGCCCACCTTCAGGTCGGGGATTTCTACTATTGCTCCTTGTAATGGTAAGCCCTTTGCATCTTTTACGGTGCCGGAAAGTGAGTTACCGGCCGGGATCTTTGCACAGCAAATGAGACTGAAAGAAACAGAAAGAGTAATTAGAATTATATATCTATACATGATTTTAGTTTTGAGTTAAAAATCTCCACTAAAACACGAGGCAATGTTAGTTGTCTTGCGTAAAGGAGCATGATGTTTTATACTGAGTGTACAACGATGTTAGTGGATGGAGCTTGCCCCCACTTCAGTTATTTTGAAAGTCAATTTGTGAAACACGGCCGAAGCATCGCCGGAAAAGCCGGGAATGAGTTATCAGGCCAGGGGAAATGCAGGCGGTCCTCTTAATGAGACTACCTTGTGAGCTGAGGAATAATTGAAACAATATGTTGGAAGAACATAATTAGCACCGTGTAGCTGCGCGTCTCTGAATGAAAGCAATTGCTTGTCTGTAGCAACATAAGGCGCAAACACAAAACCGAGGAAAGCACAGTGTATATGCTTTTGGGTGATTACGATCTCGCCTTTTTTATAAACAGGGTGAACGGTGTCGTGGTGGTGATAGAGGGCGTCATGCAAGTATTCTGTCGGCGCCACTCCTACCAGGAATACCGCCAGCATAACCCAACTAACTATTTTAATGGCCTGCTTTCTCAAATCACAATTATTATTATAATCTCTTATTTTTCACTAAACGCTCATGCAGCGCCGCAGTTTTTACACAACCCAAGCACTAATATGTTTTGCCCAGTAGCCATGAACCCTTTTGGAATATCGAAAGAAGGAATTGGCGCATTTTCGAGACAATACATTTTATGACAAACCTGGCAATTAAAATGCGCGTGCGCATCTGCATGATGCCCACCGGGGCATGAGTGCCCACAATGTGCAAACCGGGTAACACCATCCATGTCTATCACCTTGTGTACCAGGCCAGTCTCCTCAAAATCATTCAGCACCCGGTACAATGTCACCCTGTCCATGTCTATGAAAATTGATTCAAGGTCGGCATGAGCATATGCCTGGCGCTTACTCTCCAGCACTTTCATCACACTTAATCGGGATGGCGTAGCCTTAAGGCCTCTTTCCCTGATTTGTTGTGACAAGTCCATGAGTTAAAAAATATTTTGGCAAATGTACATAAATACAACCATGTTGCGTTTAAATTTTGCCATACATTTGCAACATAGTTGCATTTAAAAATGAATGATAGAATTTCGAACGCACCCGATAAGGCGGGAATAGCGAGCGCTATATTATGCACGGTTCATTGCATCGCCATACCTGTATTATTTCTCCTGAAATTCTCTATTTCAGCCCATGACGGATACTGCCTTCCATCTTGGTGGAAACACCTGGATTATGTATTTCTGATAGTGAGCTTCTTTGCGGTATATCATTCGGTTACCCATACCAAAACACAGGCAATAAAAGTATCGCTATGGTTATTCTGGGCAATACTTGCAGTGGCTATTATTTTCGAAGAGAATCTGCACCCGCTGGCGTATATAGCATCAGCCGGACTGGTGAGCACCCATTTTATTAATATCCGGCGCATGAAAAAGAGTACCAGTTGATACAGTCACTCTTTCACAAATTCAGTAACCACGTTCCCATTGATCCTTATAAAATAAATGCCTGCCGATAAGCCTGAAATATCTATCGCCACGTGTTCGGCACTATAGTCATGACCGTATACTTTTTGTCCTAAAGAGTTTTTCACCTCTACAACGAAGATTCTAAATGGTGCATAAACGGTGATCTCATCATGCGCAGGAATAGGGTAAATTTTTATGGAGGTATTATCGGTAGGTTGCGATACATTCAGTTCATCGGTATTATAATGGATCAGCGCAGATGATCTTGTACAGCCGTTGCTATTGGTTACCTCAACATAATAATATTGAGTAGCAAAAGCAGCAAGAGAATAAGCGGTTGCTCCCGGTATCAGTCCCTGTAAACTGTCATACCATTGGTAGCTTTCATATCCGGCGGTGGTATAAAATGTATTTGCCACCCAATTGAATGTGATAACCGGCAGTGGCATGGGCTCAACAGTTATAAGCTTTCTGTTCACACATCCATCCGGGAGTGTATAGGATATTAAACTGCCTCCCGGCACAACTCCCGTAACGACGCCTGTAATACTATTTACAGATGCTAAAAGCGGGGAATGGCTACTCCATGTGCCTCCGGTCGCAGAATCTGTAAGGACAATAGTGGCACCTTCACATACAAGGCTGGGGCCATCAATAGCTGGCGGCAGCGGATTTATATTTACCCAAACTGCACCCGCCATGTCCACCAGGCATCCTCCAAAATTGTTGTACCCAACTACCATGTAGCTCCCTGTTGCGAATACATTTCCAAGGGAAATAGGACCGCCCGAGCTTAAATATGCACTGCCACCGCCACCACCCCCGCCAACGAGGAAAGCAGAATAAACTACACCAGCGTCGGACCCATCAAGACCTATCGGCGCACCGATGCCTTCACAGCCACTACCACCGCCGGTTACATTATATACATTCGGACAAG
Source organism: uncultured Bacteroidota bacterium (assembly GCA_903881585.1). Lineage (GTDB taxonomy): Bacteria > Bacteroidota > Bacteroidia > Chitinophagales > Chitinophagaceae > Nemorincola. The sequence continues at coordinate 3,418 of CAIRTW010000302.1, read as the reverse complement.
GATAAACCCTGACCACAGTTGTTGCTAAACTTGTATCCAGGGTATAAGTAATTGTAACTGTACCAACCGCAACTCCATAAACTCGGCCCATAGAATCAATTGTGGCAACAGCGGTATTGCTGCTGGTCCATACACCACATACTGTTGTGTCAGACAATACACTATGTCCACTTAAGCATATGGATGTTGTTCCGTTAATTGGAGCAATACTGCCAAAGGATGCTGAAAAAATATACAGCGCGATGAAAGTAATGCTGAACAATTTCATGTGTAAGTAAGGATATTATGATTCATCCCGTTATAATAGACGTTAAATAAATATAGTAGCTTGGGCAAGCTGCTATATTTATTTATTTGCCAAGTGGCTACCTGTTATAAATCAGGATCAATAAATCACTAATTTCTGTGTCATATTCACACCATCAACTGTGAGGGTAACAAAATACATACCGGCCGCGGGGGTGGCGGAACGCGAAATCTGCTCATGCTGAATGCTGTTTGATGCCAGTACTTTGGAGTTTTCGTACACCAGTTTTCCGGTGATGTCCTTAATAGAATAAGCCACAGAACCGGTATTGCCTGTTTTAAATACCAGTGTAAAGCCGGAAGAAGATGGGTTAGGGTAAATATTGAACGAACTGGGAGATGCGGTGATCGCTTCTTTTATACCTGCGGGGAAGCCATCAAAGTAAAAATTATCGAGGTACATATCGTTGCCGGTATTGCCGGGATGATAGCGAAACCTGAAGAACGTTTGCGCAGCGCGATAGGTGGCAGGTACGTTGATAGCACGTGGTACCCAGGTAGTTGCTGAGTTGGGCACAAATTCGACACCGTAGTTGCCATTATTATCGAGACGGGTACCGCCATAGCCGCCGAGCCTGTACCAGTTGGCACCGCCATTAACGCTTACGTCAACTTCCATTGAATCATTTACCAAAGTGGTGCCGCCAGCGATGCCATGGTTAGTGTATGCGGCTGTGGTGAAGAAATTAAGATACAGATCATCCGTGCTTGTAGAGAGATTGAATGCAGGCGTATAAATATCATCGTGATCGCCAACTGCATTACCAGTGATCCTGTCTGAAGAATCGAACGAGCGATACCGCAGGCAGGAGTTATCCCCTATACCTGCACCCGTATAGAATTGCCATTTGAACTGGTTATTGTAGAAGTTAAACATTGGCCAGTTGCTTAGGTCGCTTGCATTTGAAAAATTCTGAGAATAGCCCATACCGCCAACAGTTGTGGTATCTGCAACATAAACAGTTTGCGTATTTACAATTGTATTATTCCCTGCATTGGAAGTAGCGGTAAGCGACACCGTAACCCAACCGGGTACGGAAAATTTGTTACTCACGGTGCCCATACTGGTTGATGTAGGATTAGTAGCACCATTTGAAAAAGCCCAGGAAACGCCTGTGATAGTATCGTTCCAGCTTGCATTGCGAAAGCCAAAGCTTGTTGCATTATTGAAAGTAAGGAAATAAGCTCTGAGGTCGGAAGTAGCAGGAACGCCCCTGTTCACGATAAAATCTGCCACTGGCGGAAGATCGGGCATAGGCGCCAAAGCACCTGTAGCAGCAAGATTAGCGGGGGTATATAGATTGTTTCTGCCTGCTGTGGTACCGGTAAGCGCAGTACGCATACGGGCAGCCTGCCCTTTGGTAAACATTTTAGAGCAGTAAGTATAGTCCATTATGTTCTGCGAGTTAGCAGTGTCGGGATAGTTTACTACAGAATCAAGCACCCCGTGTGAATCCATATAGGTAACCATGTAGCCACTGGCACATGCGGTATCGTAAAGCGCAGCGGGGGTGCAGCCGGATGGGTTGTGGCCCTTTGTAGGCGGGGTATCATCCACATGATCGGTACCGCCGCATGCTACGCCGGGATTATTTGTATTGCCCCACGGATGATAGAGATTCATTACATGGCCCATTTCGTGAGGTATGGTTTTGGCAACGGAAGGATCAGATACGCTGACATAACTGGAGAGGCAAATGATACCATCATAAAAAGGCTCAAAAACCGCTGAAGAAGGAAAATAAGCGTAGGCTGCAACACCCAAGTCTTCTGCCCCGAAAGTGCCGATGAACCAGATGTTCACGTACTTATTCTGGGGCCACGGTCCGAATTTCGCTTCGTCGTCAGCCGCGGCAGTGAGATATGACTGGAAACGAACGATACCCTTGGTAGGGTTGCCATTTGGATCTTTGGTAGCGAGGTGCAGCCTCATACCCGGCTTGCCTACATAGGGTACGAATGTGGGGATAACATCTGCGGTATCCGCGTTCTCTTTAAGATAGACTGTCGTCCAATACTGGGCTGCATCATAGAGGATGGTATCACTGAGGTTTTCTGCACCGTAATCGTGGATCACATGTATCACAATAGGAACGTCGTAGATGGTTGTGTCGGCAGCAGCAGTTGTCCTTTCAGCCATACGCTTGCCAAGTTGCTCTTCAAATGTTTTTTCGTAACCGACCAATTGCGGATATTTGGCCAGCAATTTGCGATAATGCTCATCTGCGCTACAGGGTTGCAATTCAGATTGTGCATGACTAATACCTGCTATACACAACATAGCAGCAACAACTAAGGTAAACTTATTGAACATGAGTGTTTTGGATTAAATAAAAAATGAGTGCGCAATATAGCAATTATTCGGCTATCAGTGAAAATGGCTTATTTTCTCCGGGCTTAATGCGCGTTGGACAAATAAAAAGCCTCAAAGTTTAAAACGTTGAGGCTTTGAGAAAATCTATTGAGTTAAAAAGAAACACGGTCGTAGATATCTTTCATAGGAAGCTGCATACTGATGCTGCTTATGGGCAGCACGTCATTTAGTCCGTCTATTTCCGTTATTTTCCAACTGCGGTCTTCTTCAAGGCGTATTATTTCGACGTGATAGCTGTTGGAGTCAATAAGGATGTATTCTTTTAAGGAAGGAATTTTCTGGTAATAAAAATATTTATAACCTCTGTCGTTCTGTTCAGTGCTCTTGCTCATTACTTCGATAACGACTGTTGGATTGGTGATCGTGTCGAAACGATCATCTTTCAGCTCTGTTTCACCACAAACTATAGTTACATCCGGGTACATATAGGATTCAAAAAGGGAAGTGGCAATCCGAAGGTCAGAAGGATATACCCTGCATGGATTATTTTTAAGAAAGCTGTGCAGTTCGCCGATTAGATTGCTGACAATGAGATTATGTTTTTCGGTATTGCCAGCCGTTGCGACAACTTCTCCATTGAAATATTCGTGCTTCTCCCTGGCATTACCTTCCAAAGCGAAATATTCCTCGGGTGAAACATATTTTGGTACAGGATAAGCCATATAAACTCTCTGGAGAAATAAAAAAAATAAAGAGCGGAAGACGAGACTCGAACCCGCGACCCTCAGCTTGGGAAGC
>CAIRTW010000301.1 GCA_903881585.1 uncultured Bacteroidota bacterium | reverse complement strand
CCTCCTCAGGGTATTGGTTGCCGGCTTTCAGTACCATATCCCGAATAGCGTCGCTGGCTCCTTTACGTATTTTTGTGCCGTTTATCAGGTTAACTCCGCTGGACCGCGTTTCGGCAGTAAAACTGACCTGATAGGTGACATCTGAGTTATACCTATCCAGTTTATCAAACAGCAGCGGGTCGTCTGCGACTTTTTTGTTAGCCAATTCAATGATCGATTTCCCTTCGGGGGTTGCATCGCTCTGAGAACTGAGCAGGGAAGCCTGTATTAATTCATTCAACGTTACACCCGGTGCCGTGTAAAAATTGGTTGCCTTGCGGTTGCCTATCGTGATGGCACTACTGTCCGGTAAAACATAGAAGTCCATAAAAAAGGAGGCATAAAGCCTCCCTGAGTTAAATTTGTTAAGCACTACCAAAACAAATCACTCATGGGCAAAAGTATCTATTTTACCGGACAGCCGGTTTTTTCTCAACTACTAAAATTGATTCCCAGCGACCTTGTACCTAAACTCTCCCGCAAACATAATTCAGATAAGTATTGTAAAAAATTTGATAGTCACCACCATCTGGTAAGCATGCTTTTTGCAGTAATTAATCAATGTACTTCTATTCGAGAGGTCATAACAGGTTTGCAAGTGGCATCACCAAAACTAGGTCACCTTAAACTTACTAACAATATTTGCCGAAGTACTTTTGCTGATGCTAATATCAGGCGACCAGAGAGTTTTTTTGGCGATATATTCCATCAACTATACATTTCTCATTATGGTTTACCGGACAGCCGTAAGAGATTTACAGCTCAGCCTTATGAACAAAGGTTGTATATAATGGATGCAACCACAATCAAATTATTCCACGATGTACTAAAGGGAGCAGGAGAACCACCAGCAAGTGGCAAACGTAAAGGTGGATTAAAAGCTCATGTAATGATAAAAGCAAGTGAAGATGTTCCTTGTTTGGTAAACTTGACTGCCGCTGCTGAAAATGACAGGATCTTCATGAAGCATGTTTCTCTATGCCGAGGCTCGATAATTACTTTCGATAAGGGCTATACCAAATTCCGCCAGTTTGATAAGTGGACAAAATCAGGTGTAACCTGGGTTACACGGACACTTGACCAGTGGATTGTTCAGACAAGGAAAAGTAGAAAATTAACTGTTGAACAAGCAGAGGCTGGAGTTCTGTCAGATGAGATTGTTACATTGGGAGCATCTAAAAAGGGCAATAAGACGATCCAAATAAAGGCTCGCATCATCAGATATATGGACAAGGAAAAAAATAAAGAATTTTCATTTGTCACAAACAACACAAAATTTCTCGCTTCAACAATTGCCGATATTTATAAGCGTAGATGGCAAATTGAGTTGCTATTTAAAAGAATTAAACAGCGCTATCCATTAAGATATTTTTTAGGCGAATCCGCAAATGCAATTAAGATACAGGTATGGTGTGCACTCATTGTTGATCTGCTGATTAAAATTGTGAAAGACAAGGTCAAAAGAAAGTGGGCCTACTCCAATTTAAGCGGTATGGTGAGACTTCATTTAATGACTTATGTAAACTTGCTTGGCTTTCTTGAAAATCCAGAAAAAGAGCTAATAAATTACCGCAGTCCTGAAATCAACATGCAGTTAGAGCTATTTTCGACTTGAAGGGGGGCTCATTTTCAAATATCAACTCTTAACCACTGATATTATTAGGTTGCATACTGATAAATCAACTGAATGTGTTTTTACCGGACAGTAGTG
>CAIRTW010000300.1 GCA_903881585.1 uncultured Bacteroidota bacterium | reverse complement strand
TTTTGTATAATTTTTATCACCACCATTCGGAGTAATTCCACTTCCAATTTTGGTTGTTTGATCTCCAAGAGGCGCCGAGGTCCACCCTCCTGCATCCCGAAACTCAGGAAAACGCAACTCAGGTATTAGTATTTTCCTTGTTTGCTTATCCATACGCAGCTAATCCAGAAATGTCACGCCCCTGCGCTAATTTTTTTAATAATGGTACCAGGTCTGCCATCAGGGCCTGTTCCTTTTGGGCCCTTACTTTCCAGCTTAAGTCTAATGGCGCTAACAGATCGCTCAGCCGTTCCCCGTCAAATATCATGCGGCCCATTATGCCATGCACAAATGCTTGGAGCGGAGCAGTTTCAAGCCCATGTTTTGCAGCTATATCCGCCAGTTCTTTGGCCGCTTTCTGTGCTTTAAATGTTTGGTATCCTTCTTGTATTTCTTTTTCAATCCTGCCTTTATTTATTTGCAGGCTTCTTATGTAGTCCACTATATCATCCCGCTCGTCCATCAGGTTAGCGCTGCTACCTACCAGGTTTATGAGCTGGTCCTGGGTCATGCTTTGCTTCTGCGGTGTGCCTTGGGTATATCTAGCTATAAGCCCCATTATATAATCGTAGTCAATTATTGCTGAGGCGAAAAGTATAAACTCAAAATCCAGTTGCTGTACCTCGGGGGTTGCATCATCCCCGTCTTTATCCCGTTTCGCCTTCAGCCGCTTGGCCGTTTCCAGGTACACGCCGCGGAACGCGCGGAGTTCATCTACCGGCAGCAGCGTTTCAATTTTAGCTGCATTTTTATCATCTATATCTGTGTATTGGTCCAGCTGTGTTTTTAGCTTTTGCACCTCTTTGAAGCAATTTATAAACCCGCCGCGCGCCTCGTCCCCCTTTAGGTTATTCACATCTTCTGGCTTAAAGGTCAACCCATACGATTGCATAAATTTATCCAGCTTTGCTACAGCATCTTCATACTTGCCCACTACCACCGGCGCAGGGTCCACCAGCCATATTTCTTTCGCACGCCCTTTATGCTCACCCGAAAACAAAGCTATCGCCGCATCAACGGCATCCTGCTGTTGCCTGAAATCCAGTATGTTACCGTAGGGTTTTGTACCGTTCAGAATTCGGTTAGTTCGCGAAAATGCCTGTATCAGCCCATGGTGCTTCAGGTTCTTATCCACATACAGGGTATTCAGGTACTTCGAGTCAAAACCCGTCAGCAGCATATCCACCACTATCACCACATCTATTTTGTTTTCGTGAGCATAGTCGGCATTGGTGTATTTCTGGTCTTTTATGCGCTTCTGTATGTCCTGGTAATACAGGTCAAATTCATTGATCGTGTGGTTGGTTTTATATTGCTTGTTGTAGTCGGCTATAATGGTTTTGAGGGCCTCCTTCTTTTTATCGGGCTCCTGCGTATTATCTGCTTTTTCCTGTGGCAGGTCTTCCTGTAGCTGTTTTACATCTTTATTGTCCTCAGCGGGTGGCGTAAAAACGCAGGCAATATTCAGCGGTTTAAAATTCTCATCTTCTTTGAGCCTGCTGGCCTGCACTTCTTTAAACACTTGGCAATATTCTATGGCATTGTCTATACTCTGTGTTGCCAGTATTGCATTAAAACGCCGCGCGTTTGTAGCAGCATCGTGCTTGGTTAGTATCGCGTCCACCACTGCCTGCCGCGTTATTCCTTCACCTGCATTGGGTGCCGACTTGCCTTCAGGTTTGTAATAGTCAATATGAAATCGCAGCACATTGTTGTCTTCAATAGCGTCAGTTATGGTATAATCGTGCAGTTCTTTTTCAAAAATGTCCTTTGTAGTCTGATATGATGCCTGCTGCCCATCTATTTTAGTGTACGTTGCGTTTAAGTCAAAAATGGGCGTACCTGTAAATCCAAACAACTGCGCCTTAGGAAAAAAAGCCTTTATAGCCTTGTGGTTATCCCCAAACTGCGACCTGTGGCATTCGTCAAAGATGAAGACAATACGTTTATCGCTTAGCGTCTCTAATTGTTCTTTATAATTCCTGGGATTTTTTTCATCAAGCGCCAAACCCAGTTTCTGAATAGTGCACACTATAACCTTATCGGCATAATCTTCACTCAGCATCCGCTTCACAAGGGCATCTGTATTGGTATTTTCCTCCACGCAACCCTCCTGGAACTTGTTGAACTCTTCCCTCGTTTGCCGGTCAAGGTCTTTCCGGTCCACAACAAAAATGCATTTCTCAATATCTGGATTGTCTTTCAGCAACGTAGAGGCCTTGAACGATGTAAGTGTTTTCCCGCTGCCTGTTGTATGCCATATATAGCCATTGCCCCGGTTCTGGTGAATGCAGTCTATGATCGCCTTTACCGCATAGATCTGGTACGGGCGCATCATCAGCAGTTTTTGTTCGCTTTCCACAAGCACCATATAGCGGCTTATCATTTCGCCAAGCACACATTTCGCAAGAAATTTTTCAGCAAAGTCGTCCAGGTTAGTGATCTTTTTGTTGTCTTCACTTGCTAATTCATAGATTGG
>CAIRTW010000299.1 GCA_903881585.1 uncultured Bacteroidota bacterium | reverse complement strand
ACTTGTTATTTTAAATGGTAGTCTTCTAAATAAATTACAAGGTACAAAACATAACTGTTGGGCGTACGTCTCCGAACTACGCCCACGTGGACCCCAATCTGATTGACGAAACAGACAGCCGGGTTATCAAGGTAGCGAATCATTTAGCCTTATACCCACCCCACTCCTTTGCCGCCTTATCATACAGCCAGTAGATATTGTTGCTGTAAGAAAAATTGAGGCTGGCGCTTACCGACGCAGACGGAGGGAGTTTTAGTACCTCTGTCTCTAGTCCTGTTTCCACATCATAAAGCTCTACCTGTTTATCGGCAATATTCAGAAGCCCTATTTCTGCGTGACTAATGCCCGTGTATATTATTGTCGTTTGGTTATAATTGCTTTTTCTTTTAGTAAGTTCTTCATCACCTACCCCATCCTTTACTGCGCTGCCCAGCCGCAGTTTTATTTTGTCTGCGCCAGCCAGGCCGCTTAGCAGCCTGCTCTCCACGCTACCTGTGGCAGGGTCAAAAAAATAAACGGAGTTTAGCTTTGTGGCATAGGCACCCACGGCCTGTGCATCCTGCTGGCCGGTCTCTATTCCCATTCTCCTTCTGTTTTCAGGTATTCCTCTTTCATTTAGTGCATATTCATACCAGCCCGCGTTTCCTGCCGTTGTCACCTGCAGCATTCTCGTAGCAGGGTTGTACCAGAATCCCCGCACATCTACACCCGCTTTCAGATCGGTAGCTGTTATTTTTTTGCCTTTTTCATCAAATACCATCATGGGTGCGTTCGCCCCTGCCTGTGCTGCATAATACTTTTTCTGCACGGGGTGCCATGCCACAGCGGCAGCATCTGTGCTGCCCGCCCGGTCCATTTTAAGGCTTATCACTTTTTGCAGCGTATGGGATGCCGCGTCACTTTTTTCCTGTGCAGATATATCTACGCTCAATAACGCTACAAGGGCAATAAAAAGACACAGCTGCGTCATAACATTTTTTTCAAAAATAGCATTTCCCCGCCGTTGTTGGTGTTCTTCACCAACAACGCCGGCGCCGGAGACTAACCAAGATAATTTCTAAACCTGCTGCGTCCCGCTTTGGGTAAACAGTTGAATTAACTTAGTGATTGATTCTTCGGAAGGCGAAGAAAAATCTTTAATGCCATCCAGCGCTTCTTTACCCAGTATGGCTGCCCGTACCAGCATTTTTTGTTCGTACGCCGCAATGGCAGCTTGTATATTTCCGTATTCGCCACCGGTAAGGCATTCACATAGGTCCAGCGCGTCGAGCATAGCAGTATTTACACCCTCGCCGGATGGCGGCATTAAATGAGCGGCATCGCCTATAAGCGTGATATTTGGTTTTGCATCCCATTGCTGGTCTAAAGGAAAATAATTCAACGGCCTTGGTACAAACTGCTTGCAGGCCTTAAAGAGCGTAAAAAATACAGGGTTCCAGTCTTCATAATATTTTACCAGCCAGGCATATACTTCGTCACTGTTATTAAAGTCTATACCGCTGGTTTCTACCCAGTGCTCCGGGTATTGTGAGGAAGCGTAAAAAGTTAACCCGCCATCGCCCCTGGGCTGTGCAGCAATGGTCTTACCGATGCCCATGCCAATGAGATTTGCATTGTCTACCAGCTTGTATATTTCCGCACAATCTTTTTCGGGGTGCTCTATCTCCCCCTGAATAATGGTAGCACCGGAGTACAGCGGTAAAATATCAGTTACATACGGCCTTATCTTCGAGCGGTAGCCGTCTGAACCGATCACAATATCAGCAGTAGTTGTAGCGCCATTTTTAAACGTTAGGCGCCATACATTATCTACCAGTTCCATGCTCACAAACCGGCTGTCCCAAACAACGGTGCCGGGTAAAAGGGCACCTATCAATAAGTTTCTTAGTGCGCCTCTGTCTATCTCCGGCCTGAAGTGTTCGTTACCAAAACCAATGTCGGGTAATGCGCGGCCATGCTCATCTATGCGGATATTCAAGTCTTTATCCACCATGCGGTATTTATCGGCTCCGGGCATATAGCTTGCTTTGAACGCATCCATCAGCCCTGCAGCTTCTATCACCTTCAGTCCGGAATCGTAGTGCAGATCTACGATAGCCCCCTGTATTCGGGCTTCACTATTGTAGTCGCGTTCATACACCTTCACGGTTGCGCCTTGCATCTGCAGCAACCCTGCTAGGGTAAGGCCTCCGGGGCCACCACCTACTATTGCTATTCGTTTGTTTTTTAACAGCTCTTTTCCTTTAGTTTTCATTGTAGTATCGTTTTTGTACCACAAAGGAACATTGTTTCAAAACCGGGGAAAAGGCAAATACAGGGCAAGATCAGGACAATTCGTGGTTTTTGCTTCTGAATGCCGTAGGGCTCATTCCCGTAATGCCGGAAAATAGCCTTGTAAAATAAGAGTAGTCGTCATAGCCCAGATCTGAGGCAATTTCTTTCACTGATCTGTCTGAATGATACAGCACACGCTGTGCCTCCAGCACAATACGCTGCCGGATATGAGACGAAACCGAATGACCAGTGGTGTTTTTAACACACTCATTTAGATAAGCCGTAGATATGTTAAGCGCATCGGCATATTTGCCGGCGCTTTTAACTGACTTAAAATCCTTTTCCAGTGCAGCTTTGAAGGCCCTGGTGATATTCCCGTACCGGGAAAATGCGGTTGATGATAATGGCAAGGCAAGGTACTGCGATGCAACTAACGCAACCAGCGTATTGCAGTTATCTTTCAGCAGGGCGCTATATAGTGCTTCACTTTTTCTTTCAGCGTACTTTATGCCAAGCAAAACGGTAGCGTGAATAACAGAAAATGTTTCCTCATCCAGATACATTGGTACTACAGGCGTTATCCCTTCCAGCAACTCGAGGTACTCAGGTTTCAGGCTTTCGTTATTGATTGCCCATGTGCAGATGCCCGCACTCTGAAACGCTACAAGCCTGTGTACTTGAGTGGGGTGAATATAGATAACGGAGGATGGCCTGATCTCGTGTTGCTGAAAATCTATTTCAAAGATCGTGGTACCTGCCTCCTGCAAGATGAACAGATGCCAATCGTCTCTGTGTGAGTGCCCTATATCTTCCGAACCGGACAGATCATCGAACGACGCTCTCGAAATAACGACCCCCTCGCTAAACAAGGCAGACCACGTATTTAGCGGTATCGATTTTGTCTTCCCAGGCATGTGCACCGTAAAGATAAGAAGATACTGCCGATAGCGCGACTAGCGCCAGTGTGCTGGCTACCTCTTCCCGCGTAAACCCTTCATTTTCATTATTAGTGCTTTCGCTGCTAAAGCAAAAGAGCTTAACCTACTAGTGCACCTCCACCCACTCGTCCTCGTTTTTCCGCCGTTGTTGGTGTTCTTCACCAACAACCTCCCGCAGCTTGTACGTAACTCATTCTACTTCGCCCTCTCCTTCGGAGAGGGCCGGGGAGAAATCTCGCCGGCCCAGCCGATCGCGAAGAACAGACAACACCGCTCTCACTGATCGAAACGCTACCCCCGGTTCGAGCCCACACACAGCCGCCTCCCGCGGTCAAAAGCTAAACAACATTATAGCTTTTCTCACACCTTCTATAGATTTTTCGTCTTGGAGTGTATTAATATCACGCGTATCTTTGTGCCAGATTATAGCCTTTTCCCGCTCGGGAATCCTGCCCAAAAATAGGATCCGGACAATCAAAAAAATCCATTTCAGATTGGGAAATAAATGGGGCATAGGCGGGGCATCAAATAATATATAACAGGCTAAAAATCAGTCAACTGAATTTTCAAAATGCCCCAAATAAGCATTTATTTTATTTTACAGAAATGGGGTATTGGCTGAAGTACATTAAGTACTCGCACTTTGCGGCCTTGAAAACAAAACATGGAAACTGCTGCGCCTTTGCGTCTTGGCGAGAGACCTTTTTTGCGAGACATTTCATATGCTGAATTATAATGCCCAAATCCATACTTTTACCGCCTAAAAAACGCAAAGTGTCATATCCCATACTGCTTATTTCCAGCTCGGCCGTGCATGGCTATGGCTACCTGGAGTGTAATAAAGAAGCTATTCGGGAACTAACCAAAGGCATCACAACGCCGGTGCTGTTTGTGCCATATGCCGCAGCGCAAAGTGAATGGGACTCTTATACCGATAAAGTGCGCGCATTCTTCCGTACGCTGAATATAAAGGTGGTGGGCATACACAAGGTGCCACGCAAAAAAATATTTGCAGACCATGAAGTAATATTTGTGGGTGGTGGCAATACCTTTCGCCTCCTCCACACACTGCAACAGCAGGGCCTGGTGCAGGACATACGCGATGCGGTGCTAGCCGGCAAAATGAAGTACATGGGCAGCAGCGCCGGCACTAACCTTGCCACTCGCAGCATATGCACCACCAACGATATGCCTATAGTATATCCCAGTGGCGGATTTGATGCGCTGAACCTGTTTACGTATCAGCTAAACCCACACTACCTGGACCCGGATCCCGGAACCAGCCACAAGGGCGAAACCCGCGACCAGCGGCTGGCAGAGTTTCACCAGGAGAATGATACCACGGTTATAGGCTTACGCGAGGGGGCCTACATCAATATCAATACCGATTTTGCCACTACCAAAGAGCTATACATCGGCGGCATAAACGGCGCCAAAATATTCATGAAGGGCAAAGCCCCTTACGAAGCGCCGATGAATGAAAAATTTGTGTTGGAGTGATTGTGGCATTGCAACCAGGGAGGTCACATTTACTACGTGTGATAATTTCTTAACTTTACAATACAATTGACCATTATGACTTATGACCTCGTGAAAGACAAACTGCATAACTACATAGACCATGCAGATAAGAGTAAGGTGATGGCTATCTATACTTTGCTCGGCAATGATATAGAAGTACCTGTCTATGACGAAGCTACTTTAAATATGCTGGAAGCAACCCGAGATAATATGCTTTCCGGAAAAGAGAAGACATACACGCTGGAAGAAACGATCGCTAACATCAGGAACCACCGGCGCGCAAATGGAATATGAACTCATCTTCAGCGCCCGCTCGGAAGAAGAAGCAAAAAGCAGCCGTTGACTATTACGACCATATAAACCCTCAACTTGGCGAACGCTTTTTTATTGAATTACTTGAAACGTACCAGAAACTATCAAGCTCGCCTCAGCATTATTCGTTCATATCCTCTGTCCGCAATACCACTGTCCGCGATGTAAAACTTCCATCTTTTCCGTATGTAGTCATTTATGAAATAACGGGCAACAGCGTTTACATTATATCTGTAATGAATTGCTACAGGAAGCCGCTGTTCACATAGCGCCCATCATAGAAAAACACCAACATCCACCATTCGCGGACTTACGACTCACGACTTATTTATCCGCCGAAGCTATTTCAGCGAAGGAGGACGACTAAATCTCCCACCACTTCCCAAACTGCTGACTTGCATCATTCAGCTCCACACGCTCCCCTATCATTGGTGTGATCATGTTTAGGTGTTCTTGTTTGTTCAGCTCTGTAAGTGTTTTGAGCGGCGCATCCCAGTCGTGAGTGCTCAGTGCAAACTTTGATGAGTGTACGGGGAGCAGCCTTATTGCTTTGAGGTCTTTGGCGGCCAGCAGCACTTCGTTGGGCATCATGTGTATATGTTTCCAGTTCTTGCTGTACTGGCCGCACTCCAGTATGGCGAGGTCAAAAGGGCCATACATTTTACCAGCTTCTGCAAAGTGCTTGTCATAGCCACTGTCGCCGCCTATGAAGATATTCATGGTGGGTGTCTTTAGTGCAAAGGCACACCATAGGGACTGGTTGCGCTTGAAGGTACGGCCAGAGAAGTGGCGGCCTGGCACTGTATGAACCGTAAAGCCATCGCCAAGCGCTATCTCCTGGTACCAGTCTTTTTCTATGATGCGGTTCTTATCATAGCCCCAGCGCTCCAGGTGTGCACCTGTGCCCAGGCTTGTAATAACTTGCTTTATTTTCGGCTTCAGCTGCGTAATAGCCTCATGATCGAGGTGATCCCAATGGTCGTGGGAGATGAACAGGTAATCGATCTCAGGAATATCTTCCGGCTCGTAGCGGTCCGTGCCTGGGAATGCCTTGGTGGTAAAGGAAAACGGCGAGGCATGGCCGCTCAGCACAGGATCCACCAGTATGCGCTTGCCGTCCACCTGCATAAAGTAAGATGAATGACCGAACCATACCAGCACATCCTCATTCCGGTCCAGCGACAATAAGTCTGTCTTTACGGACGGCAGCGGGTGCGGAGGAGTTACATTTTTGTTCCGCATAAAGAAGAACTCCTTGATCACCGATGAATAGGTAGCGCCGTCTGTGAGGCTGGGCGTGGGGCTTTGGTTCTGGAATGCACCATCGCGGTAGTTTGGCGACTGCTTTATCAGCGCCAGCCGTTCGCCCGATGGCTTGCTGCCGAAACGCGGCAGGCGCATAAAGATGGCCACTACAGCCACGAACGCTATGATTATTACTAAGGCTATTAACATGCTATTGAATTGTTGCTCCTTACCGGATCTTTAAATATTGCTCAATTTATTTCAAAACGATCACTTCATCATGCCCAGCATCACTTTATCAAACATGCGGTCGCTTAGTATGCGCCTTGCAAACAGTATCACTTTTGCGCCCCCACCCGTGGCATACCGTGTTTTAGGATGCCGGGCAGTAATAGCCTTTGCAATCGTTTTGGCCACCACTATCGGCTTTGAGCCCATTTTGTCGGCATTCTCAAACATTTTGGCGTGCTTGCGGGTCAAGTCTCCATAAGCAGTATCGCCCGATGTTTTGAGCATATGCTCCCGTGCTATGCCTGCCCATTCGGTGATGATAGCTCCAGGCTCTATGATCACTACATCTATACCAAACTCCTTAAGCTCCATGCGCAGGCTGTCGCTGAGGCCCTCTACCGCATACTTGGTAGCATGGTACCATGCGCCGTGCGGCTCGCCCAGCTTACCGCCTATAGACGATACATTGATGATGCGCCCGGATCTTTGTTTGCGCATATGCGGCAGCACCAGCTGCGTGAGCCGCGCCATCCCGAAGATGTTCACTTCAAACTGGTAGCGGGCTTCTGATAGTGGCACATCTTCCAGCGAGCCGTAGGAGCCGTAGCCGGCATTGTTGAGCAGCACATCTATACGGCCCTCTGCCCTTAATATTTCATTCACGCCATTCACCATAGATGCCTCATCGGTCACATCCATTGCCAGCAGCTTTACGCCGGCCTGTTTCAGCTCCTGCATTTTCTCTATGCGGCGGGCCGCACCATATACTATATACCCCTGCTGCGCCAGCAGTCTTGCGGTCTCCATACCAATGCCAGAAGACGCCCCGGTTATCAATGCTACTTTGTTCATACTCTGTGTTTGTGTTTATGTTTTTGATTGACTAATCACTCTATATTTATTTTAAAAAAAATCAGGTTATCATAGCCCACAACATTTCAAACGACTCACTGATTGCCTGGTGCTGCTTCGCTTTCGGGAAGTTGTGGGAAATCAGGTATTGGTTGATACCGTAGGTCTGGCTGCTTATGAGCGAGAACAGCATATCTACCGGGCGTGGCTTAATGATCTTGTCCTTTATGCCTTTGCTCAGCATATCATGAAATGGCTTGATGGACGCCTCGATCTCCTGCGGCGCTATCTGCGCCAAATAAGGCGAGTTCTTGAATTGCTCCACAAACCTGAATTGCAGCTGATTATCCAGCGCCCAAAAAAGCGATGTCAGGTACTGTTCTTTCATCGTATCCTTAAAGGTCGCCTGCCCTTTAGCGTTCTCAAATACATAGGCCGACATACGGCTTTTGATATCCACATAAAGCGCAACGATCAGTTCGTCCTTGGTCTTGAAATAATGAAACAGCGTGCCATTGGCGACACCAGCCTCCTTTGCTATAAGGCTGGTAGGTGTGCCATGAAACCCATACTCCACAAAGAGTTTAAGGGCGGCATCCAATAGTAGTTGTTTCTTATCCATTTATCTGCGACTGACTAAACAGTCGGCAAATATAGAACGGTTTATTGAAACAACAAAATTTTTATATAGGGAATAAAGTAGCGCGGGCTAAATTTAGCAAAACAGTATATTTGCTCTTCTTTTATAAATGCTACAATCCAGGAACATGGCCGATAAAGAACCCTCCATCTTAATTCACCTTCGGGATATGGCGGCGCTGCCGTTTATAGTAACGGTAGTGATACCCTACTTCATGTACCATGCCGGCATACCGCTGTTTAAAGAGCAGCCAATGGCTGCTAAGATAGCGGGTGCTGCTCTGTTCTGCTGCGGGCTGCCGCTACAGTTGTACACTACATGGCTGTTCAAACGATATGGGAAAGGCACACTGGCACCATGGCAGCCTACGCAAAAATTAGTGATCCGGGGGCCGTATAAGTATTGCCGCAACCCCATGATAACCGGGGTGGTCATGATACTGGCAGGTGAAAGCCTGTTTCTCAATGCCCGGCCTATAGCGGTCTGGGCGGTTATGTTCTCGCTGGTAAACACAGCATTCTTTATCTTTAAAGAAGAGCCGGATATGCTGGAAAGGTTTGGCGGGCCTTACGCACAATACAAAAAACAGGTACCGAGATGGATACCTAATTTAAGGCCATATAAAGACGCACAATAAGCCGGACGCGCTGACCGATCAATGGACAACGCAAATACTTCTATACTGGGTCATGAACCCTTTTTGTGTTATGCTCAATACATAAACGCTGCACGGCAATGAAGATACCGGTATCACAACGGTATTGCCTGCGGCACATGCCTGGTAAACCACCCTCCCATCAGCATCGAAAATTGCTATGTTCGCGCCGCTTACCAGGTTAGAAACCGTGAGCAACCCCGTCGCTGGATTTGGATAGACAATTGCCTCTGTGCTGCTGGCAACTATTGATACTTCTTCAGGCGGCAACCCGCACTCGCCGGATATAAGATGAATAGTCCGCGTGCCATCTGTATAGCAACGCAATGTATCGGCCCATTGGTCGCTTTCAGTTCCAAGGGAAGCACCCGGCGCACCAATAGGCATTAGCGCCGAGTAGATGCTTCCAATCGTTTCTGCATATGCGCCAAATGCAATTGCCGGAGATCCATAATTGAAAATATAGTTCGTATCAATATCACCAAACGGATGCATGTACACCGTCTTTAGGGTTGTAGTGTCATAGAGTTTCAGCCGCACCGAATCAACACGGAACGAAAATGAGGAATCCTCGCTTGCGGTTAACAATATACCCACGTCCCGCGGCAGTATCGGCAAGCGCACGGTGTCTCCGTCATTTACGTTGAATACATAGATCGGCGTAAAACGATTAAAGATAGAATTAAACGCAAAGACGGTATCGCTGGTGTTATAGACATACATTGTGGGCAAGTCGTTCACCCGCAAACCGTCATTATATAGCGACTGATCGACTTCTGCGCTACGTACTACCTTCCGGCAGGCAATACCAGCAACAACAGTATCTCCGGCGTAGTAAGAATGGAATAAACCATCCGGCATGTGGTGATACCACTCGCTTCCCGGAGGCGCAAACATAGTTTGCGCATGAAGGGAGAAACAACATAAGAATAAGAGCACTAGGGCAAGGACAGGTCGCATAGGATTTGTTTGGTTACACGAATATAACAAAATAACACATGGCAATCTACTTCTGTATATGCCACCTCAGCAACTGGTAGTCTTTGTGAATGTTCTGCACTGAATCATTGAGCACCATCCGTACCATATACACGTCTTTGTTCAGGTAAAAGTAATCGTTGGTGAAGGAAGGATTGCCCGGCTGCTCACTAAAGTGCGCTACCCATACATTGCCGAAGGTATTGCCATTAAGCTGGTAAGTTCCGGCAGCATCAATTGAGTCGGTGCCATCAACATATTTCGAGAAGGGATAGGATAAAAAATCGTAGTTATTCATGTAGGCATCTGTGTTTACAGCATTGGCCGCGAACTCCATATTTATGTGAAAGTTGAACTCGTTGAGCTGCATCGTCAGGTACCACGATCCGTTTTTGACCAGCACAGGCGTATCAATCCGCTCAGAGATAATGTACTCCTCGATGATATCATAAGTATAGGAGTGATGCTTTCCATACCCGCTGGTAATCGCAGAGCCGGAAACGTAAAAGCTATCTGTTGCACCGCTAACTGCTTCTTTATATATCCAGTAAGTGCCCGGCTGAAAATTGAATGCGGACTTTAAGTCGCCATCGACGGGCTTGTTGGGCACTTTACATGCATCTATGCACACATAAAGCACGACCGAAAAAAGCATAAGAATGTGGCGCATCATAGGTTTTATAGCTCGTTAGTTAAAGATAAACAATAAAAGGACGATGAAATATGCCGCTGGGAGAATAATATATCCGTCACGTAGTTAATTGAAAATGAAAATATGCGTAAATTTACTTTTATGAAGAATATCCTACTCTGCGGCTTATGCTTCGCCAGCATTGCTTCATTTGGACAAAATGGCTTTTTCCTGGAGCCTGGGCTGGGGCTGGGCGTTACCGATGTAAAAGCGTCTAACCCCCCGTATGAATACCCGATCCTGTATGCAGCAGCTGGCTGGCCTGCTAAACCAAAGATCATTTTCAGTTATGATCCATCGTTGTTTATAGGCTACCAGCACGCCCACTGGAGCCTCACTACCGGTATCTCATTCTTAAAAACCGGTTATAGCGCCGGGGAGGCAGACGACAAGATGACCGAGTCTTATTACCACGTAATGGTACCGCTCATTTTCTCTGAGCAATTCAACATCGGAAAACACTTTTTTATCAGGCCAGGATTTGGGTTTGCATTATCTTACAATACAACCGCCGTAGAAAAATATAAAGACCCCGGCACGTACAATTATCCCGGTCCTCCCAATAGTCAGCCGCTTCCGGAAAATGAATTTGACAAGATCTATTTCCGTGTAACGGGCTGGGAGATACTGCGGGTGCAAATGGGTTACAAGGTCAACGACCGGCTGAACATTATTGCCGGGCCTGAATACCAGTTCATGCTGTCATCATTCATAAAGGACAATGACAATTATGAGATAAACCGGGCTTACACTGTTAAAATGGGCATCACATGGAGCCTGCACCATTCAAAGCAACCGGAAAAACCAGCTGGCACTTATGAGAATACACCAAAACAAAATTAAGATCGATAAATTCATACCTTCATAAAATGATAGTAACCCAATACGAACTTGCCATAGAACTGGAGCGCGGCGGAGAATGGATATGCGATGTTACCGTGCACAATGAAAACGATGTAATGCGATATGAAATAGAGGTGGACCCGCCAATAATGGTTGACGGGGGCAAGAGCGAACCGTTCCCTATGGAGATGCGCTATGCCGAAAATGGCGAACTTGTTTTTTACACACCGCACGCTCTTACCGAAGACCTGAAAGAACTGGAAAGGATACTGGCCAAGGAGATCATTAATGAGGAGGTATAGGTCAAACAACCGGTTAATGAAAAGATGAATTTCCCAGCCTTTCGCCCTTCCATTTGCTTCACAGCAAACTGCCCGGCCATGTGCTGGCAATTGCACCGCTTGGGGCAGACACTCTATAGTAATGGCCTTCTGAACAAGCCTTGCAGGAATCTGTTACAACAATAAAGTACTTGATGGTTTTGTAAATATTTCTTAGGTTTGTTATCTTATGATTTTATTCATGAAAAAATATATCCACAGTCTCCAATTATCATTATTTGTCCTCAGTTTTATTTTTAACCCGGCCTGTTACGGGCAGGGCTCCTGGGTGCCGTTACCTTCTTGCCCAGGCTATGCAAACGGAGTGTCGCTGCTGCTGACCGATGGTACGGTTATGGCCAAAGTATGCACCGGGGGAAATGATACCGTTGAAAATATGTGGGCAAAGCTAACCCCGGATGCACATGGCAGCTATGCAAACGGCACATGGACGATGATGCACAACATGAACAAGACACGGCTTTTCTGTTCTTCCCAGATGCTAAAAGACGGCAGGTTATACATAGCTGGCGGCGAATATGGCACCGGCGACCGCAATGGAGAAACCTATAACCCACTTACAGACACGTGGACAATGGCGGCACCGTTGCCCAGTGTACCGATCACTTCATTCCCGCTACAGATTTATGACGGCAACTCGGTGTTGCTTCCTGATGGCCGTGTGTTGCAGAATTGTGTACTGCCCACCTCTGTTGATAATGTTATTTTCAACCCCGTTACCGATAGTTACTCAAGAGCGCCTTCCTGTTTGGGCGGCGCTGATGAGGCCGCATGGCTGAAATTGCCGGATAACAGCGTATTATTTATCGATATTGCCTCGAAAAATTCTGAACGATATATTCCTGCGCTGAATACATGGCTCCGTGACGATACGCTACCAGTGATGTTATACGATGTTTTCGGCGATGAATTGGGCGCGGGCTTCGTGCTGCCCGATGGGCGGGCCTTCTTTATCGGATCTACCCCCTACACTGCTTACTACACGCCATCAGGAGATACATCTCGCGGAACATGGCTGGCCGGCCCTCCCATCCCTGATAGCCTGGGTGCTGTAGATGCAGCGGCGGCTATGATGCCCAATGGCAAAATACTTTGTGCATTTTCTAACCAGGCGGATAGTGGTAATGAATTCCTGCTTCCGGCATGGTTCTATGAGTTCGACTACCTCACGAATACCTTTACACAGGTAACTGCGTGCGCCGGTGGGGACAGTATGAATATACGTTGCTCAGAGACCGGCATGCTGGACCTGCCGGATGGCAATATCCTCGTCAGCGTTCAGAACAGCAACCAGTATTATATTTATGTTCCCGGCGGCACACCGGTTGCCTCTGGTGCGCCAGTGATCAGCAACATTAGGGCAATAAACTGCGACACCTTTATGGCCACGGGTACGCTTTTTAATGGCATTTCACAAGGAGCAGCCTATGGCGATGACTGGCAAATGCCCACCAATTATCCCATCATCCGGCTCGAAAAAAACGACAGTGTACACTATGCCCGCACGTTCAACTGGAACAGCACCGGCATTATGACCGGCAGTATGCCCGATACCACTTATTTTACTTTGCCTGCAGGCTTGCCGTATGAAACATACGACCTGGTGCTGGTAGCAAATGGCATTCCTTCAGCCTCCAGGCCATTCACCCCCTGCGATCCAACCGGAGTGACGCAAGTAACTCAATACAATGATAAATTCATCAATGTATATCCGAACCCGGCCTCTGGAACTGCTACCATAGTTTTCTCATCGGGAAAAGGCGGCAATTTTAACCTGAAGATGGTGAATGTACTGGGACAAGTGGTCATAAATGAATCAGGAAATGCAGTTGCCGGTTTGGCGCAACAAGTGCTGAACCTGGAAGGAGTTGCTAAGGGAGTATATAGCATTGTGGTACAAAAGGACAATTCCATTTACACGGCTAAACTTGTTGTAGAATAGCAGCCCTGTTTCAAAAAAATTAAAAAATAAAACTACTTATATGAGCATCAGGACTATTGGTTGTGGAATTTTGCTGGCATCAGGATTTTTTGTTTACGAGGCCGCAAATGCACAAGGGCAACACCCACACTGCGTGCAAGCACTCTCTGACATCAGTGCGGCCCGTGGGGTATTGCTACAACTTATAGATGGCAAACCAATGACCCATAACGAAAAAGAAGCGTTACGGCAGATCAATGTCATGATCAGGGAAATTAATGATGCAGCCCCAGGCAATGGTAAGGTGGATGATTACCCGCATGCCGCACATGTCGGTGATGACGCCGCCCGCATCCAACAGTGCGTTGATTATTTAAAAAAGGCGAAGGACGACCTCAGTCATGAAGAAGATAGCCGGTTTGCCGGTGGGCTCCGTGATCGTTCTATTAAGAATTGTGATGAAGCAATAAGGTTTGTGGCACGGGCACGGCATAGGTGATGCTGTGAGCTACTTCGAGAGGGTAATAATCACTCGATTTTCAAGAATCAATTGACCGGAAAGCAGTAGGCGGCTGGAGACACCAGGAGCTTGATCGCTAATTTACGTATCAACTATTGAAGTTGCCGCATTTGCACACTATCAAAATTTGAACGCTCACCTGTTGCAACTATGGCTGGGGCATATCCCCTTTTGGTAAAAATAATTTTTGTTTTTACTTCCCTCGGCCCTATACCGATCAAGCCACTTGAAATTGAAAAATAGCCCCCCGTATCGGTAAATGCTAACTGATACTTATCTCTGTCCAACTCATTTTGGTTATGAACTGAAACCGATGGTTTACATTTCCAGATCGTATCATTCTCGCCTAATACCAAGATAACTTGTACGCTATCTATGCGCCGCTTAGTGGTATTGTCATACACGTGCCCATGTATGTCTATAGCGCCCTCGCAAGACAGAAGGCCGCTTAACAACAACAGGATAATAAGAAACCGCGGGGTGCGCATGTATACGAATCTACAAAAGAGCGGAGAGTAAATGAAAAAGAGGGCGAAATGCGCTCCTTTTTTCATTCTGCAGGGCAAAAGGTACAACTTTCGACCTGTTTTACAGAGGATTTGAATACTATTGAGGCGTTTCAATAATAATTAACCGTAACTTCGAAACAATGTTTAGACTCGACCGAACAGTAGGAAAAGGTCATTCCCACGACGATGCTGCTAATCAATCCCTATATTGGAAATCTAAAACAGTCGATGAGCGGCTAGCCGGGGCAATGTATCTCAATAGCGTTGCGTATAGCTTTGATATTAATAATCCTCCTCGTCTTGACAGAACAGTTTTTAGTACACGAAAGCATGAGATCAGATGAGCGTATCGTTGAATCCGGATTTCCAGGATTTTATTAATGCATTCAATGCGGCACACGTTGATTATATTGTGGTTGGAGGCTATGCCGTAATTCATTATGGCTCTGCCAGAACTACCGGCGACATTGATCTCTGGGTCAAAAAATCAGAGGACAACTATACTAAAATAACACAGGCATTTCTCAATTTTGGAATGCCCGTATTTGATATGATTAAAGAGAATTTTCTGCACAATGATAAAATGGATGTTTTCTCTTTTGGCAATCCACCGGTTTCTATAGATATTCTTACCAATGTTAAAGGGCTTATGTTCGATGATGCATATCATCAGGCTATTGATACGGTTTGGGACAATACCCCGGTAAAAGTACTTGAGCTTCGCGACCTTATTAAAGCAAAGAAGGCCGCAGGTCGCCATAAAGACCTTGATGACATCGAAAATATCAGTAGATCCTGATTTTCGGCAGATTCAAATTAAAAACAATAAAACCCGCAAAAAAGCGGGTTTTATTGTTGATGTGCCCCTTCGGATACACCAGTCGAACACTTACTTAAACTTTTAAACTGGATTGACGAGGCTACAGTAGCCTGATCCACTTATTATTATGCTGCACTTTGCAGTGCATCCTTTGCTTTCTTAACCTTTACTATGGTGGT
>CAIRTW010000298.1 GCA_903881585.1 uncultured Bacteroidota bacterium | reverse complement strand
TCAAAAAAATAAACAGCACGCGTCAATAGGTGCTTTCAGCCGACAAAATGGAAAAACGTGTCAAACTCGAGAAAAAATCTCTCGCAAAGACGCAAAGGCGCAGCCCACTTATTTTGTTTTTAAGACCGCAAAGCGCGAGTGTAGGTTTTTGATGCAAATGTTAGTTGTCTAAAGGGTATAACTTTCGAATTTCCGACGATATAATAATGGAGATACTCCGCGAAGCGGGAGAACTATGACTTTGCTAGCATTGGAAAACGCGTAGACTAAATTGACCTACACCCGCTCCAATATCACCGCATACCCCTGCCCAAGGCCGATGCACATTGTGGCCAGCGCATATTTCTTCTGCTGCTTATGCAACTCCAACGCCGCAGAATAAATTATACGCGCTCCCGACATACCCAGTGGATGCCCGATAGCTATCGCCCCTCCATTTGGATTGATACGCGGATCATTATCTGCCATACCCAATTGACGGATGCACGCAAGGCTTTGTGCGGCAAATGCCTCATTCAACTCTATCACATCAATGTCGTTTAGCGTAAGCCCCGCCTTAGCCAGTGCTTTCTTTGTAGCTCCAACCGGGCCTATGCCCATGATACGCGGCTCTACTCCTACCACCGCGGAGCTCACTATCCTTGCTTTTGGTGTAACACTATAGTTCTTCACCGCATCGCCCGACGCAATGTATAGTGCTGCAGCCCCATCATTCAATCCTGATGAATTGCCCGCGGTAACCGTCCCGTTTTTCTTGAAGGCCGTTTTTAGCTGCCCCAGTTTTTCTACTGTAGTGCCGGGTTTCAGAAATTCGTCTTTGTCTATCACCTGCATTTCGCCCTTCTTACCCGGTATCTCTACAGCGGTTATTTCTTCCGCCAGTCTGCCGGAGTATTGCGCGTCTGCGGCTTTCATCTGCGAATAGTAAGCAAATGCATCCTGGTCTTCCCTGCTTATGTTATACATTTCAGCAAGGTTCTCAGCGGTCACGCCCATTGCATCCGTACCGTATAGCTCGTGCATTTTCGGATTGATGAAGCGCCACCCAAAACTGGAATCAAACATCTGCGCATCTTGTCCGAACGGCTGTGAGGTTTTTGAGATCACCCAGGGCCCCCGCGTCATATGCTCCACACCACCTGCTATAAATATATCCCCATCTCCCGCTTTTATAGCCTGCGCTGCATTTATCACCGCCGACATGCCCGACGCACAAAGCCTGTTCACAGTTTCGCCCGGCACACTCCAGGGAATCCCCGCCAGCAGCAATGCCATGCGCGACACATTACGGTTATCTTCACCCGCCTGGTTGGCACAGCCAAAGATCACGTCATCTATCACACCATCAGGTATCGATGGGTTTCTTTCCACCAGTTTACGCATCACCAGCGCGGCCAGGTCGTCGGTACGCATATTCGATAATGCGCCCCGGAAATTTCCGATAGGTGTACGGATACCATCAACTATGAATGCATCTTTCATGATGCAAAATTAAGTTTTTAATCGGGGCAAAAAAGGGTTGTGAGGCCGAAAAGTAATTGATTCTTTCCATGACTGTATTGCAATATCTGATGCACGGGCAACTGCCAATTGTAAACTGCCTACTGCCAACTGAAAACTACCCTTCCAGGTGGATGGAAATAACGATCATACGTGTATGCAGCGTATTTATCGCATTCGTCAGTTGCAGTCCATGGTCGGGATAAAGTTGGTTGGTGAGCCCCTGGCTCAGCTTGATCTCCGGTGAGAAGATGAAATTAGGGTTAAAGAATTCAAACCCAACACCTATCTCATAACCGAAATCAGTTGGGCTTACTTTCAAAAATTCGTCCGGGCGGTGAGAGCGTGCGTTGGCTGCAAGGTCATAGTCAAACTTAATACCGGTGAGCCCATAAAAACGAAAATTCTTTATACGGTCACTCTTGAATTTCAGTTGCAGCGGTAAGTGCATGTAAATGGATTCTATGGTCTTATTCACCACACTATCCGTTGGGTACCCATATTCGTATTCAAGATTTTTAGACGCAAACGCCAGCGATGGCACAAAGCGAAGGTCAATAAAACGCGACAGCCGCAGGTTCCCGATAAGGCCAAGGTTGAAGCCCGGTTGCCAGTGCGGCTGAATCCTTTTAAACGTATCCGTGTTGGCGAAAGCGGAAGTATAGCTTATCTGGTAAACCGACTCATTGAATCCAAAAGTAATGCCGAAGTAATAAGGTTTGTCATCATGCTCAGGCATGTTGAGCAATGGGCGTTGGGCTAATGCAGGCTTCGCAAATAACAATAAAACAAAAGTAATAAATAAGAAGCCTTTCTGCATGTGCTATTAACGTGAAACGCGAAGATACAGTATGTTGTTTGTTCACATGATAGTTTTGGCGTGCTTAAATTGTAAATCTTTTACAAAAAAATGGTTTTTCAAACATGGTATCCGTAGATTTGTGCCCGTAAAGAGACTTCTGACAACTCAAAGATATCTCCCTGACCTTGTGAAAACTATTAGCCCTGCATCCTATGCGGGGCTCTTTTTGGTTCGCGCCGTGCCACCCCCCAGCTTGTGAAAACTATTAGCCCTGCATCCTATGCGGGGCTTTTTTTGGTTCGCGCCGTGCCACCCCCCAGCTTGTGAAAACTATTAGCCCTGCATCCTATGCACTAGTGTTCGAAACCTTTTAGTGGTAATTTTGACATATGAAAGCTGCGGATTTGCTCAAACTAATACCTGCTGATTTATTTAGAGATTTGGCGATAGAGACTAAAGTTGATTCCCAG
>CAIRTW010000297.1 GCA_903881585.1 uncultured Bacteroidota bacterium | reverse complement strand
CAGCAATGAATTTTAAACGAGCGATAAACCTCTGGCGTACAGAGGCAATTAGAAGTTGGCAACTCATTTGTAATCTCGTTACAGCTGTTTACGGTAATTTATTGTCTCAAAAAATGAAATCGACTTTTTGAGGTGCGACTAAGTAAGCAAAGGATTTTTTTACCCACATTGATAATACATCTGTTAGTAATTGGAAGCGGTGCTACGACTGCCGCAAAAGTAAAAGCCGCTTCTGCAAAGAAACGGCTTTTTACACTTATTTTTCAGATAGCAGGACCTACCTCATGAACAGCAGCTCGCGATATTTCGGCAACTGCCAGAGTTTATCGTCCACCACCAGTTCAAGCTTATCTGCATGGTACCGTATTGTGTCGAAGTATGGTTTTACCTCGTGGCAATATTTAAGTGCGCGCTTGTGGAAGTCTGCCAGCTCATTCGCTTTTTTACGCGCCGCCAGCATAGCTTCCACATTGTCGTTCACGCCCTGTATGTGGCCGCTGATCACTTCTATCAGGTGCAGCTGCGCTTTATAGCTCTTCTTGTCCAGCCCTATGTCCTTCAGGCCGCGCACATTCTCTATCAGTGTGTTCTGGTATGCAATAGCTGCAGGCAGCACATGGTTTGTTGCCAGGTAGCCCAGCAGGCGCGCTTCTATCTGCACTTTCTTCACATAGTCTTCCAGCATTATTTCGTGGCGGGCTTCCAGTTCGCGCTTGCTGTAGATGTTGTTGTCATAAAATACCTGCTTGCCTTTCTCTGTTACAAAAGCATCGAGTGCTTCAGGTGTGGTCTTAAAGTTATTCAGGCCGCGGCGCTTGGCTTCTTCTGCCCATTCAGTGCTGTAGTTATCCCCTTCAAACCGTATTTTCTTAGACTTCGATATGTAATCACGCAGCACCTGCAGTACAGCTATTTCTTTTTTGTCGCCTTTTTCCACAAGTGAGTCCACATCTTTCTTGAACTGTTTCAACGTCTCTGCCATTATCGTATTCAGCACTACCATCGGCGATGCACAGTTGGCAGATGACCCTACCGCGCGGAACTCAAACTTATTGCCTGTGAATGCGAACGGGCTGGTACGGTTACGGTCCGTATTGTCCATCAGCAGCTCGGGTATCTGCTTATGTATATCCAGCTTCAGTATTACTTCGTCCTGTTCTGTGAATTTTTCCTTCACCCTTGTTTCCACTTCGTCCAGCACATCGCTGAGGTACTTGCCTATATATACGGAGATGATAGCAGGTGGCGCTTCGTTAGCGCCCAGGCGGTGATCATTGTTTGCAGAGGCTATAGCACCGCGCAGCAGGTCATCATAATCATGTACCGCCTTTATCGCATTTACAAAGAAGGTGAGGAACATAAGGTTAGTACGCGGTGTCTTGCCAGGGGAGAGCAGGTTCACGCCCGTATCTGTAGCCAGGCTCCAGTTGTTGTGCTTGCCGCTTCCGTTCACACCAGCAAATGGTTTTTCGTGCAGCAGCGCTTTCAGCTTATGGCGCTTGGCCACCTTGTTCATTACGTCCATCAGCAGGGTATTGTGGTCCACTGCTATGTTGCACTCTTCAAATATCGGTGCGCACTCAAACTGCGATGGTGCAACCTCGTTATGGCGTGTGCGCAGCGGTATGCCCAGTTTGTATGACTCCTGTTCAAAATCCTGCATGAAAGCATATACACGCTCCGGTATCGAGCCGAAGTAGTGGTCTTCCAGCTGCTGGCCCTTTGCTGGTCCGTGGCCTAGCAGTGTGCGTCCGCACATCATCAGGTCGGGGCGCGCATTTGCAAGTGCTTCATCTATTACAAAGTACTCCTGCTCCCATCCCAGCGTTGCGGTTACCTTGCTCACATTCTTATCAAAGAAGTGGCACACATCCACCGCCGCTTTATCAAGGGCTGCGATTGATTTCAGCAGCGGCGCTTTATAATCCAGGCTCTCACCATTATAGGCAATGAATATGGTAGGTATGCAAAGTGTCTTTCCTGAGCCAGCCTCCATTATGAATGCCGGAGACGAAGGGTCCCATGCGGTATAGCCACGTGCCTCAAATGTGGCGCGTATGCCGCCGTTCGGAAAGCTTGATGCATCGGGCTCTTGCTGTATCAGTGCATCACCATCAAAAAGCTCTATGGCAGTACCATCACTTTTTATGGTGAAGAAGGAGTCATGTTTTTCTGCTGTAGTGCCGGTAAGTGGCTGGAACCAGTGTGTGAAGTGCGTTACTCCTCTTTCCTCTGCCCATGATTTCATGCCCGCTGCTACTTGGTCTGCCATTCGGCGGTCAACCCGCGATCCGGCCTTTGCTGAATTCATCAGGCTTTTATAAGCCTCATCGCTCAGGTGCTCCCGCATCGTGCGGCCCGTAAATACATTGCTCGCGAATATGGCAGTTATTTTTTTCTCCCCATATCCGCTGATCTTTTTCTCCTCGGCAGTAGCTACCGACTGAAGCGCTTGAAAACGTATATTCGACATAATATAAGATTTTATGCAAATTTACTGTTTCCTTTTGTTTTTTCTAATTATTTTTCATTTTTCGGGTAAAAATAATAACATTTAAAAATTAATAATGTCATTAATAAATGGCCCAATCCTGTGCAGAAACCACGTAAGAGCAAGTAAAATCAGTATTTATTATATTTTCTATTAATACCATTTGCGGCATCCTATTTGCTTTAAAATAAATCGTCATGTTATAATTTGGCGGCCGATTGTTAAAAACTTCTATTGGCAGGTGCTCTATAAAGTCAACCCCACGCTTGCCGTTCCATTTATAAACCGCCTCTTTCGCGCTCCATGCGAGCGTCAGCAGCTTCGGGTCATTCTGAAAGAGTTGCTGTTCCTCTGCCGACAGGTATTTGTGTTGTATTTGCTCTATCCGTGCATGCCACGTCTGTATGTCTATGCCTGCCTCCTCATAAGGGTCTATCACCGCAGCTATATATGGCCACGAATGTGAAATGGAAAAGAAGAAAGCATTATTATCTATCCGCGGCTTATCATGTTCGTCCTTAGCTATCTGGTGCAGTGGAAAATCTGCCTCCAGGTGCTTCAGCAGAAAACGCCCGGCCAGATGCTCTATCCGCCGCCGTTCATTCTTCATATCAGAGGTCATACCCGTCCGCTCCACAAAAAAAGCCTCATCTTCTTCCACCTTCCATATAGCAGCAAGACCATGATTTCCTATTTCCCATTCTTTGTATAGTGGCATAATGACTAAGATTTTTAGGATGAAAGGATTGCAGGATGCGCGAGACAACTGCGAGTATTTGTTTGTATTTAAGACGCTTTTTTTAAATAATTATTTAGGGCCAATCTATTGATCCATGTCGTTTTTCGAATCCGGATGTTTTGTATTATAGACTCGCTTGTACTCAAGGCTGTTTGCTCCAAAATTTATAAGTAGCCCAACTGGGAGGCTATAGGCTTCAAGGTAATTTCTGCACTGGTTAATGTTTGATTCGTTCAATGTAATAATTGCTTTTAGCTCTACCATGATCTTATCTTCAACGAAAAAATCCACCTTCTCGTTCCAATATCAATGCCTTCATATAAGATAGTCATTTCCAGTTCCCTTGCAAAATGAATGCCTTGCTTCTCAAATGCTATTGCTAAAGCCCTTTGATAGATCACCTCCTGGAAGCCATTTCCCAGAGTGTTATGCACTTTCATTGCACAACCGATAATTTTGTGCGTCATCTCATTATAGATCATAAATGTAAATTAGCAAATCATTCGATGCCTTCTTACACCGCCCATGGGTTCGGTCTCGCACATCTTAAAATCCTCCAATCCTAAAAATCTTAGTTCAGACATTCCATTCTTTATATAGTGGCATAGTGCGAAATTACGGATACAATATCGTAGGGCTGAAAATTTTCAGCCAATAATTTTTTCGAAATTTCTTTTCGACAGCATAGAACTCTAATGACAGTGAAGTTAAGTTTGAGTGTTAATTGCCGATAAACTTATAATAGCATGACCGTTGTTAATCAAGATTTTAATTATGCCTACTTTTGCGTAATAAAATTCGATAAACCTAAAATAATGCGCTATGGCATTTGATGAAGAAAAAGGCTATAATCCAATTTCACCTAACAAAAACCCTCTTATGGATGCCGTTGTCGCGAGATATTCAAAAAGACAAGAAAAAGGAAGCCCTAATATTAGCGATGAAAAAACGCAAGACGCAGGGAAAGAAATTTTTATTAGCCATGCAGTTAAGGACAAGGAAATTGCAGATTCTTTCAATGATATTATTCTTGAAGGAGGTCTAGGAGTTCATATTAATCGTATATTTTGTGTTTCAACTGATGGCGCTAAAATAAGATCTGGCGAAGACTGGAGAAATTCCATCAGGGAGAACATTTTATCCGCAAAAATCATTTTTTTACTCATATCCCCTAATTTTAAAGAAAGTGAAGTGTGCTTAAATGAAATGGGTGCGGCCTGGATCACAAATGCAAAAGTGATTCCTTTAATTATCGATCCTATTAGTTACAAAACAGTTGGTGTGATACAAGAACCAACTCAAATAGAAAAGTTATTAGACGAAAAAAGTTTAGATAGAATAAAAGATATTGTTCAAGAAAAACTAAACATAGTATCATCACAAATTAAGAGTGACAGATGGACCGCGAAGAAAGGGGAATTTCTGTTGAGAGTAAAAAAACATATTGAATTATCGCCTTTCGAAATTCCTATCGATAGAATAATGATTCAACAAATACGTAGAAATAAAGAGCAATTAGAAAAGACTGTTGGGAAAATAATTCTTGAAAAAACTAATTAATTGCAAGAGGTAAATGAGCAGTTGAAGGAAATAAGTAAATTAAAAGAACAAATTAATGTTTTAAGGCTAACGGAAGTTAAGAACAAATCAAATAACAACTTGGCCTCTCTCTCTGATAAATTTGCAGTTTTCGGGTACAATTTATAAATTTGGCTATAGGGGTAGTGGCGGAGAGACCATAAACTGGGAGGCAACCCTTACTTGGAGGGATATGTTTTCGCTAATTTCACCATATCTTCTGAAGCCGCCAACTGATGCAGCTGTAGCTAAAATTTTCAGCAAAATTTTTTATGAAAAATCGAACGAATATCAAAGAGAAGGAGTAAGTACACCGCAAGTGAATAGTGAGGTTTTTCATACAGTAAGGACGCAATTAGAGGAACTGGGTTTAATAGATGTTGAGTATTCTGAAACAATTCAAGGAGGGGCAGATCTTTTTTGGTCGCTAACAAAAGATGGCAAAGAAAAAATGAAAGAACTAAAAAGTGTAAAGAAATAATAGTTCATATTCGTGTCTCCGGTGAGTTTCCGCTCATCGTGTGGCTCATCGGCAATCAAGGAACTGGGGCTAATATTATTATGAAGGCTATAAAAAATCAAACGTCCTGTACAGCAACGTAGGCGTTAGCGTATTAATATTGAGTTTTTCATGCCTTAGCCTTTTATCCTTGTTGTCATAATAAACACAATCGGCCAGTCCTTTTTCGTCAATTGCAGAGATGGTCAGTTTGATATGATTATCAGAATTGATAAAAACAACATCCCCAACCTTAAATATCTTCTCTTTTTCAAGCGAAGGAATGCTTTGTTGTTCATCACCAATAGCTTGCCTGGGAAAATAGAAACCCGCTGATGGCAAGTATTTTTCGGACACTATATCAAAATCAAATGGCTCTGTAATGATCTCTTCATTTTCATTAAAAGTCACTTTATACCAAATTCCTGTTTCGGATACCTGGAACGCTTTCCGTAGATCAATAGTTCCTAAAACAAGGGCGTTCATTTTTTCCACTGAAACAGGTACTGCTATATAAGTTGCATATTCTGTTTCCGATTCTACGTTAAGACATATGTATCTCGCACCCACCTGGTCTATAGCTGTAAATAGCTGGGGGATGTCGTAATAAATTAGTATTTTATCTGGAATTAATCGCAGCATTTATTGTAAATAATTAATGTTATTTTTTAATTCAAATGAATTTTCCCGCCACCATGAATGATGATGGATATTTTTAAAAGTTTGTTTTACCGGGCCGTTCGTTAATGTCAGTGTTATTTCAGCAATTAGTTTTGATTTAAATTTAGGCAACATTGTCAATTCAGTTGCCGCCGAAAGATCATTATAGATGGATAAGGAACAAGCCTGACATTCCGAAACATTAAATTTCCTGTGAGGCCAAACCTTTCGCTCCGAATAGAAATCTTCGTCTAATGCTGGTTTTGCGCTTACCAGCCTGTAAAACTTAATATTGTTTACGGGTTGCGCATCAGCATCAGGGCAATCTTCCGGTAGTTTTTCAAAATATTTATCAGGCACCTACATTGTTTTCTGATGTAAAAATAAGTAAAATAAAAATAAGGCCAGTAATAGATAGAACGTACAGCAGCATATAAGTGCATCCTAAAATCCTCCACCTGCCTGCTGGTAGCTATGCCTTACCCAAATTTAATTGCCTAAAAGTAGTATAAAAAACTTCGGCATCGCATACCCTTTGATAACCCAACCAAACAGTTTTCAATCCAGGCGGACCATCACTTT
>CAIRTW010000296.1 GCA_903881585.1 uncultured Bacteroidota bacterium | reverse complement strand
TAATTAAGTGCGGGCGGAGGGACTCGAACCCCCAAGCCGCGAAGCACTAGATCCTAAGTCTAGCGTGTCTACCAATTTCACCACGCCCGCAACTACAATCCCCGGTGGCTCTTTTCCGGGACGGCAAAGGTAGGTAAATTCAATTCAAAAAGAAATCCAAATTAACCTGTAAAAGAAAGCATCTGTATTTTCTGTATTTTTACAGTCCCGTAAGGAAATGATCGTGCGGTTTTTCTCCAGGTAAAAAAACAAGCTGCTATGCGTTTTTCAATGCAATTACTCTTTTTGTTCATCATCACAGTGTTTGTCTCCTGCTCTCATGGCAGCACTAATGACAATGCCACTACTACTGTAAAGGGCCGGCTCTACGCAAAAGCCAGCAACGCTACTTACACTTATGGTACGCATACCATAGTTGTGAGCTACTATACATCTTACACTGTGGAGAGCACCAGCATTAACCTCGATTCTTATGTGGGCGACTCGGTGCAGGTGGTGATGAAAGATATGGGGATCAGGCAAAACCCGGGACCCGAACTGTATAACGTTATCCAGATCACTCCCCAGTGAGTATTTTTTACCCAAAAGCAAATAATGAATGGCAACAAAATCATATAAAGCATCGGTACTTGTAGCTGAAGATGAAGAAAGCCTGCGTGAAGCCCTTAAGCTGAACCTGGAGCTGGAAGGGTATGAAGTAACTACTGTGGACAACGGCCCCGCAGTGGTAAAAACAGTGAAGAATGAATACTTTGACCTTATAGTGCTGGATATAATGCTGCCCGATATGGACGGCATAACCGTGTGCGAAACCATAAGGATGCAGCATAACGATGTGCCTATACTCTTCCTATCAGCACGCAACAGCAGCGCAGACAGGGTGGAAGGATTGAAGAAGGGCGGCGATGACTACCTCACCAAACCTTTTAATCTCGAAGAACTGTTGCTGCGGGTTGACAAGCTGGTGACCAAGAACAAGCGGCTGAAAGAACCGCAAACGATGGGAGATACCTACGAGTTTGCCGGCTGCAAAATAGATTTTGCCGCACATGAGTGCATAGATAAAAACAAGCACACGCAGGAACTGAGCAAGAAAGAAGCAGCCCTGCTAAAACTGCTGGTAGAGCACGAAGGTGAAGTAGTAAGCCGCAAGCAGATACTGCAGATCGTTTGGGGCTACAATGTATATCCAACTACACGTACTATAGATAACTTCATCCTCAACTTCCGTAAATTTTTCGAGAAAGACAGCCGCAACCCCAAGCATTTTCATTCTATAAGGGGCATTGGGTATAAGTTTACGAAGTAACCCCAAACCCCTAAAGGGGCTTTGCTTGCTCTAAGACTTCAACGCTCAGGCAGCAATTGTACCTAAAAGACACCGTAGCTGAAAATATATTCACCAGTGAAGCCCCTTCAGGGGTTTGGGGTTCACCATCTCAAATCCGGATCACCGCTTTCGTGCGTCTTTCTGTGCGCCATTCTACTCTGTATCTTCTGCAACTGGCGGTCATAGATCAGCCGGGCTATCTTCATCGCCACGTCATCTTCGAGTAAAATGGCATTGAGTTTCTTCTCCGAAATATCGAGCCGGTACATGAGCTGGAAAAAGGTTTCAGGTCCACGTTCCAGCACAGTCACTACGCGGTCTGCCAGCAATTTCAGTATAGCCTCTTCAGACAGCGTATCCGGCAGTTTCAGGTCCCAGTCCTGGCCGAGTGCTAATGCTGCTTCCTGTAAGATGTTGTCGGCCATAATCAGAGACATTTACTGCAATAACAATCCAGATCCCAATTCCAGTCATTAAAACATTGCTATTTTACCAAGCACCAGCGCTTTCACATCTGCCAGCGCTATGCGCTCCTGGGTCATGCTGTCGCGGTAGCGTATCGTCACCGTCTGGTCTTCCTTGGTTTGGTGGTCTATGGTGATACAGAAAGGTGTGCCTATGGCATCCTGCCTGCGGTAGCGCTTGCCTATGCTGTCTTTCTCTTCGTAGAAGCATTTGAAGTGCGGTTTGCACTGGTCTATCAGTTCAAGGGCTATCTCCGGCAGGCCATCTTTTTTGGTGAGTGGCAGTACTGCCAACTTTATGGGCGCCAGCATGGGCGGAAAGCTCAGCACAACGCGGCTATCCTGCTTATCGGCTGTACTTAGATCTTCTTCCTTGTATGCTTCGCTGAGTATCAGCATCACGGTACGGTCAAGGCCTATAGAGGTCTCCACTACATAAGGCACGTAGTGCTGGTTGATATCTGTATCAAAGTAGGTGAGTTTTTTCCCGCTGTATTCCTGGTGGTTTTTCAGGTCAAAGTCAGTGCGGCTATGTATGCCTTCCACTTCCTTAAAGCCCATCGGGAAATCATATTCTATATCGCAGGCCATATCGGCATAGTGTGCCAGTTTTACATGGTCATGAAAGCGGTATTTCTCAGGACTGATACCCAGGCTCATATGCCATTTCATGCGCGCTTCCTTCCAGTATTCATACCATTCTTTCTGCGTACCCGGCTTCACGAAGAACTGCATCTCCATCTGCTCAAACTCGCGCATGCGGAATATGAATCCTCTTGCCACTATCTCGTTACGGAATGCCTTGCCTGTTTGTGCTATACCGAAGGGTATTTTCATACGCCCGCTTTTCTGCACATTCAGGAAGTTCACAAATATACCCTGTGCTGTTTCCGGGCGCAGGTAGATAACGTTTGCTTCTTCAGCTACGGAGCCTATCTCGGTAGAAAACATCAGATTGAACTGACGCACATCTGTCCAGTTGCAGGTACCGCTTACACCACAACTCATCTTATTATCCTCTATCAGTTTTTTCAGTCCGTCAAAGTCATTGGCAGCCAGCAGTTGGTCCATCTGTGCCAGTATCGCGTCTCCTTTATCTTTCTCCTGGGTCTCAGCATAGGCTTCTATCAGGTGATCTACACGGTAGCGTTTCTGGCTGTCCTTGTTGTCTATCATAGGGTCGCTGAAGTTGTCCACATGTCCGCTGGCTTTCCATACCGTAGGGTGCATGAATATAGCAGCGTCTATGCCCACTATATTGTCATTCATTTGGGTCATACTGCGCCACCAGTATTCGCGTATATTCCTCTTCAGCTCTACGCCCAGCTGGCCGTAGTCATACACAGCGCTCAGTCCATCATATATCTCGCTCGATTGAAAGATAAAACCGTATTCTTTGCAATGTCCTATTATGTTTTGCAGCTTATTGTCATTTGCCATAGTGCGGCAAAAATAAGTTGATTAGTTGAAAGGTGGTTATTTGATTCAGATGATCAACCCTTTACTATGTTTTCATTTCATCGTAATAAATCACATTTTTTTAGCTATTTTTATAAAAATCCGCGATACACGAGATTATAACGCTTTGCAAACATCGCGAAGGAAAGTAAAAAGCCAGAAGAAGCACTAAAAGCGGAACGAATATCAAAATAACACGACAATAACCCACATTAACAGTCGATTTGCATTTAATTCCCAAAAGACCAGCTAAATTTGTACGAGTTATTAATTAATGCACAATACATAGCAGTTTTATATACGATATATTAATTAGACAGGCGTTTCACAGAAAGAAGAACTCGATGAAAAAAGGATTATTGGTAATTGAAGCTAATGGGACGAAGTACGCTACCTTAAATAAACAGCTCACAGAACTTCATTACTCGAAAGAAAGGATTTGCAGGAGTTTTTCTATTGATGAGTCTTTATCCCACCCAAAGGACGAATTCTTTATCATTATTGCCGACCTGTCTTCACCCGGAGCTAGTATCTCCCCTTCTTTACATACGCTACAAAAACATTTTAAGAATATCCCTATCATCGTATTATCGGACAATGATGATAAAGAAGATGCAGTTACCGCCATCAGGGAAGGCGCACAGGACTTCCTGGTGAACGGGAAATATGATGCCGGACAACTGGAAAAAGCGATATTGTTTGCAGCCGAAAGGAAGGCCGTAACTGTAAAAACGGAATTTGCGGTACGTGAATATAAAAAGCATTTTGAGAACGGGCCAATACCTATGTGGATCATTGACTCCTCCACAATGAAATTCCTGATCGTGAATAATGCGGCGGTAGAAAAGTATGGCTATACAAAGGAGGAGTTCCGGCGCATGAGCATTAACGATCTGCTTCCCCCAGATGAAAAAGAACTGCTTCCTGCAGGTGATAATCTGAAAAAGAAAGATTTTTACGACGCTGGCTACCGGAAATACCTTACAAAGAAGGGTGAAACATTTTACACGCATATTTATACACACGCCACGCAATTCGGAAATGTGGGCGCTACCATCAACTTCGCAATTGACGTAAATAAAAAGATCCAGGTTGAGAAACACAATGAAGAACTGACCAACCAGATCAAGGCGCAAAAGGAACAGCTGGAAAGTCTGCTGTACTCTATGGGTTATACCATCTGGTCAAGAAAGGCAGGCACCTTTGAGCTCGTTTACGCCTATCCCAATAATGCCTACATGAAACTATTCGGTTTTAGTGCCGATGAAATGATGCGGGATAAGGGCTTATTCTACAATGCTATTCACCCCGATGACCTGGAACTGGTCTATGAATCCTTGAAAGAGGCCAATACAAAAGGCGTATCAGAGGTTATATTCCGCTACGTTAGTCCATCGGGTGAAATAAAAACACTAAAATCCCAGATAAACCTGAAGATAGGGTTTGACGGTACACCGGACACGATCAACGGCGTAACATTCGACATATCGAAAGAGCGCCAACTCACCGAAACAATACGCAATACAGAGCAAAACCTGCTGGCCACGATCAACAATACGCGCGACCAGGTATGGTCTATAAATTCAAAACTGGAAATAGTATTTTGTAATAAAGCCTACCAGGAGTTTATTTATGAGCTGGCCGCTGTAACACCAAAGCCAGGCGACTACGTACTTGGCGAATGGGGTTCCGAATCATTCTTTAATACCCGAAAAAAGGACTACGAGCGGGCACTGGCCGGCGAATCGTTTACCATTTTAGTTGAAGAGTTTTATGACGGGGCGTTGCTGCATAAAGAGATCAGCTCAAACCCGATCATTGATGATGCCGGAAGGATAGTGGGCGTCATCTGTATTGCCCGCGATATCTCAGAACAGAAAAACCAGTTCGTCCAGATCCAAAAGCAAAACGAAAAGCTGCGCGAAATAGCCTGGATACAGTCTCACAAAGTGCGCGGCCCGGTGGCCAGTATCCTCGGCCTTGCATCCCTGTTCAACTACGAAGCCATCCATCACGACACCAACATAGAAATACTGGAAAAGCTCACCATCGCCACCCAGGACCTCGATAAAATAATAAAAGAAGTGGTAGATAAAACGAACAATATTCATCAGTAGTGTCGCCAAGTGCATTTTGTCAAATCCACATTAACTTATTTCGGCTAAAGCCGCTCATATTTCGTTATTTCACCCCGACCTGAAGGTCTGGGCAATTGAAAATATCTGCTAGATGACACTGGCTTTATTATTCTTTCTAAAACAGGACCACAAATCAGAATTATATTTCTGATTCGGCGTTTTTTGAACGCAACAACTCCGTTTTATGATTTTCGGAAATGTATTTCCGATATCCAAAATCAAATATCAACAAACGGCCTGCTTTCAATATCAAAACCTTTCTGCCATCCCTAATCCGAAGAGTGCATAATCATATACCGCAGGGTCTTTGGGATTCAGCAGCTTTAAGTGTGCTGTAAGTTGTATGGCATTTGCCCAGTTCGATTTTATATTATCAAGAAAGCCGAGGCGCTCTGCTACCCGCGCTACGTGCACATCGAGTGGGCATATAAGCTGTGCAGGCCTTATCTTCTTCCAGACCCCGAAGTCAACGCCGTTGCTGTCCCTACGCACCATCCACCGCAGGTACATATTGATGCGCTTACATGCCGAGCCACGCGCCGGTGTGGAAATATGCTTCTTCGTCCGCTCGGGATACTCAATGGAAAAGAAGTAATTGTGAAAATGCACCAGCGCCTGCTCTACGTTTTCTTCTTTGTAATGTTTGCCGGGGACAAAGGCATCCTCCAATGAATCAAACCGGAGGTAATGATATTGTAAGAACGATATGAAATACAGCAGGTCGGTGGCATTGAAGGTGCGGTGCGCAAAATGAACGAACGGCTTCAGGTCGGTATCCTTATGGTTTCGTATAAAATCATGGGGAGCATTGCCCATCCACATCATCAGTTTTCGCGAGTTGTTGATAATAGTAGTGCGATTGCCCCACGCCAGTATGGCAGCAAAGAGGCCCGCTATCTCGATATCCTGCTTTTTGCTAAACAAGTGCGGTATGCACACAGGGTCTTTCTCTATAAATCCGGGCTGGTTATATAGCTTCACCTTGCCATCAAGAAATTCCTTCAATCCCTCCATTAACTCCAATTGGGATCAGATTCAGATTCAGCGGAACACTTCATTTGCTCCTTCAACGCTGTCACATCCGATTTAAAGTCTTCCCGCGCCTTATCAAACCAGAACTGTTGCTTCTTGCCGGCGGGCTCTTTCTTAGCTCTCGCAATGTTCAGGCCAATGTCGTAGCACATTGGCGTGTGCTTCTTTATCGTCACATTGCCGTCTGCATGTTCATTCAGCAAAGCATCGTATGCCTCATGCTGTTTTTCTATTTCGGCAATGCCGGCTTCGCTGTATTTAGGTATCTTATTCAAAATACCTTCCAGCTTATTGCATAGTGTTTCCATAACCGAGTTTTAATACCAATTTACAAATGTTTATGAGCGTGGGTAAATCCTTCCTTGAAAACAACAAATCGCGCATCCTAAAATCTTTCCATCCTAGAAATCTTAGTCCGGACTAATGAGCCTCCAGCCAGTTATTCCCCATGCCCGTCTCCACATTCAGCGGCACATCATGCGGCAGTTTCATAGCATTGCTCATGCCCGCCTTTATGATTGTCTGTGCCTCTTCAACTTCATCCAGCGGCACATCAAACACAAGTTCATCATGCACCTGCAGTATCATGCGCGTGCGCATATTGCGTTTCACCAGCTCCCGGTGAATAGTGATCATCGCCAGCTTTATCATATCGGCGGCCGTGCCTTGTATCGGCATGTTTATCGCGTTGCGCTCGGCATAGCCCCGCACCGTGAAGTTGGCGCTGTATATATCCTTTAGCCAGCGCTTGCGGCCCATCACCGTCTCCACATAGCCATGTTCTTTGGCAAAGTTTATCGACCGGTCCATGTACAGCTTCACCGATGAGTACTGCGTAAAGTAGTTGTCAATAATAGTCTTTGCCTCAGTGCGGCTCACGCCTATATTCTCTGCCAGCCCAAACGCGCTCTGCCCGTATATGATACCAAAATTCACCGCCTTCGCCGCCCGCCGCTGGGTGGACGTCACCTCGCTCTCTGCTACGCCATATACCTTTGCTGCCGTGGCAGTATGTATGTCTTTGTTCTCTTTAAATGCCGATATCATATTCTCATCGCCGCTTATTGCCGCCACTATGCGCAACTCTATCTGCGAGTAATCCGCAGATACCAGCGTATATCCATTTCCCCGGCTTATGAATGCCCGCCGTATCTCCCGTCCCCTGTCTGTGCGTATCGGTATATTCTGCAGATTGGGATTGTTGCTGCTCAGCCTCCCCGTCACCGCTACACTCTGGTTGAAGCTCGTATGCAGCCGCCCTGTCCGTGGATTTATCAGGTCTGGCAGCGAATCTACATAAGTGCTTTTCAGCTTGGTCAGCTCGCGGTAGGCGAGTATATCTTCTACTATCTGGTGTTTCAGTCGC
Organism: uncultured Bacteroidota bacterium; assembly: GCA_903881585.1. Classification (GTDB taxonomy): domain Bacteria; phylum Bacteroidota; class Bacteroidia; order Chitinophagales; family Chitinophagaceae; genus Nemorincola. Next base: position 11,362 of record CAIRTW010000296.1, on the reverse strand, counting down.
AGCTTCTGCAGCACATCTTCACCCGTGGCATACTGGCCGGTCTTTGTCTTCTTCTGCCCGGCATCTATCTTCATCACTTCAAACAGCACCTCGCCCAGCTGCTTCGGCGAGCCTATGTTGAACTTCACCCCTGCATGGTTGTATATATTCTCCTCAGCCTGCTTTATATCCACTTCCAGCACCTTCGAATAATCCCGGAGGAATGGCACATCCAGCCCCACACCTTCATACTCTATATCTATCAGCACCGGCACCAGCGGGTTCTCCACTTCATCAAACACCCGCTTCACATCCTTCTCTACCAGCATCGGGTCAAAAGCCTTCTTCAGTTGCAGCGTTATATCTGCGTCCTCAGCCGCATACTCCTTCACCGCTTCCAGCGGTGCATCGCGCATATTGCCCTGCCCCTTGCCCTTCTTGCCTATCAGCGTTTCTATGCTCACCGGCTCGTAGGCCAGGTACTTCATGGCCAGCATATCCATGCTGCGCTTGCCATCGGGGTCTATCACATAGTTGGCCAGCATGGTATCGTATATCGGCCCCTTCAGACCAAACCCATACCACTTCAGCATCATCATATCATACTTAATGTTCTGGCCCACCCACAGCACATCCGGGTTCTCAAACAGCCCCCTGAACCGCTCCAGCACCTTTATCACACCCTCCCGCTCCACTGGCACACTCACAAACCACGCTATGCCCTTCTCAAAGCAGAAGCTCATACCCACAAGGTCCGCAAGGTTGGCGTCTATATTCGTTGTCTCTGTATCAAAGCATATTTCCTTCTTCCCTTCCAGGTGCGTCAGCAACTCCGTTATCTCCTCATCTGTCTGCACCAGCGTATATACATGCGGCACCTGCTCCAGAGTAGTAAGGTTGCTTGGTAAAGTTTCTTGTTGCTCTGTATCAGCCTCCTGTCCCTGCTCACCGCCTTCTGCCCCTGCCTCCTGCAAACCTGCCTGTCCGGCAGGCAGGCTGCTCCCTGCCTTCTGTTTAATAGGGTTCCCAAACAGATCCAAACTCCGGCTATTGTCAACCGCCGACTGCGAACTGCCTCCTGCCTTCTTTCCACCAAACAAGTCTGTCTCAACCACAGGTGCGAATATGCGCTTCGCTATCGTCTTAAACTCCAGCTCGTTAAACACATCTGTCAGCGCCTCCACATTCTTTTCCTTCACCCTGAAGTCCTCATCATGAAACGGCACCGGCACATTGGTGATGATCGTTGCCAGCTTCCTGCTCATCAGCGCCAGCTCCTTGTTGTTGCGTATCTTCTCGCCCAGCGCGCCCTTTATCTTGTCGGCATTGGCAAGGATGTTCTCCATGTTGTCATACTCGGCTATCAGCTTGGCGGCAGTCTTCTCGCCCACACCGGGTATCCCCGGTATGTTATCCACCGCATCACCCATCAGGCCCAGCATATCTATCACCTGGTCCACACGCTTTATGCCCCATTTTTCGCACACCTCTTTTTCGCCCATTATCGCCATGTCGCTGAATGCCGATTTCGGTTTGTAGATATACACCTTTTCGCGCACCACCTGCCCATAGTCCTTGTCCGGCGTCACCATATACACCGTATAGCCCAGGTCTGCGGCTTCCAGCGCCAGCGAACCTATTATGTCATCCGCCTCATAGCCATCCAGCTCCAGGCACGGCAGGTTAAAACCCTTTATGATCCGCTTTATATCAGGCACCGCAGCCAGCAGGTCCTCAGGTGTCTCCTGCCGGTTTGCCTTGTAGTCGGCAAAATCTGTGTGGCGTTCCGTGGGTGCGCTCGTGTCAAACACCACCGCCAGATGCGTAGGCTTTTCCTTCGTCAGCAGCTCCAGCAGCGTATTCGTAAAGCCGAACTGCGCATTCGTATTTTTCCCCTTGCTCGTAATGCGCGGCGTGCGAATGAGCGCATAATACGCCCTGAATATCAGCGCAAACGCATCCAGCAAAAACAGTTTCTTTTCCGGGTTATTTTCAGACATACCGCAAGGTACAAAAACGAAATTCCAAAATGGAAATTCCATCCCGATCGCTATCGGGACCAAACCTCATTCTGAGTTCAAAAGGGGGCCACGCAACACCTCCCCTCCTGTTTTTAGGTGCCCGCAAGGGCACGACCGCAGGTCAATGCTGGAAAACATAGCGAAGCAGTGTTTTCCAGCTGGGGTGGTCAACTCGCGCCCGGCACGCAACACGGGAAATTCCCCCTTTAGCGTTGGCGTGTGCGTGAGCGAAGGGGGGCAGGGGGATGTCACGCACCACCCTCCCAAATTTTTAATCCCCTCATTATCCTAACTATTTTATCTTTACTTATTAAAGCAAAGAAAAAATAGTGCACACAAGCAGCAGGCATACCATCATCAGCATTTCAATACTCCTGTTGTTACTGGCGGGAGCACAGAAAACAAATGCCCAGGACGTTTACAGTGAGCAGAAGATCCGCTCCTTCACCGGCGGCATTGTGGTAGGCGCCAACCTCGCTACTATCGACAATCACAACTTCACACACTACTACAAAGTGGGCGCCAACCTCGGCCTCATCGGGCTTGCCCAGGTCGCTTCCGATGCCGATGTAAGCATTGAACTCCTCTATTCGCAGAAAGGCCGCAATACCAACCAGGCCACCGGCACCAACGTCCCCGGACTCGATTTCATCCACATGTACGACCGTCTCGACTATATCGAAATACCCGCCATGATCAATTATATAGACCCCCTCAAAGACCACTTTGGCGTGGGCCTTTCCTACGGTCGCCTGCTCAACTATTCCGAGAATCTAATTTCCGACCGCAACATAACCATTCACCAGGCCAATTACCCCTTCAATAAAGACGATATGGAGCTCCTTGCCGGCGCCGAGATCCACCTCTGGCAGCCCCTCTACCTCACCCTCCGCTACCAATACTCCCTCATCCGCATTCGCGAAGAAGGCCCCGGCAACTTCACATCCCCCGGAGCGCACAACAACTTGTGGGTGCTGCGGTTTGTCTATATGTTTAATTAATGATGCACGAAACAGCACATGAAAAACGGGTGTGGAAACCCGTAAGGAAATTTAATCTTATATTTGTATATAATCACTATTGTATGAGCTCTGCGCAGATTGAAAATCAGATCATCCAGAATTCCAAAGGGCTTCCTGGCGATATGCTGCAGGAAATTCTTGATTTTATTCAATTCCTGAAGTTCAAAAAAGCAGGCGCAATAACAGACTCTGTCCAAACTGCACGCTCCAGATTTGCTGCTGAAACTGCCCACCTGGAAGATGAATTTGCTGATTACAAAAATGTTTATCCACGCGAACAGGCATGAGTGGATTTTTAGCAGATACTATGGCACGTTCTTCGGATGGAGAAGAGAAAAATGCCGCAAAAAGCCAAAAACATATTTATTCAGGCAGAAAAGAATGAGATTAAACTTTACGTGCCTGCTTTGGTGATAATGGAGATAGGATACCTGTCTGAAAAAGGGAGGATAGATGTTACATTATCTGAGGTCACAGACTATCTGGCCAAACATAATATCGAAGTGCACGTTACAGATGTAACGCTGATTAAAAACGCTTTTGAGATAACTGATATTCCCGAACTGCACGATCGCCTTATTGCCGCTTCTGGCAAAGTTCATGGATTTCCCGTGATCACAAATGATCCAAAAATTATCGCTTCAAAATTTGTGGCGACCCTTTGCAAATAGACTTTTTCCTTTTCGCTCACTACTCACCTTTGCGAGGCATGTATTCGCAAGAATACGAGCGTTAGCTCGGCCTCACGAAACACGGAAAATGCCCCATCGGGGCTATCGGTTTGTAGCAATAGAAACAACCAAACACCGCTCTTGCCCCGTAGCGGGCTATCCAATGCGCAGAAAGGCCCGCTTGTATATTCTTCTCCACTCTACTCGTCATTGCGACGAAGGAACAACCACACGAAACGCAGGAAATGCCTCTTGGTTTTGAGTTGCAAAAGCTTTGATGATCTTTTATAGATGTTACTCTTTAGTTTCCATACTTAATAGTGGTTAACCCTACAGTATTGCTTGTGTACTTTACACTATGGCCAAGAATTGAACCTGCTATCGTTATGCACCTTCAAAAATCCCCTATCCGGCAGAAACTTACCTGGCAATAATATTTCTCTGCCGTCATAATCAAGAAAATTTTGCTTGATGCTATCGGGTGCGTCTTTCTTATTTAAGGATGGCGAAACTCTGATCTTGTAGGTAGCTGCATCAATGGTAATTAGCCCAACTTCAAAAGCCTTGTCATGCAAGGCGTTTAAGGCTAGGCCATTCATTGGGTTCATTCTGTTCTTTTCATCCTTGCTCCATGGCAGTATGTGGCTGGCAATAAGCAGTTCAGGGTTTGAGATCCCCGTAATGCAGCATTTATTATTGTACGTGGCTAAAATAATAGTCCTGAAAATGCACTGGTTCACTCTTGTTTTTACAAGCCTTGTTTTCTCCAGTCCCTCTTTCGGTATATCGCTAATGTCTATGTCGTTAAGCTTTTCCACAGTGGTCTTTTTCACCTTTGCCATAAGCTTTTCGCTCTCTATCAAAGCCACATCCCAATTGTTGTAAAACTCATTCCAGATTTCCTTATCCAGCTTGCTGGCATTTGATGCGCCTTTTATGCCGCGCTCCCTCAGCGTAGGGTCGAAGCTCGCAAAGTTCACCAGCTTAAAGGAGATTGATGATGGCGTGCGGCCTATTAGTTCCGCCAGCTTTATGATTTCAGGGTTGCTCTTGTGCATTTTACCAAAAGGCAATTTGCAATAAAGATTTACCGCCAGTATCAGCTCTTCGCGAGTCCATAGTTTTTGCCCATCTTTCATACCGTTAAGGTATAAAATCTTCATCTTCAATCGCAAGAAATTCATAACCACATTCCTGCCGCAAGCAATTGTGCCGCTGATACGGTTCAACTGCATCATTAATTTCAATGAAGACAGTTCGCGAACTGCATTTGGGGCATGTTACGGGTTGGTCATTTAACAAGAGAAAGCTCAACGATTCTTCCATTTCACAAAATTAGCAAGAACAAAAGGAACACTATTCGACTATAAGTCACGTTGCAGAAAATGTGAAAAACTTATTGGAGCATTTCAGGCTTAGTGTCCTTGCCCTTTATGCGGCTCATATTGTAGCTGCGCGCTTCCTTGCTGTGTACATCGGCCATTATGCAAATTTACGTCGTGAGGTCGTACTCATTTAAAGCCTTAACTTTATGATCTAATATTGTTTTATGAGTGTTGCAGCATTAAAAGAGGAGGCAATTCGCCAGTTCGCTATCAAGGTTGAATCAATGGATGATGAAGCTGCTTTAAAAGTTGTGCTTGATTTCCTCAAGGGCATCAGCTCCGGCGATAAGGGCGGCATTAATCTTTCCAGCCATTACGAAAAGTATCAAATTGAAATACGCTTCGGTACTTGAAAAACTCGCAGCATGATATCAGAAGCCGATATCATGCTGCTGCACGGATTTTCGATCATTGATTTTGGCGGGGCCAAAGAAATAAGAGACCGCAACCTGCTTTTATCTGCAATAAACAGGCCATTTCAACATTTGATGGTAAGGACTTGTATCCCGGCCCGTTTGAAAAAGCAGCTGCCCCCGGCGAAAGCCTTATCATAAATCATCCGTTTGTGGATGGAAATAAACGGACTGCACTACTGGCTATGCTGGCGATATTGAGTGAATATGGACTGGAATTGTCCGTCAGTGAAAGCGAACTGTATAATTTCGTCATCGGGATGTCGACCGGCCAGAAAAAATACGAAGAGATCGTGGTGTGGCTTAAATCAAAGAGCGTATAGCTGCGGGTTTCTTGCTGTGTACATCCATTTTAATTTGAAAATGTGTCGCCGAGGCAGGTTTGAAGATGTGCTCCCGATAGCATTCGGATGGGAATGGCTGCGGATTACTTTCTGTACTTACCCTTAGGATTGCGGCTGGTGTGAAAAATTGAAGAAATGTAAATCGTTTTCTTTCTTTTATCTATCGCATATACTACGGTGAAAGGAAAATGGCTGACCAAAGATTCGCGAAAATTTCCTTTTGATAAATGGTAGGCTTCGGGGTTAGCGATTATCTTTTGTATTTGTTTTTCTGTTTCTAGTTGAAATCGTTCGCCCAAGCCTGTTTGTTGTTCTTCATACCACTGGTAGGCAGAAGAGAATTCTTTTTCAGCTTCAGAGTTAAAGATAAGGCTATAACTCATTTTGCAGTTTTTGACTTTGCCGCAATCCTCGCCCGTTCTTTCACCTCTTCCCAGGTAAAGCCTTTATCTGTGCCATCCTCCAGCGCTTTTACTCTGCGGTCCATTTCCGCAACAAATTCGGTATCGTCCCACTTATTGTAAGGCACATCCGGTTCCATAGCTTTTTCAATATAGCTGAGCAGAACATCTATATCGCCTTTATTGGCAAGATCAATGTATTGATGCAATTTTTGCTTTTTTGCTATAGTAGTCATCTCAGCCCTTTTTACAAAGTTACGGGGTAATTAAATTTCAGCAAAAACATAGGTAAAGTCACCGGAATGGGCACTAACGGGCAACAATTGTGAATAAGTACGTTAGAAACTAATCCCGCTATTGTAGCATTATTACTTGCGGCTATACTAATTTCACGCAAGTAACCACCGCACTGTATGCGCCATAATAAAGATGTAGTTGTATTCACCGTCGTGATCACGTGCATCTTATTGTTTTATTCGTTTTTCGCAGCCTTCTCCCACACCGATTTTCTGCACCTGAAAAACGTAAGCATCCTCGCCGACGTGTTTTATGACAAGGGAAGCAAAGCCACCCCAGGCAGCAACATACCGGATACGGTTATCGCCCCGGCAGACAGGATGGCCGAGGAGCTGCTGCCCGGTGCAGATACCGGCAAAAAAGTGTTCAGCAAATACCTAGAGCCTAAGATCCTTACCAACTTCAGCGCCGATGCCACCCGCCCCGCGCTGCACCGGCTCATAGCTAAGCTGCATGCCATAAAGAACGGCAAGAAAGCCAGGATACGCGTAGCATGGTTTGGCGACAGCCTTGTAGAGGCAGATATACTCTCCATGGAGTTCCGCAAGCAGATGCAGCAGTACTTTGGCGCGTTTGGTGTGGGCTTTATACCGGCCACATCTATCACCTCCAAATTCCGCATCACCGCCACCCACACCTGGAAGGGCGACTGGGCGGAGGAGAACTTTAAGACCAAAGACGTGAGTGCGCCGCTCTTCTTCTCGGGTCACACCTTTTTTACCGCTGATGGCGAGGTAACCATTCAGGACAATACCGTGCGCGATACTCCAGCCGTGCAGCTGCTGGAGAAGAGCCTCATCTGCGGCCCCTCAAAAAGCGGCACAGTGATGCTCACAGTGGACGGCAAGCAGAAGCAGTACCCTGCCGACAAGCTGGTGAACCGCATAGTGCTGGACAACAGCAACAGCCGCTCTATAACAGTGGGTGTGCACGACAAAGCGCTGCCGGTATATGGCATCAGCATGGAGCCCGATGCGGGCGTGGTGGTGGACAACTTCTCGTTTCGCGGTATCAGTGGCATAGAGCTGGGCCGGTTCGACAGCTCGTTCCTGGCCGCGCTCAGCAGGGAAGATAACTACGACCTCATAGTGCTGGAGTATGGGGCCAACATCATGTACAAGCCAAACGAGATGGACTACAGCTGGTATGGCGCCAATATGAACCATGTGCTGCGCCGCATAAAAAAAGCGATGCCCAACACCGAGATACTCGTTATCAGCACGGCCGACCGCGCCTTCCTGTATGACGGCCAATGGCTGACGGCGAAGGGCATACACAACCTGGTAAAGGTGCAGGCGGAGATGGCGTATAACAATGGTGGGGCGTTTTACAACATGTTCCTGAACATGGGTGGCGAAGGCACCATAGCCAAATGGGCCACGAGCAATCCACCCCTCGCCAAAGACGACCGCATACACCCTAACTATAAAGCCAGCATAGTGATGGGCGATATGTTTTACCAGTCGTTCATGGATGAGTATAATAAAGTAAAGTGACGATATAGTTGACATCCTGAGCCCCGCCGAAGGATGATGAGTGAAGGGCGCACTTATCTGTAAATTTCGCTGGAAATAGAATATAAAAAAATAAATATAATAAAATAGTGAGCATGAATATAAGTGCTTCATAACTTTGTATCTCGGTTTTTCCCCGCTCTATATGCGCACTAATAAGGACGTAGTTGTGTTTACCCTTGTGGTAACCGGCAGCCTGTTCTTTTTCTCCTTCGGCTCTGCATTTTTCAACTCAGATATCCTGCATCTTCACAAGGTGAGTATTCTCTCTGATGTATTCTACAAAGACAACAAACCCGTGCGTGATGTGGGCTCACCTGCCTATGTAAGCCACGACAATGTGCGTGATTCTCTGGTCTCCGATCAGAAGATGTTCGGCAAGTATATGCAGCCTAAGCTCATTACTAACTTCGATGCTAATGCAAACATGTCTGCACTGCCTAAAACAATGTCGCGTCTCCACGCGCTGAAGCAAGGTAAAAAAGCGAAGGTGAGGATCGCATGGTTTGGTGATAGCATGATAGAGGGCGACCTGCTGTCAATGGAGTTCCGTAAAGAAATGCAGCAGTACTTTGGCGCGTATGGCGTAGGGTTCATACCGGTAAATTCTATTACCGCAAAGTACCGCACTACCGCAAGAAGCAACGCCAGTGGTAACTGGGAGGAAGAAAGTTTTAAAACCAAAGACCCTACCGCTCCTTTGTACTTATCAGGGCACACTTTCTTTACAAATGACGGAGTAATAACTGTAGCGGATGAAACGCTGAAAGATACCACACAGGTGCTCGAGAAATCATTGCTGTGCGGCCCGGCCAGCAACACTATCAGCCTTATAGTAAACGGTAAGCAAAAAGAATACCGTGCTGATAAAATGGTAAACCGCCTCCTGCTGGACAGCAGCAACATGCATACAATTGAAGTGAGTGTACGTGATGGCAGACTGCCCGTATATGGTATTACCATGGAGCCGGGATCGGGAGTTGTTGTTGATAATTTTTCCTTCAGAGGCATTACCGGCGTAGAGCTTGGAAAGGTAGATACCGCATTGCTGGCAGATCTGGATGCAGAAAATGAGTATGACCTTGTAATACTGGAGTACGGCACCAACCTTATGTTCCGGCCAAATGATACAGACTATAGCTGGTACACAAAACCAATAGACCGTGTGGTGAAACGCATGAAAAAGGCAATGCCCAATACGGAATTCCTTGTTATCAGCACTGCAGACCGCGCCTTTCTTTATGACGGGAAATGGCAAACCGCTATAGGCTTACATAACCTTGTAAAACTGCAGGCGGAACTTGCCTACACAAATGGCATCTCTTTTTACAACATGTATGAGAACATGGGTGGCGATGGCACTATTGCAAGATGGGCAGAAAGCAGCCCGCCCCTTGCAAGTGAAGACCGCATTCACCCGAACCGGAAAGGTGCAGAAATACTCGGCAACATGCTTTACGAATCGTTCATGAGCGACTACAACAAAGCGGGCAACAAACACCAGTAATAATATTTTTCGATCGCAACCGTTTCTTTGATCTTTATCTTTTTTATATGCCCATCTTTGATGCCCACGAGTTCCTGCGCCAGTTTTTATACGATCCAAAAAATCCGTTGCTGTTCAACAATGGGTTTTTCGTGTATTTCTTTGCTGCATTCATAAGCCTCTATTATGTGTTTCGCAGCAATATACGCGCTCGTAATATGGTGGTGACGCTGTTCTCGCTGTACTTCTTTTACAAGGCCAGCGGCTCGTTTGTGTGGCTGGTCATTATCTCCGCAATCACCGATTACTTTCTGTCTAATGCCATATACCGGCAGCAGGACAAGCGGAAGAAGAAACTGCTGCTGGCGCTGAGCATAGTGGTGAACCTGGGCCTGCTGTTCTATTTCAAGTACACTAACTTCTTCCTCTCATTCAGCAACCAGTTTTTTGCCACCCATATCAATCCGCTGAACATACTGCTGGCCGTGGGCATCTCGTTCTATACGTTCGAGAACCTGAGTTATACCATAGACGTCTATCGTGGTGAGTTTGAGCCGGAGAAGAAGTTCATCAACTACATTGTCTTTCTATCCTTCTTCCCAAAGCTGGTGATGGGGCCGATAGTGAGGGCTAAGGACTTTCTGCCCCAGCTGCGCAAACCATATGAACTGCAGGAGGGTGATTTTGCGAAAGGCTTTTACCTCATCGTTTCTGGCCTTGTAAAGAAGCTGGTGATCTCTGATTATCTGACGCTGAACCTTGTGAACTATGTCTTTGACGACCCGGCGCGGCATACGGGGCTGGAGTGCGCAGTAGCCGTGTTTGCCTACGCTATTGTTATCTACTGCGACTTCAGCGGCTACAGTGATGTGGCCATAGGAATAGCGAAATGGCTCGGCATCACTATTCCGCCCAACTTCAATCTGCCCTACCAGAGCAAGTCGATCACGGAGTTCTGGCGGCGGTGGCACATATCGCTGTCCAGCTGGCTCAAGGATTACCTCTATATCTTCTGGCTGGGTGGCAATCGCAAGGGCAGGGTACGCACCTATATAAACCTCTTTGTAACTATGCTGTTGGGCGGCTTCTGGCATGGCGCCAACTGGACGTTCATCATATGGGGTGGTCTGCACGGCATAGGGCTGGCAGTGCACAAAATATGGATGGAGCGGGCCGGGGGCTTTATAAAGAGGAACGAAAACAACAAGCTCTACAACATTGCGGCAGGACTGCTCACCTTCCTCTTCGTCTGCTTCTGCTGGATATTTTTCAAATCGCCAGACTATGCAACAGCCTCTATCATGATCTCGCAGATTTGCACGGATTTCTCGCTTAGTGTGTGGCCCGCTTTCTGGGGCACTTACCACAATGTTATCTGGATCATGCTGCTTGGCTACGCCCTCCATATGGTACCCGAAACTTTGCCGGGCATTATCATAGGTAGAATTCAAAAAGCGCCGATGGCGGCATTTGTAGCGGCTTTCATAGTGTTCCTCGTATTGTATGCGCAGTTCAAGTCAAGTACCCCCGTGATGCCTATTTATTTGAAGTTTTAGATCAGGATTTTTGGATCTTTTTATCCGGTTCCAATTACGCCAAAGTTCATTGAGAAATTCATTGAGCGTTTGTTTTTTCCGTTTGCCAATCTAAGGGCTTTTACCTGATCAAACGCTTCCTTTAAGTCTGACTTAAACCCAGATTACGCATTAGCGATAAAATGCCTAAATTGATCTTCAAATCCTAATGCGTAGCAATAGAGAAATTGAACGATGGAATTCGATATAAGCTATACCAGTAAAGAGATCACGCCTTGGGGCGGAATGGTGTTT
>CAIRTW010000295.1 GCA_903881585.1 uncultured Bacteroidota bacterium | reverse complement strand
TCCTGCCATCCATACTTAATTGACTTGAATACGTCCTTGATGCTGCCGCCATGTAACCAGTAATCGTCGGTCAGGTTAGGGCCTACAACTCCGCCGCCGTCTGCAAGATGACATGCAATACAGTTCTTGCTGAATAGTTCCCTGCCCGCAGCGATTTCGCCGCCGTCTGTAAGCATCACCACGTTGCTTTCGTCCACATTGTTTGCGGATGTTGCAAGGTATGCGGCCTTATCTTCTTCTCCCTTCTGCATTTCAGCAACGTATTCTTCCTGCTGGCTTAGCCCGTCGTGAGAGATGTGAAAGCGATATATGTAGATGCAGGCGACTACTATTGAGAGATAGAAACCATATTTCCACCAAGGGGGGAGGCTGTTGTCCAGCTCCTGAATACCATCGTAGTTATGGTCCAGCAGAATATCCTTTTCCTTCTCAATGGAAGCCGCAGCATTGAATTTATCCCAAAACCAGCTCTTCTTTATCTCTGCCTTGGCACTGACTTTTGCTTGCAACTCAGGCGTATTCCTTATTACTTTGATGAGTGAAGTAATGTTCATCATCAAAATGAATATGATACTGAGCTCAAGCAAAAGAAAGCACGTGATGGTGTAAAAATCCATCTCGGCAATGCCTCCGAAATTATGGACTACGGGAGCCGCAACCGCGGCGGTAGTCTTCTCTTCAGCTAATGCATGGAGGGTAGGGATGACCATAGCGAAAAACAGCAGGACGCTCTTTACGATGGTGGAACCTTCCGTACGTTCCTTCTGCCTTTTGTCCCTTACTGCAAAGCTAAGTTGCTTCAGAACGCTTGCCAGTACTCCTATGACCAACAATAGGATCAGCATCAAACATACGAGGCTGATCAGCGTCATATTGTAATCTGCGCTCTTGTCTTGTGGATTAGTTTCTGCAGCTGCGCAAAGAGCCGGAAGAAAAAATATTGCAAAAGCGGTAAGGATGTGTGTTTTCTTTGTTGCTTGCATGTTATTGCCAGTTTGGTATGAAAGAATATTATTCGTTTTCGCTTTCGGGAAAAGGAATGTGTTTCAGCGCATTGATGTATTTTTTATCAGCCTTCAATGCCCAGGTCGCCACTACTGTGAAGAACAGGAAAAACATTGCTAATGACGTGAGCGGATAAATGCCGACACCAGTGATCGTCTCGAGATAATGGATGAATTTCATATGCTCTGTTTTTATTTGGTTGAAGTTGTTTTTTGTTCGAGCTTAATATCCGTACCTACTCGCTGCAGGTAGGCTATGAGCGCTACTATTTCCTTGTTGCTCTTAACAGTTATTTTGTCCGTAGAGAGGTTGGCGGCAATTCCATCAGCTTGTTTCATGAGGTCCGCATTGGCCATTTTGTCATAACCGGCTGCATAGGGAACACCCATTGTTATCATTGCCCTGATCTTTGCGCCGGTGATAGCCGTATCAAGATCGTTCTTGAACAGCCAGGGGTAGTTGGGCATTATTGTGCCGGGCGATATACTGGATGGCTCATACATATGGTTGAAGTGCCAGCTGTTTGGATATTTGCCTCCTATCCTGGCGAGATCGGGGCCGGTGCGCTTACTGCCCCATTGGAATGGATGGTCGTAAACAAACTCACCTGCTTTTGAATATTCACCGTACCGCATTACTTCACTTCTGAATGGCCTGATCATCTGGCTATGACAGAGGTAGCATCCTTCGCGAACGTAAATGTCACGTCCCTGCAATTCAAGTGGTGTGTATGGTTTCACGCTGGCGATCGTTGGTATGTTGGACTTTACCATAAACGTTGGTATCATTTCTACCATACCACCAATTGAGACAACGATGAGGCTTCCTACAAGTAGTTGTATTGGGCGGCGCTCTATCCACCTGTGCCAGTGCTGATCGCTATGCGGCACATACACCTTTGTGAGTGGTGCAGCTTCTGCTGGTTCCTCGTTAAGTGCATTGCCAGCTTTCGCCGTTTTGTAAAGGTTGTAGCACATCATCAGTGCGCCTATCAGGAAGAGTACGCCACCTACACCACGCATAGCATAGAAGGGTTGCATCTGTTTCACTGTATCGAGGAACTGATATTTCAGTGTTCCCTCTGGAGTGAACTCCTTCCATGCCAGGCTCTGCATAAATCCAGCCCAATACATAGGGACTACATAAAATACAATACCCAAAGTGCCAATCCAGAAGTGACGGTTTGCCAGTTTTACAGAATAGAGTTTGGTCCGGAATATCTTTGGTATCAGGTAGTATAAGATGCCAAATGTGAGGAAGCCATTCCAGCCCAAAGCTCCTACGTGAACGTGTGCAATTGTCCAGTCTGTAAAGTGGCTGATCGCGTTTACGCTCTTCAGGCTCAGCATTGGTCCTTCAAATGTTGCCATACCATAAGCGGTGACCGCAACCACCATAAATTTCAGGACAGGATCTTCACGTACTTTGTCCCATGCACCTCTTAACGTCAGCAATCCATTGAGCATACCTCCCCAGGATGGGGCTATCAACATTATCGAAAATACAGTGCCTAATGACTGAGCCCATTCGGGTAGGGCAGTGTACAGCAAGTGGTGAGGTCCGGCCCAGATATAAAGAAATATCAATGCCCAGAAGTGGATAATAGAGAGACGATATGAATAAACAGGTCGGTTCGCAGCCTTGGGCAGGAAGTAATACATCAGTCCCAGGTAAGGAGTTGTAAGGAAGAACGCCACGGCATTGTGACCATACCACCATTGCACCAGTGCATCCTGCACACCTGCGTACCAGGAGTATGATTTCATCCAGCTATAGGGGAGCTCTACTGAGTTTACAATATGCAACATTGCTACGGTTACGAAAGTTGCTATATAGAACCAGATGGCCACGTAGAGATGCCGCTCGCGGCGTTTGAGTATGGTGCCGAACATGTTGACGCCGAATGTTACCCAAACAAGGGCAATCATAATGTCAATTGGCCATTCCAGCTCGGCATATTCTTTGCCGGAGGTATAGCCTGCAAGCAAGGTAATGGCCGCCAGCACGATAATAGATTGCCACCCCCAGAAGTGCAGCTTGCTTAGCTTATCACTAAACATTCGCGCTTTGCACAATCGCTGCAGCGAATAATATACACCCATGAAAATACCATTCCCTACAAATGCAAAAATGATCGCGTTGGTATGCACTGGGCGCACCCGGCCGAACGTGGTGGCGGCCATGCCCATATTGAGAACCGGGAACACAAGTTGAAATGCAGCCAGCAAACCGGCGAGCATTCCAACAATTCCCCAAAACATAGTGGCATAGGCAAACCACTTTACTATCTTGTTGTCATAAAAGAATTTGTCGGTTTGTAACGTTTCCGTTACCTGTGATCCATCGAGTGCTAAATTCATATCAATTTGGTTGGTGTTAACTATTTTGTTTTCTGTATTTCGTCGTCAAACAACATGCGCATGGCTGCTCCATCGCGGTCCTCATACTGGTCGGTCTTCACACTCCACAAAAAGGCTCCAAGGAAGCCTCCCGCAACCAGTATGCTGACTCCTACTAAAACGAAAAATGCGCTCATTGTTCTGGCTTTTATTTGTTGTACAAAAATATTTCTAGTCAAAAAGGAAATTCATGACCTCGCTCAAACGAAAACATGATAATAGTCATGTTCTTATTGTTCAGATAGCGTTCATCGCTTTTAAAAAAGATATTATCGAGGTACACTCATTTTGTTTTGACGAGTTCGTCCTGCTCAAACGGGCAATACTGAACTTCCTCTTTCCCGTCCTTGTTTTTCGCAAACCATATGCAATCAAATTTGGTGTTGCTGTATTCGTTTGCAAGAACATCATAATGTGGTCCCCTGACGGTCATTTCCGGACCTCCCGATACAAGCCTCACTTTGTCTCCGTTGATAAAATGGTCACGCATGATTTATGTTTTAACCAAAAGTAGATTTGTGCGTTGCCTATTTTATTGATTACGGTCAGTAGGAAATCTGTTTCTTATCAGTCCGCTACCGGCGAAAAGAAACATCTGTAGCGAGGAATTATTTGGATGCTTTTAAGGTGAGGCCTGAACGCCATGCCAGCAGGCTGCTGACGCCGCTGGTGATGATCACTATGCTAAGTGTGCTGCAGGGCATGAGTATGGCAGCGGATACTGGTTTCAGCAATCCCTGGGTAGCAAAATACAGACCGATAAGATTATAAAAGATCGAGATCGCAAAACTCATCCTGATGATCCATTGGGCGGACCGGGCTAATTTAAGAATAGAAGGAAGTGAGCTTAGTTTCTTTGCATCAAGTATTGCATCGCAAGATGGCGTGAAATTATTTATGTCATCGGCGAGGGTCACGCCGACATTACTTTGTTGGAGTGCGCCTGCATCGTTGAGGCCATCGCCTATCATCATTATATGTTTTCCATTACTTTGCCTCTTTTCTATATATCGGAGTTTGTCCAGGGGCTTCTGCTCGAATAGCAATTCACTGTCTCTTCCGAAAGTTTCCGAAAGTACCTGCCGTTGCTTGTCGTGATCGCCAGACAAAACGGATAATTGATAGCTTTGATGAAGTACACTGATCATTTTAGGAACATTGTCCCGGAATACCGACTGCAAATGGAAAGCACTTATTTTATCGTTAATGCGCACATATGTTGTTGCATTTTCTTCGTTTGCTTTAGTCTTTGGCACACCAACAAATGCTGCTGAGCCCACAAGTATCCGGGTAGTCCCGGTCATTGCATCCAATCCCTTACCTGGGGTTTCTTTCCAGGCAGAGATTTTAACCGGTTGCCGGTTGCCGAGCCAGGTAGCGAGGCTTTTGCTGTTCGGGTGTTTACTGGATATTACGACACTATGTAAGATATCCTTTTCCCAATCAGATAGTTGATGTCCCGAACAAATGAAGTTTTCATTAATGCCGGTAGTGATGGTTCCGGTTTTGTCAAAAACGATCTCGTCTATTTTCCCCAGCTGTTCTATAACTGATGGATCGCGGAGGTATAATCCGTTATTACTGAATATCCTCATGATGTTGCCATTTGTGAATGTTGCTGAGAGGAGCAGGGCACATGGGCAGGCAACGATCAACATAGCAGACACACTGGTAATTATTTTTGATGGGTCGGCATAATACCAATATCCCACTGTGATGAATGCTAAAACAAATAATATGAATGTGAAGTGCCGACTTAATATGTGTACAGTACTTTCCTTGTCATTTTTCTCTGTTTTGTTTTTGGTAAAAGCATAGTGATTCCATAGAGATGTCAGGTAACTTCCGGCTACAGGTTTCACGACCTGTATGGTCAGCTGTTCTCCCTTTTGTTTGCCCCCGGCGTATAACATTTCACCTTGAGTTATCGTGACTGTTTCGCTCTCGCCGGTTACGAAGCTGTAGTCAATGCGGGCATTTCCTTTTACCAGGATCGAGTCGGCGGGTATGATTTCGTCGTTGTGCAACTGCACCACATCTTTTTCTTTGAGGTCCTGAAGCTTTTTACTGGTTACCCCGGCAGCGGTTATAACATCTACCGCAATAGGGAAATATGATTTATAATCCCGGGTGAACGATAACGACTTGTAAGTTCGCTCCTGTACCACTCTGCCCACGAGCATAAAGAATACTATGCCACTCATGCTATCCAGGTATCCTGCTCCGGTGTTGGTGACTATTTCAAATATGCTCCTGGTGAATGTGATGATGATCGCCAGCGCTATGGGTGCATCTATATTTAAAGTCTTTTGCTTCAGGCTCTTCCAGGCAGTTACGAAAAATTCGGAGGCGCTATAGAAAAAAACCGGAAGGGCGAGCAGTAAGTTCAGGTATCGGAAAAGATGGGCATATTGCTCGTCGATACCGGTTTTATGTGCCAGGTATTCGGGGAAGCTCATCATCATGATGTTGCCAAAACAAAATCCGGCGACACCCAGTTTTAATATACGTTGCTTATTGTAATTTTTTGTCTTATTGTTATCCTCCCCGCCCAGGCTTATGTAGGGTTCATAGCCGATAGTAGCAAGCAGTTCAGTTATCTTTCGTATGGAAGTTTTTTTTCGTGAGAAGTGTATGGTTACTTCTTTGCTCGTGAAATTCAGGCGGCTCTGGCTGATGCAGTCATTTATTTTTGCAAGATGCTCGAGCAGCCACATGCAGGAACTACAATGAACCCCCGGAATATAAAAGGTAACGATACTATGGTCTCCGTCTGTAAACCGATACAGTTGGTTGGCTATATCTTCATTGTCCAGGTAACTATACTTATCATTCCGGATACTTTTTATCTGTGATAAGCCAGGGTGCGACTGGATGTTGTAATAATTGCACAGCCCATTTTCCTTAAGTATCTCGTACACAAGTTTGCATCCATCACAGCAAAATAGTTTATCATCTATGGTTATGTTGCTGGTATTGCATGTAAGCCCGCAATGATAACATAAAACATCGGTACGTTTTTGCCGCGCAGAGACGCCGACTGCTATTTCGCTAACTACCTGCATTTATTGCTTTTTGCGCGGCTACTATTTTGGGAATGAGGTAATGCTCTTCGAGAAAAAGAAGTTCGGTGAGCATATTTTCAATCAGGGCCATTTGGTTTCGCAGAACGCGGTAAGTATCCGGATATATGGTATCTGAATAAAGCGGGAGCGAAACCATATTTAGCCGGTTCAGGATATTTTTTATTCTTTGGTGCGATGCCTGCAGCTCGGGCACCTGCATATCGTGGTTAAGCTTGCAGCCCCCTGCGCAGTGTGTGCAGTTGTGTTCGGAGACGACTTTCCCGGCCAGGGAGTTGATGTATGGTATGTATATATCCTTCCGTTTTTTCAGATCATCCCGGATCTCGTTTATCAGTTTGTTGCACAAAGTGGTGTATTGCGAGGTCACCAGCTGCGATTCAAGCCCTTCCAGTTTATTTACCTGTTTTTGCGTACGCAAGCATATTGCTTCGAGCGAATCATTAACACTCTTTACTCAGCCTTTCGGTGCAATTTGTTAAATCAATTATGCTAAACTGCTCATGTAATATCCTCGTCATGATCAACTATTTCAGCAAATGTATTTTTTGTTACGAGGCTGAAATATGATAGCGGGTGGTTGGAAACATGATTCTAATCATGGCGGCTGATACTGCCCGGATTTAATGCAATTGCAGCATACTTACCAACAGATATTGGAAGTGAAAATGGGGGAGCGTGACGAAATTAGATATTTTACCATGCCCGCAGGTAACTAATCACCTGGATGTCATTAATTATCTGTGAAGAAAAACGTCGAAAAACGTCAATTATCAGGTGCCCCGGCTGCCACCCATTTCTTTATCTGGGTGATCTCGCATTCTTCAAGTATTGTTCCGCCTGAGGGCATTGCATTATAACCTGCCAGATGCGATATGTCGCCGATCATGCGGCCATTCACTGCCGCATTCATAACATCATTATAATCTGCGAGGCTACCGCCAGCTGCAGACGCCGAATTGTGGCACCCGGTGCAGTGTAATTGCATAATATTGGCTATGGTGCCACTGTAAGTAAACGCATTTGTGTCGCACAAATTGGTGTAACATGCGCCGCTATCTATTGCTCCCGTGGCTATCCATTCTCTTATTACAGAAAGCTCGGACGCGGATAGCGCCGGGGCGCCGACAGGCATCACTTCAACATCAAATATTTTCATGCTGATCGATTCCCATATTTTGCTGGCTGCAGGATTTCCAGGCACAATACCTTTTTTTACTACGTCCTGGTAGGTATCCAAAATGTACCCTCCTTTATGTGATTCAGCAGTGTGGCAACCGCTCTTTGCACAGTTAGATTGAAATATGGGCAATACATCGCGCTCAAAACAAATATTTGGATCGCCGGTGCGCATATTGGCGGGAAGGACATATGACTGGTGGGTGCACGAATTGGTAATCGTTGTCCCGGTTACCGCCAATATAAACACGGCGCATAAAATACTTATTTTTCCGTAGCTCATTCGTGATTCCCTGATTTCGATAAATCTTCGTTATGGCTAACGTGAATAAGTCGCTAAAATGTATGTAGCTACATTTAGTTTAACAGTTTTTAACTAATTAATTTTCAGTTGGGTTTGGTTTTAGTGATTTAATACCGGCCCCATTCGGAGTTTTTCTTCGATAAAATCACTCAATTTGATAGGCCCTTTGAAAAGCTCGGGGTGGTTAATAATCCTGTCTATGTTTGAAATTCAAACAACCACTGTTGTTTTTCGCCCCACTTTGTAATAATCCCGATTATGTTTTTAATCAGATAAATGCTCTTTGTTTTTATCGGCCGTCCTTTCCACAACTTGAAATAAAAGGCACCGAATTTTATTTTTTCCGTTCTAAAAATGCAAAATATTACATGAAAAAATTATACTAAGCGAAGTGTAAATATTATTTATGTCCAAGTAATATTTACCTATACCAAGTAAAACGGGCAAAATATGATTGAAAAAATGTTTTGATTTTTTTAGAATTTCTGCCATTTTGTCGCACGAACTACTGGAATAAAGGGATTCCCTCTTTTGTAAATCCCCTGGTCAGTTCGGCATACGACGCACGAAAACTGATAACGCCCCGGGTATTCATCAGGTCAAGAGATGGCTTGTTGTCTGTGAAAACTTCTGCATGGGCCAGGTCGGGAATCTGTTTCAGGAATATGGTGTCGATATCGACGACCTTATTATATAAGGACAGGGGAGACCGTAATACACTAAAGTTTTGGTCTTCCACGCTACCTACGAAGAGCGAGTTTCTTTCAGACTCCTGGCCTGTCGTTGGCAATATCCTGGTTTTCAGGCCTGCCGCAGTCATGGTATTATATATTGATCTGCCTGGTTTTCCGAGGTCGCCATGCAGGTATCCAAAGAAATTAACGATTACAAATCCGTTCTTGTTGAGCAGTGATTTTGCCTTTTTAAATGCTTCCAGGCTTAGCATATGGGGTGGCGCTATGTCTCCATGAAATACGTCAATAATGATAACGTCATACTTTTTTGTTGTGGTTTCCAGGTAGTGGCGCGCGTCGTCAACCATAACATTTATGTCTTTACGGAGATAAAAATAATCCTGAGCCACATCGACAATGCGCTGGTCGAGTTCCACCACATCCACATTCAGCTTCATGAAGTTCAGCATATTAGGTATCTGTCCGCCTCCGAGGCCCAGCATGAGTGCATTCGATTTTTCGGGCAGCTTACTGCACAGGCTGGTTACATAATACGGGTATTCCCACAATGTCATGCCTGTTTTCCGGTCTATCTGTGCTTCACCGATCCTGTTCACGAGGAGCAGCCTGTAGTTTTGTTTTACGGTATCAAATTTGTTCACGTCGGCTACCAACACCTGTCCCAGCAGCCCTTCAGCGTAATATCTGACATCGATATTATCGGTTGTCTCTGTAGTTTTTTTGGCTGCAAAAGAAAGGATGATCACCGCTATAAAAACGAGCGAAAAATATTTTTTCCGGGAGATAAGATTTGCGAAAGGAACCATGCCCACGAGCAGCCCGGTAATTATTGAGGGCGTCGTCAACCCGTATTGCGGGATGACATAAAACCCCGTGACGAATAAAGCCACAATGCCGCTTGCAGATGAGATGGTAAATATATTTCCTGTTACAGATCCGGCATCATGGGTGCTTGCAGCTACGTGCCTGATGAGCAGGGTAGGGACCATGCCAAGAAAAACAAGCGGCGGTATAATGAGTAATATGCTTACCAAAATCGCGGACGTCTTTATGGGCATCGCTGCCATAATTATTGTCAGTTGCTGCGATGTTGCGTGCATCAGCAGCAGGAACACGGAAGCCGCCAGCAGCGCCCATCTCAGGGCATTGAGCGGCGCATACTTTGCCGGTATGATGCCACCGGCAAAATACCCGAATGCAAGACCTGTTAATGTACATGCCATGACTATAGACCATACATACAATGAAGAGCCAAACCATGGCGCAAGCATCCTTGCCGCCATCAGTTCCACCGCCATTACGGTAGCTCCTTCCAGCACTGCATACAAGTAAACGGTGCGTTTTATTTTCGCCCCTGCGTCTGGCTGCATCACGGGTTTTTGCGTTGTTTTTTTGCCTGGTACGTCATTATTTCCAGAAGCTTGCTGCACAATGGGTTCCTCGTTAAAAACAAAACGGCTGGCGGCAGCATAAATGAGAGACGCCAGCATGAGTGAGATCCCTGTAACAGCTGTGCACAGCTTAAGGCCGGCGACAGGAATAAGGTAAACGCCGAATAAAAATGTAGCGATGATACCGCCTGCGGTAGAAATAAAATAAACAGTTCCTGCAATCTTCCCATCAGTCTGCAGGCGCCTGTCTGCAAGGTTTACCACCAGCGGCCCTACCATACCAAAACAAAGCATAGGCGGCAGCAGCAGCAGCAATGATGTGATGCAAATGCCGGCAATAAGATTGAGGCCGCCTGTAAGTGAGCGCGTGGCCGCAGCAGTGCAGGGCATCATCATGACCAGGAAGCCGGATGCTGCCAAAGCCCACTTAAGCACAGTGCCAGACAGCGTTGTGGCGGCAATGCGGCCACCGGCATAATACCCAAGTGTAAGACCGGTAACAGTGATACCAAGCACAGCAGTCCACACATACAGTGAGCTGCCGTAAAACGGCGCAACGAGCTTGGCGCCCGTTAGTTCCACGGCCATTAGCGCAGCCCCTTCTATTAGTAATATGACGAGGAAAAAAGAAAGTTTTTTCAGCATTTTTTTGTTTTCTAAGTGCGCAATAACAGCGTTTTCAAAAGTAGTAAAATAGTGGTAGCAAAGCGAAATGCCTAGCGGTGCAGGGTGCATAACTGAAAGTATAACTGTCCCGCACAGCGCGCATCGCTACGCTTATAAATTACCAGTCGCAAATGGCGTCCAAAACTTAACAGTATGCGTAATCATCAAACTATCCCACTGTTTTAGGGTATAGAAATTGCCTTAAGGGGATCGCTTCGCCCCATCAATAGGGGCTTTCACCCACAAATTTGCCCGGCAAGTTGTGCCACACTTTCAAGTGTGGCATACCGCAGAAATCTCGCTTCACCCCATCAACAGCGGCTTTCACCCACTAATCGATCTGCAGGTGCGCGCACTTGAAACGTGAACGGGCGCCGATTTTCACCCCATCAATAGCAACTTTCACCCGCGAATTATGCGATAAATACCTGGTTTTTTAACCTGAAAATTGCGACCGTTTTTCAAAAAATTATCAGTTCACCCCGGAAAAATGTCGACTTGCCCCAAAAAAACGCCTGAATATAATTTTTATTACAATGCGTAAAATCAACTATTTTTAATGAAAATTTCAAAAAAAAGGGTACGCTGGCCCTTGCCGGGAAGAGAAATTATTAATTACCGGGTGCATTCATACTTAGAATAGGAATACTGGTGAAATGCAGTTTTTTCAATAGTTTTAGCAATGTTAACGGTTCATGTAATTTTCTTTTTTTCGCATGTTAGCAGGGAATTATTAACGGTTAAACAATAATTATGGTCTTTTTTTAATTAATAAGTATATTTTTAGATTCGTTTCCAGTTAACAAAAAATAAATTTAAAGTTCCTCCTTAAATGCTATTTTTATCGCTCGGCAAAATTAACTTTT
>CAIRTW010000294.1 GCA_903881585.1 uncultured Bacteroidota bacterium | reverse complement strand
TTCGTCTATATAAAGGAGCGCATCTTATTTTAACTGCGAAAATGATTTATCATCTTCAAATTAATATAAGAGTATTGAGGAAAATAAATTTGTTACTGGGTGTTTTTTAACAGATTTTTTTATCTTTACGCCTCATTTGCTAATAATTTATTAACACAGTATATGATACGTACATTACGTTACCTGCTTTTATTTGTATTTACAGGTCTATCAGCCGCCTCCTTCGCGCAGGGGATCTCGGGTCGGGTTTTTGATGAGAAAAAGGAGCCGATGATCAATGCTGTCGTCCAGGTATTTTCATCGGGTGGCGTATCGGTAGGTGGCAGTGTCACTGACTACGATGGCCAGTATCTGATCAAACCGCTGGAGCCAGGTTATTATGACGTAATGGTAAGGTACAGCGGCTACGATTCTATCAGGGTTACACGTGTTGTTGTGCCCAATGATGCGGTTACTACGCTGAACTTCAATATGAAGAAGCCAGAAGGCAAAGCGTTACCTGGTATTGTGTTCACCGGGTATAAGACACCACTTGTAAACATAGATAATCCTGGTTCTCACGTAATGACCAGCGAAACGATCAATACAGTGCCTACCAATGACATTGCCGATGTAGTAGCTCTTTCTCCCGGCTTGTATCAAAGCCAACGTGGATCGGATGTGAATATTGGCGGTGCGCGTACTTCAGGAACTACATATATGATCGATGGTGTGATGGTGCAAGGAACTGCAGGCATTAATATGTCACAGTCGTCAGTTGACCAGCTGGAAGTAATAACATCTGGTATCCCGGCCAACTACGGTGACGTATCTGGTGGTATTGTAAATATCACAACAAGGGGCCCCGCTCCCAAACTTACGGGGGACCTTCGCTTACAACACTCTTTAGATGGCTACAATAACAACCTCGTAAACTTTTCTATAGCAGGGCCTGTATTCAAGAGAAAAATAGCTGGTGACAGCACGCATCCTGCCAGTAAGAAAAATGTCCTCGGATTTTCACTCAGCGGTGACTTTTATGATGACCATGACCGGTATCCTACTTATGATGAGCAATATGTGATCAAAGGGTCTGCTTTGAATACCTTGCTGCAAAATCCATTGCATATTGGTTCTGATAACAGCGGCCAGCGTATTTATAACTATGCTTCTGAGTACATATCAATAAATGACCTTCAGAAGGTGAGGATACCACCAAATAATGTAACAGAAGAAGCTCGTTTGAATGGCAAACTGGATCTGCAGGTAGCAGATAATATGCGTGTAGTAGCAGGAGGCACTTTTGATTATACAAAGCAGGACCTGTACAGCAGGTACACCAACCTTTTCGCATCTTCCGGCACACCTATCGAAAATGTGCTTAATGGCCGCGGCTTCATAAGGTTTACGCAAAAATTCGGGAAGGCAGGGGACACAAGCAGTAATCACAGCATCATATCAAATGCTTATTATACCTTACAGGCCGATTTTCAAAGAACTTCCACAGAAGTCGAAGACCCGAACTTTAAGAAGAACATGTTTGACTATGCCTACAACGGGAAATTTGATGAATCAAGGCAAAACATCTACTTCGCGAACCAGACAGACTCCACCAGCGGTAAGCAGGGAACAGTATTATTCGGCAGCCAGTCAACTGGTATCAGCTATACTCCCTCTAACCTGAATCCTAATCTGTCTGCGTATACGAAGCAGTATTATAATTCAGTGGGGGGCGCTTTACCTACTACGATACAACAGGTACAGTTTTTCTCAGCGCTCGCTAATGGCGATGAGCCCAATCCTACTTACACCTATAACGGCACTGGCCTTTTTGCAAGCCCTGGTACAACTCAAAACTATTATCTGAATTCCAATTCAAATCAGTATGCCCTGACTGTTGATGCGTCTTTTGACCTGTTAATAGGTAAAACAAAACATGCCATTGGGTTTGGCTTGTATTATCAGCAGCGTGTTGAAAGGCAGTTCTACGCTTATGGAAACGTAGGTGGTATCAACTCTTTATGGTCATTGATGAGAGGCCTGGTAAGCAGTGTGGACAATGGTAACCTGAAGTTGGATAAAACGCACCCTATTTTTGTCGTTAACGGAGTTGATTACACTTATTCCAAAGATGCAAATGGCCATGCTGTTTATACTGATCCTTCCGGTAACGTAAAGAATATCAATCCCGGCCCGTCGGATACCATCATTTATAACTATCAGAATATTGGGAACAGCGCTTTCGATCAGGCGTTGAGGAAAAAGTTAGGAATAAGCAGCACGCAGGATATCAACATAGATGCACTTTCTCCTTCCACTTTCTCCCTGAATATGTTCTCTGCGGATGAACTGCTGAACAGTGGTAATCCATATGTCGGCTATTATGGATATACCTACACAGGTGGCACCCAGACAGGTACGGTGAACTTCAACGATTTCTGGACAAAGAAAGATGAAAACGGAAATTACACCCGTCCGATCGGCGCTTTCAGCCCGAACTACATTGCCGGGTACTTAATGGATAATTTCATTTATAAGGATATCCATTTTAACATCGGTGTGCGTGTAGACAGGTATTCTGCCAATACAAAAGTGCTGATAGATCCGTATTCCTTGTATCCTGAAACAAATATCTCGCAGGTAGCAGGAACTACCAACTCATTCAATGGTGGCCAGCACCCCGGTAATCTGCCAAGTAATACAGTAGTGTATGTGGATGATAATAACTCCAGCTCCCCGACCATTATCGGATACCGCAACGGTAACAACTGGTATGATCCTACCGGCAAATACATCGAAGATCCTGCGGTACTGAAAAACTACTCAGGTGGCCGCGATCCTCAGCCACTTATCCAGACCGCTTATAAGAGCGTAAAGATCACGGATACCAATTTTAATCCTAATCTTTCGTTCACCGATTACAACCCGTCTATTACCGTGATGCCCCGTTTGTCGTTCTCATTCCCAATATCTGATGTTGCGGATTTCTATGCCCACTACGATATTTACGCACAGCATCCGAACTCAAATATCGTTACCACACCTTATGATTATTATTACCTGAACCAGAACTCAAATCAGGCGATCAATAATCCAAACCTGAGGCAGCAAAAGACTTTCGATTATGAGGTTGGCTTCCAGCAGAAACTAAGCAGGAGCTCGGCGCTCTTGATAACTGCATTCTACAAGGAGCGTAAGGACATGATCGCGCTGCAAAATTATCTGTATGCGTGGCCTACAACCTATTTCACTTATGGTAACCGTGACTTCTCAACAACCAAGGGCTCTACACTGCAGTACGATCTCCGTGCTACAAACCACCTGAGCATGACATTGTCTTATACGCTGCAGTTTGCTGAGGGTACTGGCTCTACACCCGGAACCGGCAGAGGGTTGTTGGGTAGCTTTATCGAGGCTGGCCTGCCTAACCTTCGTTACATTACGGCACTTGATTATGATTCACGTCATAACATTGTGGGTAACATCAATTACCGTTATAAAGATGGCGAGGGGCCAACAATAGGCGGGCTGAATGTTTTCCAGAACGCGGGAATTGATCTTATCGCCAGGGCCAGGAGCGGAGAGCCATATACTGCTTACAGCGATCCATTAGGCAATACGATTATCGGTGGGGTTAATACATCGCGCCTGCCATGGCATTTTGGTATGGACCTTCGCATAGACAAGGATTTTGCACTTGCTTTTGGCAAGAAGCGTAAAGATGCTCCGGAAGGAATCAAAGCTAAAAAGCCATTGTACATCAAGGCGATACTGTCCGTAAATAACTTGCTGAATAACCGTGATATACTGTCTGTTTATGGTTATACCGGCAAGCCGGATGATAATGGCTATCTGACCTCCAGCTTCGGTAAGCAATTTGTACCACAGCAGATCAACCCGTCGTCATACTCGACTTTATACAGCATTTACATAAATAACCCCTATAATTTGAATTACGCACGAACAATAAGTTTTGCGCTTCAGTTTAATTTTTAATAATATTTAATAATATAACTTTAATAAGTTATGATGTCTAGAATCAATATACGAGTTGCCACAGCTATTATTGCAATAGGAATGATGGGCATAGCCGGGCAATCAGGTGCACGTGAAGATATAGCTACCTCACACCACAGGGACCATCTGAAAACTACAGCCGCCGGTTGCCAACCCGCTACCGCAGCTATAGACCTTGATATTAACAACGTACGTGCCCGCCTGATGACGGGTGGTGATATGTGGTGGAATATAGGTGAAGGTGTGGCTGCATACGAGATACCTAAAGGGTCTGGTAAAAGCTCACAGTTTGCTGCATCGTGCTGGATCGGCGGGTTCGACCAGCAGGGACAGTTGAAAGTGGCTGGCCAAACCTATCGGCAGAATGGTAATGACTATTGGCCTGGTGCGTTAAATGGCAACGGTAAAATTTCAGCGGATACCTGTAATCTTTGGGACAAATTCTGGAAAGTGGACAGGTCCACGATAAACACGTTTATCCAGAATTACAAGACAGGTGGCGATAACAGCGGTTCTCAGTTCGATGTTATCTATCAGTGGCCTGCTTCTGGTAATATCAGTACGTCTCCGCGTAAAGGTGTAATAGGAAGCGATGGAACAACCAAGCTTTATCTGAACCCGAATTATACCTATGCGCCGTTTGTTGACCTTAATGGCGACGGTAAGTATGAGCCAGATCAGGGTGAATATCCGAATATCACAGGTGATGAGTACATCTGGTGGGTATTTAATGACGCCGGTAACACAAAGCAGATGTCGCTTACCGCAGCAATGGGCATTGAGGTACAAACAAGTGCCTTTGCCTATGCTACACAGGATTTCCTGAATAACTCCACTTTCTGTAATTACCGTGTTATTAACCGTGGTGCGCTGACCATCGACAGTACTTATATCGCTGTATGGGATGATTGTGACCTTGGCTGGTATTATGATGACTACATTGGTTGTGATACAACGAGGGGCCTTGGTATTCAGTATAACGGTACAAATGACGATGGCGCCGGTGGCGGCCACCCGGTAAACAGCTATGGCCTGAACCCGCCACAGGTAGGTCTTGACTTCTTCCAGGGACCAAAACGCAGCGTGACAGTACACCGCACGGGTTTACCGGATACAGTAGAAGTACAGACATTGGGGATGACCAACTTCACCTACTTTAATAATGATGCGAGTGTGATCGGAAACCCTAACAATGGTATCCAGATGTATAACTACATGACTGGTTCGATAATCAACGGTGAGCGTTTCTCCGATGACTTCCAGGGATGCGGCATCCCTTCAGTTGGTTATGGTTCGGGTCCAATATCGAATTTCGTGTTCTGGGGCGACCCAAGCGATTGCTCACAGTGGTCTGAGTGTGCATGTAACAATACTCCCGGCGACCGAAGGTTCATATTCTCTTCTGGTCCTTTCCAGTTGATTCCGGGCGCTATCAATGATATTACATTTGGTTGCGTGTGGGCGCCACAGCCGGTAGGTGGTTGCGGGCATACCAACTTTAATCTCATCAAGAGCATTGACGACGGAGCGCAGGCTTTGTTTGATAACCATTTCAAAACTGTAGAGGGCCCAGAGGCACCAAGAATGGTGGTAAGAGCTCTGGACCGGAAACTTGTGTTTTACCTGGTGAATGACCAGGGCAGCAACAACTTTGGTGAAAACTACGGTCGTTCAAGCGGTACTTATGCTGATTCATTACAGTACCACCAGCCTGTTGTAAAGGCTCATGGCAATGCTGATTCACTCTATAAATTCGAAGGATACCGCGTATTCCAGCTTGCCAACAGCCAGGTTAGTTCGGCAGACATCTTCAACCAGACTACCGGCGAAGTGGACCCAACAAAAGCATCGGAAGTGTTTGAATGTGATATTAAGGATGGTGTAACTCAGATCGTGAATTATGTTCAGGATATTAATGTAAGTGATACTACCAGTGTACCGCAGATAAAAGTTATCGGCAAGGATAGCGGTATCGTACATAGCTTCGAGATCACGCAGGACCAGTTCTCTACTACTGCAGACAAGAGCCTTGTGAACTACCAGACATATTACTATGTTGCTATTGCATATGCATACAATAACTTTGCACCATTTGATCCCAAGAATATCACATTCACGCAGGATGCACCGTATATTGGAAGCTCTCATGGTACCGGCGGAATTGACATACCTGTTGTTGCTGCATTGC
Organism: uncultured Bacteroidota bacterium; assembly: GCA_903881585.1. Lineage (GTDB taxonomy): Bacteria > Bacteroidota > Bacteroidia > Chitinophagales > Chitinophagaceae > Nemorincola. The sequence continues at coordinate 8,570 of CAIRTW010000294.1, read as the reverse complement.
CTAACCCCGCTGGTGTAATTAAAGATTTAACCGGTGGCGGTGCGGGTACTGTTATTAACGCTGATTATGGATCAGGAGTAGTGGTAACAAGAATGGAGGGTATGGGTAACGGTGGAAATGTAGTGCAGTTAGATTCCGCTTCTGAAGATGCCATTGTAAATAACAACAGTATTGCCAAGGCTGTTTACCTGGCTCAGCAAGGTCCAATAGATGTGAAAGTTGTAGATCCTGTTTTGATTCCGAATTTTAACTGGGTATTGCAGGTGAGTGGAGCTAATACTGCAAAACAAGGGATCACAACAGCTGGAACATGGACGTTAACAGGGTTCGGTAAAGACGGTAGCGTTGATACCATATATAGTGAGCAAACTATTGCTTCTATTAATGAGCAGATATCTGAAAAATACGGTCTTTCCATATCATTGCAACAAGTAAATATGCCTGGATTTGACCAGGTAAATGGTAATGGCTACCTGACTTCAGATGTTACGTTTAGCGATCCTTCACATCCTTGGTTGTGGGGCATACAAGATGGTACAGACAGTAGCTTCGCAAACTGGATAAGGTCAGGTAACGTACAATCATATAATCACCCAAGTCCTTGCCAGTTTAATGATTATAAGGCTGATACGAATTCGTTTTATGAAAATATGATGGCGAATTTTTCTCCCGCAAAGAGCACATGGGCTCCTTATCCGCTTGCTGCCGGATATTATAATGGAGGCTTTTCCTCTCCTGGTACCGGTACAGTGTGCGGTTTTGAAGTGGGAGCCGTAGTTTTAAATACGGATTCACTCAGAGCTATGATGGGTAGGTTACCGGATGTGAATCTTGTGTTCACATCAGACAAATCCAAATGGACGAAGTGCGCAGTGGTTGAGGAACAGGAGGATCCGGCCCTTGCTGCAGGCGGCGCTCACAAGTTCTTTTTGAGAAACCACGCCAGCTGGAACCTGGAATTTCAATCGGATGATAATACACCACGTTATTCTGAGATTGCCGGAGATGACGGAATGTCTTATTTCCCGGGCTACGCCATCGACGAAGGAACAGGACAACGCCTGAATATTGTTTTTGGCGAAGACTCCTACCTGTCCACAGATAATGGAAATGATATGATCTGGAATCCGACTTCAAATATGTTTAGCTATTTTAGTAATTCCATAATTTTTGGTGGCAAACATGTTGTTTACGTCCTGAATTCCCGGTACGACAGTGACAAAGTGTTCGTTAGTAATGTGAAACAAGCGGGTCCAGGTAGTCTTCTGCCATTAAAAACTGCATATTATGCAGCTTCATGGGTTGGCATTCCTACGCTAAACCCTAGCCTGAGCTTAAAGTCGCTTCATGATGGGTTGATACCTACAACGACAACGCTGAGGTTCAGGGTAAACCGTCCATATGCGCCCTACGCGGCTATGGATCCATCAGACGTTGGTCCGGTAACGCCATCAACTATTACACCATATAACCCTTACTACACATTCAGCACTGCCGACCTGGCACCCTCACCGATATCGAATACATCAAACAAGGATTCTTTGCTGACGAGGATATTTGCTGTGCCGAATCCTTATTATGGTTACTCAGGTTATGAGCAAAACCGTTTTGACACCAAGGTGAGGATCATTAACCTTCCGGCTAAGGCAACTGTAAATATATACAGCCTCGATGGTTCATTGATTCGCGTACTGAGCAAGAATGATGCATACACATCTTATATAGATTGGGATATCCGCAACACCGCCGGGCTACCTATAGCAAGTGGTATGTACCTGATGGATGTTAAAGCAGATGGAATAGGGGAAGTGGTGGTCCGTTGGTTTGGCGCTACCCGCCCGATAGATGTAACAACTTACTAATTATTTTAACCCCCGCCTGTAACAACAGGCGGGGACAAAATGTTTTATTCTTTTATGAAAAATTTTTCAAAGAAAGCCGTAGTTGCGATTTGCGCTATTGGGATGTCTTTTAGCAGTTTTGCGGGAAATAAAGACCGCACCGGACAATCAGGGGCTCCTGAATTGCTTATTAATCCCTGGGCCCGGTCAACAGGCCTTTTTGGGCTTAATACCGCATCAGTGGGCGGTATTGAGGCCATGAAAATGAATATAGCAGGCTTGGCCCAGGACTCAGCAACAGACGTTGGCTTATCTCATGCCATTTACCTTAGTGGTACTAATATCAGCATTAACGATCTTGCGGTTGCACAGCGGGTTGGGGATGTAGGCGTTATTGGCGTTAATATCATGTCAATGAGCTTCGGCGATATTCCATCCACAACGTATTTTAATCCTGAAGGGCAGGGATCTTACCATCCACAGTTCCTCAATGTGTCTCTTGGGTTTTCTAAGCAGTTCTCCACGCACATCAACGCGGGAGTAGGTATTACTTATGTGTCTGAGCAGATCAGCAACATTAGTGCCCTGGGCCTTGCATTTGAGGGCGGAATACAGTATGTGACCGGGAAAAGGGATAACTTCCATTTTGGTATCACACTGCGTAATATCGGAACGAATATGCGTTTTTCAGGAACAGGCTTTTCTGTGAATGGGGAGCAGCCGCAGAGCACGCCTACCTTCGCGGTGAGCGAAAATTATCCTTCCGATAAATTCGAAATGCCCACGTACCTGAATATTGGCTTATCCTATGATATATTTCTGGATGAAAATCATTTGAGCAGCAAAGACGCGGTTCCTATGCACAGGCTTTCTGTTATCGGCAACTTTACCTCGAATTCTTTTAACAATGATTACCTTGGCTTAGGGCTGGAGTATGGTTTCAGAAACCTTTTTATGCTCCGTGCAGCCTACAGGTATGAAAACGGTATCGGTGATCCGGCCACAAGCACTACCATGTATATGGGCCTGGCTGTTGGCGCTACGGTACAGACCAGGTTGGGCAGTACCGGTCCGATGCTTGCGCTGGACTATTCTTACAGGCCAACTGAGCGGCCGGCCAACGGTGTGCATGTAATGTCTCTGCGGATGACACGCTGATAATTTATTTTTTGTATTTTTGTATCACAACGCTTCTGCAAAACAGAGGCGTTGTATTTTTTTCTGTAATAACTAAATGATTTAGAAATGTCTGATTTAAACTATCTTACAAAAGAGACATTGGCGCAAATGAAAGAGGAACTGACCCTCCTCAAAACCAGTGGGCGTTCGGAGATCGCGAGGCAAATAGCCGAAGCGAGGGAAAAGGGAGACTTGAAAGAGAATGCAGAGTATGACGCAGCCAAGGAAGCACAAGGGCATCATGAGGCGAAGATCGCTCAGTTACAAACGGCATTAATGAACGCACGTGTAATAGACGCCAAAGACATAGATATAAGCAAGGTTTCTATTCTCAGTAGGGTTACTGTAACCCATATGGGCAATAAAAAGAAACTGGTATACCAGATAGTCTCTGAAAAAGAGGCTGACCTGAAAATAGGGAAGATATCTGTAACATCTCCCATAGGCAAGGGATTGCTGGGTAGGCAAGTGGGTGAGACCGTGGAGATAACTGCACCGGTAGGCACTTTTAAGCTAAAGATAGAAAATATAAGTATTTAGTATGGCCAGCATATTTTCTAAAATAATAGCCGGTGAAATACCCTGTTATAAAATTGCTGAGAACGACCATTTTTTTGCATTCCTTGATATTTTTCCACAACGGGAAGGGCATGTGCTGGTGGTACCTAAAGCCGAAGTGGACAAGATATTTGATGTGGATGACCAATTGCTGGGCGAGTGGCTGGTTTTTGCTAAACCGATAGCAAAAGCCATTGAAAAAGCGTTTCCATGTGACCGGTGCGGCATAAGTGTAATAGGACTGGAAGTGCCTCATGCACATATGCACCTCGTGCCCATAAGTTCATCGGACGATCTGAACTTTACCCGGCCTAAAATGAAGCTGAGCCCGGAACAGCTAAAGGAAGTGCAGGAGAAAATACTTAGCAAGTTAAGAGGTTGATAAGTGGTAAGTTGACAGGTAGCCAATCTGCGGATAGTTTTGAACATATTAACTTGTCAACTTACTGACTTGACTAAAACACTCCACGCTTGCGGCTTATTGGCAAACAGGGCCTTGGTTTTGTCCCAGGTGTCTTTAAAGAACTCTGAGAAACGGTAATGGTCGAGGTCTGATTCTGAGTCCCAATGGCTGCAGGTAAAGAAGACATTTGGGTGCTTGCTGTCCTGCCAAAGTTCTAAATGTGTACAACCGGTAAAACTCCTGATCGTCTCTTTCCGCTCCTCGAAAAGGTTCGAGAATTCAGCCACCGCATCTTCCCGGAAGGTCATTTGTACAATACGTACTATCATTCAAAGGTTATTTTTATGTCATTTTGTTTTCCCCCCAGCTTCAGACCGAAAAGGCTGGCGGCCTTGCCTCTGTTAACACAAATTTCCAGGTATCCAGTACTGTTGAACCTGCATAGCTTGAAGCCTTCGCGCACATCATGATAACTGTTGCTAATGGTTTCTATCTCCTCCATGCCAACAAAAGAGAGCCGAAATGGCCGGGTGCCAGCCCACTGGTCAAATTGCGGGCGGGTGAGGTTGACGACTACATTTTCGTAATGGTCTATATGTATGGCTTCACACATGATTACGCCTGCTTCAAAGCGTGCGGCACTTTTGTCTTTAGTTACTTTTAGTGGCAAAGAAGCGAACCCCAAGTCATTAAACTTCTTTGATGACAAAGATTGGATCGCTCCGCCCGCAGCATTCAGCCAGTCGGGGAAAGTATGCTCTTTTGTTAGCTCGAAGCAAAACAGCCCGGTGACCTCAGCGCCTAACGTTAGGGGCAGGACACCATTATCCGGCGCCAAAAAATAATGGCCCTCGTGCTCACACAGTATAAGCCTTGGGATAGCCTCGGAAAATACATCGAACAGCAACACATGGAAAGTACCGGCGGGGAAATTTGCATATGCAGATGAGAGCAGGTAAGCAGCCTGGCCGGAATTATACGGCTGTATCTCGTGGCTAATATCAACGATAGGTATCGAAGGTGAATGCTGCATCAGAATGCCCTTTGCAATGGCCACCGATGCCTCTTGCAAGCCAAAATCTGAAAGCAGCGTGATACAAGCCATAATTTGCAATACAAAAGTACGCTGCAATCAAACAACAGAACTAACTATCTGCCGTATTTTTTGGCGCTACCTGCAATTAATTAGTTGTTGGAACGTTATCCCTACAGTTTGTTATTTTTACAGCTTAAGTAATCTAAATGCGCATTAAAGTACCTTATATAGCTCTTGTTGCGGTGGTGATGCTGGCCATACTAATGGGCGTGTCCTGCAAGAAAACAAGGATACAAACCGTGGGGGGAACCTTAAAGTTTTCGGTGGATACGCTGAAGTTTGATACTGTGTTTACAGCTGCAGGCAGCTTCACTACCGGTCTGCTGATATACAATCCACAGGGTGAAGAAGTGGTCCTGAGCTCAATACAGCTGGCTGAAGGTGCTAACTCTTATTTCCACCTGAATGTGGACGGCTTCGCCGGTAATACTGCTACTAATATTAAGATACCAGCGCATGATAGTATCTATGTGTTTGCAACAGTGAAAATTGATCCGAACAATAAGCTTACACCGTTCCTGATCACAGATTCACTTGTTGCGACCATGAACGGGAAGAATTTTTATGTTGGCTTTACTGCTTATGGGCAGAACGCACATTATATAATAGACAGTGCATTGGCGGGCCCACCCGGAACCATTGTTCCTTGGAAAACTGACCTTCCTTATGTTATTATTTGGACTGGCGACACATCAAAGCCTCACGGACTACAGATAAACCCCGGCGTTACACTATCCTTACCAGCTGGCTGCAGGATATATATGCATCAGAATGCTGCAGTAGCGGTGTTCGGCACTTTGAGCGCCATTGGAAGTAAGACAGACAGTATTATTTTTCAAGGGGACCGGCTCGACCGGATATACTTTGGCTATATGGGCTATCCGGGAGAGTGGGGCGGCCTCTACTTCGATTCAAAAAGCAAGGGAAATATACTTACCCATACGATCATTGAAAACTGTGGTAATGGAGCATTGACGGGCGTACCATCCGCAATACAATTGGCGCCAGATTCTGAACACGACGGCAGCCATCCGCAATTAACGCTGGACCGCTGCATTATTCAGAACTCCTATGGTTATGGCATATACAGCTTTGCAGGGACCCTTGTGGCTAAAAACAGCCTGGTGAATACTACCGGGCAGGAAGCGCTAGCTATAGTAGAAGGCGGCACAGCAAACGTTACCAATTGCACGTTTGCGAACTATGGCTCATCGGCAGTGAGCCATGCCAATTATGGCACGGTAACTATTCTTAATTATTACTGGGACGGTGTTATGGGTGACCCGACTATTTATGGTACGCTGAATGCGACCCTAACCAATTGTATTGTTTACGGCTCGCTGGACAGCGAGATAATATGCGATGCTCCGAGTATTCCATCAGGCACAACTGCCGTCCTCAAGCTGCATCACTGTCTGTTGAAAACCGGAACTATATGGGAAAGTTTCGCGGACACTACTGGCTGTATCTTTAATCAAGACCCGCTTTTTAAGAATACTGCGAATGCTGATTTTCACTTGATGACCGGTTCTCCAGCCATTGGTGTTGGCGATTCAACACTTACCATGAGTGGGTTAGACCTGGACGACAACTCCTGGAATGGCGGCGATATAGGTTGTTACCGGCATTAGGAATCAGTTACCTGCCGAGCCACTCCAATGCATTCTGTGACAACAGTTTTTCCTTGATCTCCTTTGAATAGTCCATGCTCTCAATAAGCTTGCCCGGATGATGCTCGCCAAGTGGGAAAGGATAATCGCTGCCCATGCAGATATTATCGTGGCCCATAACGTCTATTATGAAGTCAAGTGCTTTGGGGTCGTGGGTAAGGGCATCTATCCAGAATTTACCGATATAGTCGCGGGGATTCGTTTTGTTGTCGATGGCGCAGAGGTCCGGGCGCACGTTGAAGCCGTGCTCTATGCGGCCAATAGTGAGCGGAAAGCTTCCGCCGCCGTGCGCAAAAGCAACACGCAATTTTGGGTGCTTTTCAAACACACCACCGAATATCATAGAACAGATAGCACGTGTGGTCTCTGCCGGCATACCCACCAGCCAGGGAAGCCAGTAGCGCTGCATATCGTTCTCGCCCATCATTTCCCAAGGGTGCACAAATATGCTGCAGCCCAGCTCTTCAGCGGCTTCCCAGAAGGGTGCAAATGAAGGGTCGCTGAGGTTCTTTGTATTGATGTTGGAGCCTATCTCTATGCCCGGCATTTTCAGCTCCTTTACACAACGTTCCATTTCTTTAATGGCGGTGTCCACATCCTGCATAGGCACCGTGCCGAGGCCGATGAAACGATCAGGCCGATGGACTACGCATTGAGCAATGTGGTCGTTGAAGAAACGCGAGGTTTCAAGTGCATGTTCGGGTTTTGCAAAGTAGTTGAACAGTACCGGGATGGTGGACAGCACTTGCATAGCTACGGAAGTCTCATCCATTTCTTTTGTGCGCACATGGGGGTCCCAGCAGTTTTGCTCTATTTCGCGAAACACTTTGTCGCCCTTTATCATCTGGGCACAGCAGGGCTTGTGGTGTTCCAGCCGGATGAACTCGCCATACCCGAACTTCTGAAACCAGTTGGGTATATGCTCGGGCATTATGTGGGTGTGGATGTCAATTTTCAAAGTCAAAAATTTAAAATCAAAATTTAAAAGCACTTAATTAATTGTATTCTTCTCCTTCCAAAGTTCATAAGTTGCTGAAATATCATCCCACTCCTCTGCAATTGCGCCATCGAAAGGGCCGAATTTCTTTGGAATTGTTTTTAAATATACTTCAGCTTCATTGTTGCCTGAAACGTACGCCCAAAAAAGCATGTTGGCAACATCAATAGTATGCTCGAAATTGCCTCTTGTAAGTTTTTCATATTTTGTCAGTACTTGTCTGATTTGCTCTTTAGAATATTTTTTTATATCCTTTCTGTAAAATTTTTTCTTCTGTAAAGTATTGCCTGTAAAATAGAATTTATTGATGTAAAATGGCATCCAGATTACGGTAAAGTCTTTGCCGATCGGTAACCCGTAAAGCTCTTTTACAAATAGGGTGTCGTTTACCTTTTTTATTTTGCAGCTTTCTACCGCACCCCATTCTTCAATTGGCTTTTTCTGGCCGCATTGAACCAACGCAAATTCTGAATACGTTGTGTCGTTATTTTTTATTTCACGGTAACCACATAATCCAATTTTTTTCCCATTTGTAAACGAAAAGAGGCTATGCGGTTTCCCGGTATTACCAAGCCCTTCGCTTGGGCAGTTGCATTTCTGTGCGATCACCAAATAAGGAAGAAGAAGCAATACGGATAGAAGTGTTATTTTCATTTTATAGGGCATTTTATCCACTATCTGGCTGTCTGGTTATTCGGCATTGTAGATTAATTAGGGTCTGCTGATTAACTACAAAGTATAGTAAATACGGGAGAATTTCGGAAATTAGGGGTAACCAAATGCAAGGAAATATGGCAAAGGCCCTCAAAAACCGTGCATCCAAGCA
>CAIRTW010000293.1 GCA_903881585.1 uncultured Bacteroidota bacterium | reverse complement strand
GCTAATCGGGAGTTGAACTGCATGTGTAAAATTCAAAAGTAAAAATTCAAAAGTAAAAAGGAATGGCGATAAACTTTATGATATTGATTGGGAAGAGATTGCGGTAAATAAATAATTATTAAACATCATTGCATTTATTAACTTTATGTAAAATATACCTATGAAACCTATACTCGCTATTCTATTCCTTTCTTTGGCGCTCAATGCTGGTGCTCAAAAAATAAGATTTACTGATACTACCAACCAATGGATGACCAGAGGAACCCGATGGTGGAGGCGATGATTTTAAGTGTTATTTACATTACGGAAATGCCACCGTCTTATATGGAAAAGTATACCGGCCTTTAATTAATGAATTATTTGGAGGCATCTATTATGCCCTATATCGAGTAGACTCAGAATACTTAATCAGAGAAGATACAACAGCTGGAATGGCATATTACAGGGTGCCATCTAATGATACAATTGAGCATTTACTATACAATTACAATATGAATATCGGAGACTCGATTACATATATTCAGTTTGGATCTTCTTATACCGACACAGTAGCAGCAGTTGATTCGACTATTATTAATGGCGTATATCATAAGGTCTTCACCATGGCAGGTGCGACCGGACCGGCGTTTTCTATAGTGGAAGGTGTGGCCAGTACTGTTAATCCTATATCCCCGGCATACTATGGGTGCTTTGAAAACTTTGAACAACTTATTTGCTTCCTGAAAAATGGCACGGCACCCGCATTCAATATTCCCTATACTTACCGCTATTCTAGCTACACAGACCAGTACTATAACTGTTCCTTAGTGTCCGTTGAAAAAGTCAGCGAACAGGCTGTTGTGACATCAATCACTCCTAACCCCGCCACAGACCACATAGATATAACATCCGATCACCCATTCGCGCCAAATACTTTTATCACGGTTTATGATATGGGCGGCCGGTGTGTTTTCCGTACGCAAGCGGAGCAGCAAAATGTGCTTACGGTAAGTACGGCCTCTTGGGTGGATGGGCTGTATATGGTTATCGTTCAGGACAATACAGGGATAATAGCGAAAGAGAAAGTAGTTATAGTGCGATAAGGGCTGAATGATCTACTCACCAAACAACTCGGCAAGATCAAGGAAAAAACCATCCAGTACAGACGACTTTACGACATCTCCTGCCACCATCATCCGTGAAGCATCATACTTGCCATTGACGAGTGTATAAACTACAAAAGTGTTGTCTTGCGGAGAAACCACCCAGTATTCTTTCACTCCCGACTCTTCATAAACCTCATACTTGTTTTTAAGTTCCTTTGCGTTATTTCCGGGAGATAAAATTTCCACCACAATATCTGGCGCCCCAACACAACCTTTCGCATCTATCTTATTAAGATCACAGATCACGCAAATATCCGGCTGCACTACGGTTATGATATCTTTATCATCCTCAGACTTACGAGGCAGCCTGACATCATAAGGAGCAGAGAAAACTTTGCATTTTTTCCCTCTTAGGAAATTCCATAATTGAGCGTGAATATCACCTGACAACCCTTGATGGTTACTACTGGGTGCAGGCGCCATTTTAAAGATATGCCCCTTTATCAATTCTACACGTTCGTCAAATTTCCATTTGAAATAATCCGCGTAGGTATATGTTTTACTTAGATCAAGGTCGGCAAATTTCATAGAAGCTATTTAAGCAAATTTAATCCAAATACTCAAAACAACCTACCCTGCCCTACTACCGGCCTTCTGAAGTCTTTGGTGTTTAGCTCTTTTTCGGTTTCATTGAGGTGGTACTTTTTGCAGTAGATGTGGAACTGCGTTTTTATAAGCTCTGCAAATTTACCATCGCCGACTATGCGGTTGCCCCAGCGGCTGTCGTTCACATGGCCTTCGTGGCACTCGCTTATCTGGTGCCATACTTTTTCGGCACGGTCGGGGAAGGCCTTCCAGAGCCAGTCTTTGAAGATACCGCCTATAGCACCATTCAGCCGGACCACGGTGTAGCCCGCCCACTTCGCACCTGCTTCACTGGCGGCCTTCAGCACATCGTGCATATGCATATCGTTGAGGCCGGGTATGAGCGGGGCGTTCATGATACCTGTCGGTACACCTGCCTTGCTGAGTGTTTCTACTACTTTGAGGCGGCTTCTATATGACGCCGTTCTCGGCTCCATCACCTTGCGCAGGTCTTCATCCAGCGAAGTGATGGAGGTCATTACCCGCACCAGGTTCAGCTTGGCCAGTTCCTGTATGATATCCATATCCCGCAACACCAGAGCATTCTTGGTGAGTATGCCCACAGGGTTGCGATAGTCGAGGCAAATCTCCAGCAGCTGGCGGGTGATGCGCATTTTGCGCTCTATGGGCTGGTAGCAGTCGGTATTGCCACTCAGCGATATTGTTGCTGGTACCCAGTTCTTATTATCAAAGTATTTGCGTAGCAGGGCCGGCGCATTTTTCTTCACCACTATGCGGCTTTCAAAGTCCACCCCCGCGCTATAGCCCCAATACTCATGACTATTACGGGCATAGCAGTATATGCAGCCGTGCTCACACCCCTGGTATGGATTAGCCGAGTACATCATACCCACATCCGGACTGGTCACCGTGTTTACCAGCGTCTTGCTGTCGTCTATGATGTATTCCGTCTTGCGCAATTCCTGCTCCCAGTCGTCGATGCCCTCGGATTGCTCCTGTACATACTCGCCCTTCAGAAATTTATTCTTTGGGTTGTACTGGGCTCCCCTGCCCTTTTCAAATCGGTCGTTTGCTAGTTGGTTGATCATAATAAGCCTCCCCAACCCCTCCCGGGGAGGGGCTTTACATTTTTGCTTAAAAAAATATTTCTCGTTTCCCCAGTGTGCGTTTCATCTCCTCCCCATGGGGGAGGTCGGGAGGGGCTTCCTCTTCAAATACATAATCCACACCTTCCTGCTCAGCAGGCACGGGTGTTTCTTTTGGTTTCATAACTATCTTCCTTGGTTGCCCCGGTGTTTGCTCTTCTTCCAGCAGGTAGGTGTTGCGCACATTACCTTCTTTGTTGAGGCCCAGGTCTCTTACCGAACCGAAACCCACAGCGTCCTTCATCACATTTGGGTTATACATTTCACTGCCTTTCCGCACTACGTCCTTTTGCTCAAAACGGTCCTTTATTTGGTACATCACTTTGCGCACGGTATCTTTCTTCATGCGGTTGTCGAAGAGGCTGTATTGCATTACTGTGTCTTTTACAAACGACTGAATGGCTACCGTAAAATTGGTCACCTTATCTGTAAACAAAGTTTGTATGTTATGTGCCCGTTCATAAACACCTATGCGCTCCTTTATGTAATTGCGCAGCTCTATCGCATCCTGCAGCGGATCGGCCAGCTTTACTGTTGTGTCCCATTGGGTGTTATCGGCATAACGGATAGCAAAGCTTACTTCCTTACAAAACAGGCCGCCCTTCACCATTCGCTGCTCCAGCCGGGTACACAGGGATATGAGCATGGATTCCAGCGTCTGCCTGTTTTGGCTCTGCTGGCGGCTGAGAGTGCGTGTGGCGCTCATAGTACGGTTTTGGGCATTGCTATACATATCCACCTCGCCAAAATTCAGCCGGCTGTGCCAATAATTGCCCACTACCCCGCCAAATGCCTTGCGCAGCAAGGCAGGCGATGAATGCCGCATCTGCAGCGGATCATTGATGCCTATCATTTTCAGTCGCCGTTCATTGGCCGCGGCTATGCCGGGCAGGTCAGTAAGCTTCATGCTTGCCAGGTAACCATCTATATTTTCAGGGGTTATTACTGTGAGCCCGTCAATTTTCTGCAACCCCGTGCCCACCTTAGCGAGGAACGAGTTGGGCGCTATGCCTATGGAGCAGGTGAGATAATCGTATTTCGCCTTTATATCTGCCTTTATCTGTTTTGCAACCTCCGTGAGATCATCATACACCAGCCGGTAAGAGTTGAAATTGGCTACAGCCTCATCTATGCTCTTGGGTATTACATCGTCGCAGTAACTGCGGAGGATGGTCATAAAGTCTACATGTATTTTGCGGTACCAGGCCGGGTGGGTGGTGATTGTGAGCATATCCGGGCACAACATCAGGCAATCGCGAAGTCTCATGCCCGACTTAATTCCAAATTTTTTGGCTTCTTTAGATGCGGCGATCACCGCCGCGTTCGGACTATCGTAAGTAAGCACCCCCAAAGGCTTGCCCCGAAGCTCTGGATGCCGCTGCTGCTCGCAACTGGCAAAGTAGCTGTTCATGTCAAGGAACATAACATAAGAGCCGAGATTGGCCTTAGTTGAGTTCTGAAATATGTCGCTTTTGTGCCTCAACGAAGCTAAGGTAGGGATATTTTGTCAAATTTATTGGAAATAAAATTTCCAATAAATTTGAATTAGTGATCTGCCATGTGCAAAAAGGCTTATTAAAAACATTAGCTCTTTTCTTCAAACAATGGGGTGGCACCAACAAAAAGAAAGCCGGGCGTCTGCTTAATGGCCAAACTTACAGTACAATGCCGGAAAAGGTTTAAGATAAGTCTGATTTATTCCTTTTCACACTCGCCGATACAATTACCGCTCGCTTCAACATTTTCCGACTATGATGAACGGTAAGGATGTGAATGAGATTTTTATTTACGATTTTATAAATGATCCTGTAGTTCCCCTCAATTAATTCACGTACAGACTTCATATTGAATTCCGGCACAACTCTGCCCTGCTGTGTAAATTGGGCGAGCGCTTCCGTTCGTTTGAAGAATTTTTCCACTTGCAACTGGGCGTAGTGCAGGGAATCGTAGCCAATGTAGGTTGCAATGTCATCGATATCTGAAATTGCCTGTTCGGTAAAAACTACCTGAGCCATTTCTTCAATCTTTTTTTAGCGTCTTCCATGGAAACCACTTTACCAGCCTCAGACTGAGCTAATCCAACACGAATCTTTTCAATTAAGACGATCTTTTCGATGGCATCTTCTGCCTCAAATTTTGAAGGCAAAGAATTGATGGATTCCAAAACTTCCTTTTTGGTGAGCATGACTAACAAATTTTATACAATTTACGAAAAATATCCCGGCTGTTCCCTTTCCTGCTTTGACTATTAACTTCCACTCTACACCCCCACCTCCAAAAACACCGGGCAATGATCTGAGTGTTTTATGTGCGGCATGATCTCGGCATGTTTTAGTTTTTTGGCGAGTGGCTCGGTGACGTTGATATAATCTATACGCCAGCCCTTGTTATTGGCGCGGGCTCCGGCGAACTGGCTCCACCAGGTATATTGGTGCGGCTCCTGGTTGAAGTGGCGGAAGGTGTCCACAAATCCGTTTTCAAACAGCTTGTCCATCCATGCGCGCTCTTCGGGCAGGAAGCCGGTGTAGTTCTTGTTGCGCACCGGATCGTGAATGTCTATGGCCTTGTGGCAGATATTGTAGTCGCCGCAGATGATGAGCTCGGGGCGGGTCTTGCGCAGCTCGCCTATGTAGGCAAAGAACTCATCGAGCCACTGGTATTTATACACCTGCCGCTCGTCACCGCTGGTACCGCTGGGGAAGTATGCATTTACCAGGGTCACATCGCCGAAGTCAGCGCGAATCACGCGGCCCTCAGCATCGCTTTGCATAATGCCGTTGCCATAGGAGACATTGTCGGGCTTTATTTTGGTGAGGATGGCTACCCCACTGTACCCCTTCTTCTCAGCAGAATAGGAGTACACATCATACCCCGCAGCATTGATCTCTGCCTCAGGCACATCTTCTTTATTGGCTTTTATTTCCTGCAGGCATATCACATCGCCCGGGTCTGTTTTCAGCCATTCTATAAACCCTTTCTTTACTGCGGCGCGTATGCCGTTTACGTTATATGTTACGATCCTCATTTGTATGTGCAGATTTGTAAACCTGCCTACCGGCAGGCAAGTGTGAAAATATGAAAATTGCCCTTATAACCCGAAACCTTTTTAACCCATTAACCTTTTACCCTACATCATTCCTACCCTCTGTTTTTACTGCTTAAGGTATTACACGGGCAAATTTGCACATTTTCAAATTAGACAAGCCCTTCATCGCTCATGCTCAGAAAATCATTGCCGGCTATGATGATGTGGTCTTTCAGTTGTATGTCCATAAACGCTGCTGCTTCCCGTAGTTTCAGGGTCATTGACTTATCTGCATCGCTGGGCTTTTTGCTGCCGGATGGATGGTTGTGACCTACGATAATGTGGGTAGCATTATAGAGTAGGCAGTTTTTCAGTATCATGCGGATGTCCACTACTGTAGCCGTCATACCCCCGCTGCTCAAGAATTCATACTTTATGAGCTTTTGTGCCTGGTTGAGGTACAGTACACAAAACATCTCGTGATTAAGGTCCTGCAGCAATGGCATGAAGAACGCCGCCGCGTCCTTGCTGGTTTTAATAGCAGCCCTGTCCGGCCCCTCGCTCATCTGGCGCCTGCGGCCCAGCTCCATTGCGGCACATATGGTGATGGCCCTGGCCTCGCCTATGCCCTTTATCTTTTGCAGTTCCTGCAAGTTCAGCCGGCCAGCTTCACGCAGATTGTTGTGTGCAAGTTCCAGCACCTCCTTCGCCAGGTCCAGCGCAGTCTTTTCCCTGGTGCCACTGGATATGAGTATGGCGAGCAGCTCAGCATCAGTGAGCGCAGCCGCACCCTTTTGCTGCATCTTCTCCCGCGGCCGGTCATCCTCCCTCCAGTTCTTGATACTTTTCGACTCATTCATCAGGATTTGAAAATACAGATAATTATGGCTTTTGAAAGATGTTGGCAATAAAAATTATCAATCGGGGCTTATTGTTATTACTTTTTGATTTCGCGATAAGCCCCGTACCTTCGCCATTCAAAATAATTATCTGTGGATAATGTTTTTACGCATCTGCCCTACAAAGACACAGGGTACTTCTCAAAACTGGCAACTGACTACATCAGCGATGATCCCGGTATAAAATCTTTCTACAACTTTGCTCCCACTACCGATGGGCTGGCGCAAGCGATAGAAGAACGCCATAAATACCCGGTTGACCGGAAAGCGCTGGTAGCAACACTCTCCAGACAATATGAGCAGTTGCCCATAAGCGCAAAAACAGAGGCAAACATCCAGGCGCTGCTCAGCGAAACTACATTTACCGTCTGCACCGCGCACCAGCCCAACCTGCTCACGGGCTACCTGTACTTTGTACACAAAATACTTCATGCAGTAAAGCTGGCGGAAGAACTATCTGCAAACCATCCCGGCAGGCACTTTGTGCCGGTTTACTACATGGGCAGCGAAGACAATGACCTGGAAGAGCTGGGCATGTTTAAGTTTCGCGGGGATAAATATGTATGGGATGGCGGCGGACAAACAGGCGCTGTTGGCCGCATGGATACTGCGAGCCTGAAAACGTTGCTGAACAACCTTTTCAAAACATTTGGCCCTCCCGGCAACAATTGCGATCAGCTACAGGATATACTTACAAAGGCATACCTGGGACACAAAACCGTGGGCGCGGCAACACAATACCTGGTCAATGAATTATTCGGCAAGTATGGGCTTGTAGTTATTGACCCTGATGATGCAATGCTAAAAGCTTCTTTCATCCCTGTAATGGAGGATGAATTGTTGCACCAGGCCGCTAATCCGATCATCACGAAACAAATAGGCGCCTTAAGCGAACACTATAAAATACAGGCACACCCACGCGAGATAAACCTGTTCTACCTGGCAGACCAGGTACGTGCGCGGATCGTGAAGGATGGCGATAAATGGTCGGTGCTGAATACCGAGTTGCACTTTTCAGAAGCGGAGATACTTAATGAATTAAAGCAACACCCCGAACGGTTCAGCCCCAATGTGATGCTGCGCGGATTGTTCCAGGAGACTATTTTGCCCAATGTGGCATTTATAGGCGGCGGGGCTGAAGTGGCCTATTGGCTACAACTGAATACACTGTTCCGGCATTACCATGTCTTTTACCCGGCCATTCTCCTGCGCCAGTCTGTGTTATGGATAAACGAAGCCGCCGCCAAAATGCGAGCACAGGCGGAACTGACAATACCCAACATCTTCAAGGCGGAGGCAGAACTGGAGCGAGACTATGTGATAGTACACAGCGGCACTGAATGGCAAACAAAAGAAGAAGCCTCAGCTATTGAACAAATTTTCAACACCCTGAAACAAAAAGCAGAGATGCTCGACGCTACCCTTGGGCCAGCCGCAGCTGCTGCCCTTACTAAAATGAAGCGCCAGCTCACCGAACTTGAGAAAAAAATGCTACGGGCTGAAAAGAGGAAACTTCAAACACAAATGAACCGGATAGAACGCCTGAAAAAGGCGCTGTTCCCGGGTGGCCTGCAGGAGCGCGTAGAGAATTTTGCCGAATATTATTTACAATATGGAGACACGTTTTTCGATACGGTAAAGGACGCTATAAAACCTTTAACATTAGAGTTTCTAATTATTGAGTAATTTTCGCAATAATGGACCCGGTAATACTCAGGCGACATCCCCTGAAATTTTATTTTCTTATTTTTTTTCTTACCCTTTTTTGCTGTGCCTTAGGGGCGCTTATCCTTTGGGTGGGCATCCGGTCGGCAGAGAGAAGGGAGAATGGCGCTATAACTATGTCAGCGTTCAGCTTGTTCTTTATCCTGCTGGGCGTATTCTCGCTCTATAAGTATTATCGCAATGCACCAATTGCCAAAGCCGACCAATACCAGATCACCTTCAACGATACCGAAGCATATAAATGGGAAGACCTGGAGAAAGTGGTCCTGACTGGTAAGCAGCCGTTCAAATACCTTTTTTCTTACCAAATGGAGGGAATGATGTTGCTTTTCAAAAACGGCAAAGTGAAGTATCTTTTCGACGACTTTTATATCAACCTCGGTGAAATGAAGTCGTTCATTCAGCAGGTAGTGACCGAAAAAAATACAACATTCGAATACGGGCCTGAGCACGTAATCAGTACTGATCCGATACCGGAAATTTTCGCGGTATATAAGGGCAACCAGTTCACCAGCCTAAGAGGGATCATGCTCTGGAGTCTTTATGCAATCATCATTGCTATGTTCGTGCTAAGGCCCGGATACCTCGATAACATCAATATACCAAAATTCATCGTGTTCTTTGGTTTGTTCTGCCTGGGCTGGTTCTACCTGCATTCTATGGTGATGAATTACTTCCGTATTTCGGAACATTACCTGGAGGTGAGGAACCATAACCTGTTTTGGAGAAAAAGGCGATACCTGCTTAGCGACATAAAAGAGGTGACCGTGGAGACGCAGGGTAAAATGCCTAATAGCCTTAGGATCATCACTAAAGATTTCCGGAGCAAAGTTTTTCCGGCCGGCACACTCAATGACAACAAATGGCGTGCTCTTAAAGAAAAGCTGGAAAGCCAGGGCATTACAGTACGCATCGACAGCCCGTTTCTTTCCATATAGCCCTGTTATTCCATCAGCTCGCTATACGTCATCACTTTGTAGCTAGTTGTCGTATCAATAGCAACGTAGCGGCTGTTAATGTTTGCAGCCGCCCGCTTTTCCCAGGACCCTAGCAGCGTATCCCTGGCTGCCGTGTTAAAAAATCTCATATCGTCCCGGCTGAGAAAAATAAAGGTGCGCATGGGCCGTTCGCCCTTTAGTGCCGAAAGAAAAATGCTTTCTACCGGCGCCCCCCAATTCCAGATCAGTGCACTGTCTATGCCCGGCGGCAAAGGTTTGGTAATAATGATCTTGGTGAGGTTCTTTTGTTTCATTTTTTCATTCATGCTATCCAGTAGCTCAACTCTATTGGTAAACGGAGCCGCCGCCATAATGATAAATACAAGACGCAATAGATATACAAGCCCGAGAACCGTCAGCCCCACAGCGGGTTTCATTTTTGGAAGTACATAATAAACAAATGGTGCACAGCAAATGATGACAAGCGGCATATACTCACTTTCCATAAAGCTCCTGAGCGTAAAGTCCCAGTATGTGGCGCACGTCAGGAACAAATAGCCGGCGGAAAATAGTACCGTCCATACAAAAAGCAGGTACTTTTTATCCAGGAGCAATCCGGCGAGCCCAGCCAGGAACAAAACCGGCAAAAAGAAATAACGGGTTGTACACCCCTTAACAAAAAAATGAAATTGAGGCGAAGTAAAAATGGCTTTCAGCCTGTGAAAGTCAAAGCCCGTAAGCGTTTCTATCTTGCTGCTATCGTAGCCATGGTGCATGCCCTGGTAAAATTTGACAATAGATAGCCCCACCAAAATAACCGAAAAAAGTATGGCCTGATGTTTTGTCAACGCAGAAACCTGACCTCCGGCAATATAAAAAAACCACAGATAGACGGCGGCCAGCATCACCAGTGGGTGGGTCCATATAGCAAGAAAGAAAAGAGCGGAGAACAACAATACCTGCACCGGCAAGGGCAGCCTCTGCGCTCTCGCCGACAAGCAAACTGCAAAAGCAAGCAGCAGCCAGGCAATACCCTGGTGAACCTCATTATTGGGCCAGTAATACGTATCACTTACAAAAACGGTAAGGTATAACCCCAGGAGTATAGCAAGCCCGTAATTTCTATACTTGTAAACCAGCAATAATCCTACTGCCAGGTAAAATACGTAGAACCCGGTTGAATAAAACATCATCAGGCTCCTGAGCGGCAAATGCAGCCGGACGCCCAGCCACGGAAAAAACTGCGAGATAAATGAGCCGTACCTGTGCTCTTCTATATGTATGTGCCCGTCATTAATGATACGGAACAACATATGTGGCGCATCAATGTAAAGCATCCGTTCTTTGAAAAAAACAACGGCCATTACAAGCAATACCAGTATTGCCGGCAGCGTTGCCCGGGCCGCAAGTTTCATTGTAGCATTTTCTGTAGGAATATGATCATTGCCGGGCATCGTGTAAATATAGGAACGATAACAAAATAACTTCCACCATCTTACTCGTTCTTTTCCATTTTTTCTGCGTTGTAAAACCTTTAAATATTCTTGATATTCGCAGTTTTTCCGTCTTGAAAAAAAGAAAAATAACTTCGCAATATGGTAGAATTTATTTTGTTAACGTTCCAAAAAGTTAATGGCGGATTGACTATTTCACTGCCGCCGGGGAAATTTATAAGACCAAAACCTTTGTATGCTATACATTTACCTGTAAATTTGTAATCGGCGCTGCGCTGAAGGAATTTTCCCGGCGCCAGGCAATAACTAAAAAATTATGAGCCGGATACCCTTATTCACGTTTCTGTTGTTCTCAATACTATTTTCTGCGGCCGCTGGTGCGCAGGAGCGTGGCGATGGCAGTGCAGAGGGAGGCAAAAGACAGAAAAGAGTAGTACACGATAACGACAAATACCAGCACAGCAGCACAAAAAGTGAAGGCATTTTCAGGCGTCTGGGCCGGCATAAGATAAAACTTACCTGGAACACACCGGAGAGCACTACCGATTCAGAATATTACCGGAGATCCCCCCGTGGTGAAACCGACCTTGGCGTAAAAGTGGGGCTAAATTTCCAGGAAATAACCAAATCTCCGTTCTCCCCTTCGCTTAATCCCGGGTTAGTGGCGGGCGGTTACTGCCGACGGTTTTGGGGCGGCTCTGGTATACGAGGCGAACTGCTTATTAATACAGCGAGTTACACTTCTCAGAACGCGGCGTCTTATTATGTGCCACATATTGCAAGTACTGATACTGTGACCAAAAGCGCATTCAAGGCGGTCTATCTCTCGGTGCCCATCATGTTTGAGCAGCGTATTCGCCACAAGGCCTACCTGATCTTAGGCCCGCAATATTCTTATCTTATCTCTTCAACCGATAAGAATGGGGAGTTCACCAAGATTTACAACAAAAGCAATGTATTTTTCAAATCGGAATTTTCCCTGGTTGGCGGTTTTGAAATACAGCTGCCTCATGCGCTCCGCATCGGCGCACGATATATAAAAGGTCTTACCGATGTTAATAACAGTGTTTATCCAAAGGCTTATGAAGCCTGGACCATAAATACTGTGCAGATCTCTTTTTCATACCGGCTGTATTGATCAGGCATAATTTTTGTTACTAAATTTGCTTAAAAACACAGCCATATGAAGTATATAGTTTTACTATCCGCCATATCTTTATTGCTATTCCCAGGCAGCGCACAAGCGCAGGGTCCTGTTGTATCTAAGGTAACCGAAGCCGTTCCTAAAGTAGATCTTGGCGTAAAGCTGGGTGCGAATTTTCAGCAACTAAGTGGAAATCCGTCTGTACAATACAAGGGTGGCGTTGTTGGCGGTCTCTTTGTTGGGTTGCATAAAAACAGGATGGGCGTGCAGGTGGAAGGGCTTGTTAAAACAGTGGATTATAGTGTCAAAGTGTTACAGCCTACTATGCCCCCAATGGCCACTTATGCAAGCGCATCGGTAAGCACGATCACGCTGGAAGTGCCGGTATTGTTTGAATACAGGATCTTTTGGCGCATCTGGGCACAGGCCGGCCCTGAATTTTCATCTATACTGTCTGCGAAAAATGGTACCGAAGATTTTAAAAATCATTTTGACTCGCACGACTTTGGCGCTGTCATTGGCCTTGAAGCGCACTTGCATGTGCGCCTGAACATTGGTGCAAGATATATATACGGGGTTACCAACATTAATAACGAGTCAGTTTCGGGTGTTTCCGGCGCCATGAAAAACCGCACTGCGCAAGCATATCTGGGGTTCAGGTTCATATGACCACTTACTCCGGAGTAAATAAAAACAGCCCACATAGCGGGCTTTTTTATTTTAATAGTACGGAACAAATATTGCAGAGAATTATTTGCCCTGCAACATGGAAGTAAGTATATCTTAGTTTAAAACTGGGTTGCGATCACGGGAGGTGTAAACAGATGGTTAGGGCAGCCATACTTTTTTGACCCGCCGCAAGAAGACATAAAAAAGAGAGTAATAAGCGCCAATCCGGCCATTACCGGGAATACAATACGCTGTTTTTTTGAAAATAGCTGCATACGTTACAATTATGAATAGTAAAAAGCTCGTTTAACTTTGTACGAAGATACGAAAAATTATGAAACACATACATTTTATAGCCATTGGCGGAGCTATTATGCACCAACTGGCTTTAGCGCTCCAAAGGCAGGGTTATAAGATCACCGGCAGCGACGATGAGATAACAGATCCGGCCAAAAGTAATCTTAAAGCCGCAGGCTTATTGCCGGAGCAATTTGGATGGTTCCCGGAGAAAATAGAGACCGCGCCCCTACCAGACGCTATAGTTCTGGGCATGCACGCAAAAGCCGACAACCCGGAATTGCTGGCAGCAAAAAAAGCAGGCATCCCCGTTTACTCCTTCCCCCAGTATGTGTATGAGGTAAGTAAGAACAAAAAAAGAGTGGTAGTGGCGGGCAGCCACGGCAAGACTACTATTACATCTATGATCATGCACATCCTGAAACACCAGGGCATTCAGTTCGATTACCTGGTAGGTGCACGTGTGGCGGGTTTCGACCAATCTGTTCAACTCACAGATGCACCATTGATCGTGCTGGAAGGGGATGAATACCCGGCTTCCGTAGAAGAGAA
This sequence comes from uncultured Bacteroidota bacterium, assembly GCA_903881585.1. Lineage (GTDB taxonomy): Bacteria > Bacteroidota > Bacteroidia > Chitinophagales > Chitinophagaceae > Nemorincola. Next base: position 20,024 of record CAIRTW010000293.1, on the reverse strand, counting down.
AAGGCCGAAAATATTTTTCTATCATCCGCACATCAGCGTGCTGAGCGGCATAGCATGGGACCATATCAATGTGTTCCCGACCTACGAAATATATTTCAACCAGTTTGAGCAATACCTGCAAGGGCTTGACAGCGATGTAAAGGTGTTTTACAATAATGAAGACAGCGAGGTGCAAAGGGTCGTTGCCGGAAGCGGACAAAAGCTGGCTGCAATACCCTACCAAACACCGCCCTTCCACTACGAGGAAGGCTTCCCGGTTATGGACACCACAAATGGGCCCGTGAAGGTTTCTGTATTCGGGCGGCACAACCTGCTGAATATGCAGGCGGCAATAGATGTGTGTATGGAACTAGGCGTAACTGAAAAAGATTGTTATACCGCCATCGCTTCATTTACCGGTGCAGCCCGCCGGCTGGAAAAAGTAAAGGAAGAAGAGGGCTTACTTGTCTATCGGGATTTCGCACATGCCCCCAGCAAACTTAAAGCTACACTAAATGCCGTGCGCGAAGCCTACCCGGATCACCACCTGGTAGCCTGTTTCGAGCTGCATACATTCAGCAGCCTCAACGAAAAATTCCTTGCAGAATATGCCCACAGCATGGACGCAGCGGATGATGCCATTGTATATTTCAGCCATCACGCACTCAGCATGAAGGGCTTACCAACCCTTGATCCTGAAACGGTAAGAAAATATTTTGCACGAAATGACGTTAATGTGATTGACGAACGGCAAAAACTGGAAGAAGCAGTTAAGAACCTGATCGTTGGCCAACAAAAAACTACCTATCCTGCAGGCAAGCCTGCCTGCCGGACAGGCAAGCCCGTGTTTTTATTGCTCATGAGCTCAGGAACTTTCGATGGAATTGATTGGAATACTGTAAGTTCGCGTTAAGTTAGGGAATGGGGAGTTGGGAATTAGGAATTGGGGATTTGTAATTGGGATTATTGTTACATAAATTAACATTGTTCATTCACAAACCCCAGCCTTAAACAACAATCCAAATTCCCAAATCCAAATTCCAAATTCCATAAAACAATGCCCAAACTAACATTAAAAAGGCCTATCGTTTTTTTCGACCTTGAGACCACCGGTACCGACAATGCAAAGGACCGCATAGTGGAACTTGCATTCATTAAACTGTCGCCTGATGGTAAGCGGGAGAAATATACCAAGCGCCTTAATCCCGGTATGCCCATTCCGCCGGAGGTGACGCTTATCCACGGCATATCTGATGAAGATGTAAAGAATTGCCCGTCGTTCAAACAGATCGCTACTACATTGTACGACTGGATGAAGGGCTGCGACCTGGGCGGATATAACTCCAGCAAGTTCGATCTGCCTGTACTTGCAGAAGAATTTTTGCGGGCTGGCATCAATGTGGACTTTACCGAACGCCACATGGTGGATGTCCAGCAGATATTCTTCAAGATGGAGGCCCGCACACTAAGCGCTGCACTCAGTTTCTATTGCCACAAAGAGATGGAGAACGCCCACAACGCAGAGGCAGACATCCTGGCTACAATAGATGTACTGGAAGCCCAACTGGAGCGGTACCCGGACATTGGCAGCGATGTGCCTACCCTGCATCAGTTCACGCATACTGACGAATACGTAGATTATGCCCGTCGTATAATTATGAAAGACGGCCAACCGGTGTTCAATTTCGGGAAGCACAAAGGCCGGAAGGTGGAAGACATTTTCAACAGTGAACCGCAATATTATGACTGGATGATGCAGGCCGATTTTGCGCTGCATACCAAACAAAAAATATCTGAGATCTTAAACCGGATGAAGCTGAAAAAAGCAGGCCTGAAATCTTAAGAACAAGTTTTTCAAATAATTCACTTTTATTCATAACATTATCGTTATTTTGCCGCCTAATTTTTCCGCCTGATTGGACAAACTTGTAATTATACCGACCTATAACGAGAAGGAGAATATAGAGAAGATCATCCGTAAGGTTTTTTCTTTGCCCGGCGGCTTTCATTTACTGATAGTAGATGATGGCTCACCCGATGGCACGGGTAAGATAATAGAGGGATTACAACAGGAATACCCACAGCAGTTGCACCTCATAGAGCGTTCAGGCAAGCTGGGCTTAGGCACCGCATACATCACCGGCTTCAAGTGGGCGCTGCAAAGAGAATACGAATATATTTTTGAAATGGATGCCGACTTCTCCCATGACCCAGAGGACCTAATCAGGCTATACGATGCCTGCCACAAAGGCAAGGACCTGGTGGTCGGCTCCCGATATACAAAGGGTGGCAAAGTAGTAAACTGGCCCTGGGACCGCATATTTATCTCCAAAGGCGGAGCCCTTTATACAAAACTGATCACCTGGATGCCGGTGAACGACCCTACTGCGGGCTTCGTATGCTATAACAGAAAAGTCCTCAGCGCCATACCGCTCGATAAAGTACATTTTGTAGGTTATGCCTTCCAGATAGAAATGAAATACCGCTCCTGGAAGCTGGGCTTCAAAATAGGCGAAGTGCCCATAACCTTTAAAGACCGCAAGGAAGGTGTTTCCAAAATGTCCGGCAGCATCATCAAGGAAGCCATGTATGGTGTATGGAAGATGAGAGGTTTCTCGAACCATCATTAGGCTGGAAAATTCCAAATTTGAAAATCCAAAGCTGCCGCGGCAGACAGGTTCCAATGCCGACCAACTTACACATGATTAAAGAGGTTGATTTCATTGCAATTTTGAAATACAAAACAACAGAAGAAGGAGGACGTTCCGGGCCTGCTTTTTCCGGATATAGACCTACCATCAAATTTCTGTTTGCAGAGATGCAAACAAGTGGCCAACAAACCTTTATCAGCAAAAAAGTAGTCCATCCCGGCGAAACAGTTGAAGCGGAAATCAAAATAACATCTACTGATTTTTTTGAAAATTGTTTAGAAGAAGGAATGAATTTTGACTTCGGCGAAGGTCCCCAAATTATAGGAACGGGAGAGATCATTAAGATATTAAATGAAAAACTGAGGAAATAGTTTTTTCCCTGCCGGACGTTCGGATGCCAAATGTCTTAACCTCAAAGCACTCCCCTTTAGGGGCCGGGGTTTTTCTCCGCAATAAAATTCAGCCCAAAGAACAAATACTCGCGGCGAATGCCTTTGCCTGTTTGTATCAGCCGTTCTTTTTCCAACAGTTTTTCTGGATCTGAAAAGCGGTAGGTAACCGGTAGGTAGTAGCGCACATACTGAACGCTTTCTCTATTGATGTGAAATTTATTCTTTTCAAACAGCCACGCCCAGCTATCCAGGCTGCGGATGTTCTCATTGCCTATTAGAATATCTTTTTGCAGCTTCTCGTCCCAGATGGTGATGATCCGCTTGTTGCCTCTGTATTTATACAATTTCAGGCTCTGAATGACGTTATTTCCGTTCTCTTCTATCGACAGCACCTTGCCTCCTGGCTTCAGGCTGTCATGGAATATCAGCAGCGCCTCATCTATCGGCTCCAGGTGATGCAATGTGTCCTGCACTATTATCCAATCGTAACTGGCAGGCGCCGGATGGTTATCGAAGAGATTTTCGTAGCTACAGGTAAATAAGGAAGTATCGCCATATTGGCGCCAATAGGCTACCCTTTTTTGGATAGTATCATAATAGAACTCCAGTGTGGTACCATGCGTTTTGATGCCGTTCATGGCCAGGTACAGGCATGTAGTACCGTAACCGCAGCCGCAGTCCCAAATGGAAGGCTGCACAACATCGCCCGCGCCACCATTGGGTGTATCCACAAGGTTCTTCTGAATATATCTAAGCCGCTCCAAAAAATAATTTCTCCGGAAATGCCATGAAGACTTTTTCCCGAGAAACTTATAGTAAGGCTGCATTTCAGTATGTACTTCAAGTTCTTTAAGCATCAGCTCAAAGAACTGCTCTGGTGACATCATGTGGGGCCAAAAGTAATAATAATATGGGGCAAAAAAAGTAGAAAGTCTAAAGTTCAAAGTCTAAAGTTCACGAGTGGCTGATTTTATAGGAATAAATTGGTCTGCTACCGGTATATCATTATAATCCGGCAGGAATTAAAGAACTTTACCGCAACTATGGACCAAAATCCGGGATATATTCCACTAGGCAATGAGCAACTGCATTATCTCAGATCGGGAACCGGTAAACGGCTGCTGCTGGCTTTTCATGGTTACGGGAACGACGCGGGCATTTTTAAGCCAATTGAAGAATACCTGGCCAGCGAGTTCACCATTTTGTCTTTTGACCTCCCCCATCACGGCGGAAGTGTATGGAGCAATGCACCTTTAACAAGGAAAGACCTGGCGCAGCTCGTGGACAAGGTGAAGAAAGAATATAATGTTGAAAAAGTATCCCTGCTGGGTTACAGCATCGGCGGCCGGGTCTGCCTTACTATCATCGAAATGCTACCTGAAGACGTAGACCATGCTACCCTGCTTGCTACAGATGGGCTGGTACAGAACCATTACTACTCCTTCTTTACCAATACCAATCTGGGGAAAAAAATGTTCGCGGATATGCTTGAAAAACCGGCCCGGTATTTCAAGGTAATGGACTGGTTTAAGAAGTTACACCTGGTACATCCAAGCAGGTACAAGTTCGCGATGCACTCCCTTGGTACGCCGGAGGCCCGTAGCCTTTTACTAAAAGTGTGGCCGGCAATGAGCAGACTTATCCCTTCGCCATCGCGGCTAAGAGGCGTTATTGCAAAGCATCGTATTCCCATCACCCTGTTTATGGGCGCTAATGACAAGATCATGCCGCCTGCGCTCGGCGCAAAATTCAAAGCGGGCTTACACACAGTGCAATTGTACATACTGAACAGGGGGCACATCATCTTTGATCACGAAAACGCGGAGGAGATCGCGAAATCACTTTTATGATCGTGCTCGCGACTATCATTCTGTGTACCCTGCTCACATCCGCCTACGTGGTGCTGATGCTGGCATATACCAGGGGATGGGCTACTCAGAAAGACTTTGTGATCCCGCTCGTTTATGAGCCGCACACACGTATATCAGTGATCATTCCGGCACGAAACGAAGACCAGAACATAGGCGCGTGTATAGAATCCATACTCGGCCAGAAATACCCCGAAGAACTTTTTGAGATCATTGTGGTTGACGACCACTCCGAAGATTATACCGCAGCTGTTGTACATGAATATACCGACCGCAATGTCCGTTGCATAAAGCTGGCAGAAATTGTGCCGCCCGGCAACGAAATCAATGCGTATAAAAAAGCTGCACTAGCCGCTGGCATAGCCCATAGCAACGGCGAGTTGATCGTTACCACCGATGCTGATTGTGTGACGCCCAACGCCTGGCTCATGCACCTGGCGGCCATATACGAACTGCAAAACCCTGCAATGATCGTAGCGCCGGTCATCTACAAATCCCGATCTACGCCGTTGCACCTGTTTCAACTGATCGATTTTATGGGCATGCAGGGCATTACGGCTGCTGCCCACAGGCTTGGCCTGGGCAATATGAGCAACGGCGCCAATCTCGCATTCAGCAAGGCTGCATTTATGCGCGTGAAGGGATATGAAGGCATTGAGCACCTCGCATCAGGAGACGACTATCTGCTGATGATGAAGATAAAAAAGGCATACCCCGATGGCATCGTCTATCTCAAATCACCAAAAGCAATTGTTACCACCATACCCCAGCCAGACTGGATCAGTTTTTTACGCCAGCGCACCCGGTGGGCGTCTAAGTCGGGTAAGTACAATGATACGCGGCTTACACTTATCCTGCTTCTGGTTTATTTATTCAACTTTGCATTGCTGGCGCTGGGGGTGGGCGGCTTCTATGTACGCGAACTATGGTACATAGCTGGCCTCATGCTGGCAACCAAGATCATCGCCGAACTGGTGTTCATCATCCCCGTAGCATGGTTCTTCAGAAAAGAATGGGCATTAGGGTATTTCCCACTGTTACAGCCATTGCATGTAGTCTATATAGTTCTTGCCGGCTTCCTGGGTTTGCGGGGTGGGTATGAGTGGAAAGGGAGACGCGTGAAATAACACTCCAAAGAAAAATTTTCAACCGGCAAAGCGCAGTTATTCTTTTTGTTAGCACGTAGAGACGTTGCACTGCAACGTCTTTGCGCGAATATATCACAACCCATCATCCATGCATAAGCGCATCTGCAGATCACCCCAGCATCACAAACACCGCCGGCACCTTCCCAAGCACCGGCACACCCTTGCTCCACTCAGTGATCGTCTTTGTTTTGATAAACGCATTGGGAGCAGTAATATTTTGGGCAATGCACAGCCGAGTCTTGCCGCTGCAATGCTTCAGCAGATCTGCGAGTAGATGGTCGTTCCGGTATGGGGTCTCAATAAATAGCTGGGACTGGTTTTCCCTTTGCGAAGTTGCTTCCAGTTCCTTGATCCGCTTCATGCGCTCGGGGTCCTTTACGGGTATATACCCCGTGAAGCAAAAGCTTTGGCCATTAAGCCCTGAAGCCATAAGGGCAAGTATCAGTGAGTTGGGCCCCACCAATGGTATTACCTTCGCACCCATACTTTGGGCAATGGCTACCAACTCCGCGCCGGGGTCGGCAATACCGGGGCACCCCGCCTCACTCATAACACCTATGGTCTGTCCTTCCTTTAGCCACTTCCGCAGTAATGCAGTATCAAGCCCGGTGTGTTTGTCTATTTCCGAAAAATGCAAACTGTCTATGACCAGCTCGGCATGCAATGACCGTATGAACCGCCTTGCCGTGCGCACATTCTCTACAAAATAATGGGTTATCTGCCCCGTATGCAAGGCAACTTCGCTCGAAAGCGTTTGCAGCGCACCCTCAGCAATAGGAATCGGTATCAGGTAAATGGTGCTCGTTGCGCTCATAATTTAATAGCTTTGAAATACCAATCCAAATTACAAATTCCAAACCACAAATTCCATTATAATGGTATTGCCTGAATCATTTTATACACGCAAGGATGTAGTGAAGATAGCCCGCGAATTGCTGGGAAAAGTATTGGTCACCGAATTTGACGGCATACTTACTTCCGGGATCATCGTAGAGACAGAAGCCTATGCTGGCGCTACAGACAAGGCTTCTCATGCCTATGGCAGCCGGCGTACGAACCGTACCGAAGTGATGTATAAGCAAGGCGGCGCGGCCTATGTGTACCTCTGCTACGGCATCCATCATCTATTCAATGTGGTCACCAATCTGCAGGATGTTCCCCATGCTATTTTAATACGGGCAATAGAACCTTTGGAAGGCATAGACACCATGCTGGAAAGGCGTGGAAAGGCTAAATTGGCACCATCGTTAACAGCAGGCCCGGGTGCCATGAGTATGGCCCTTGGCATACAAACCGGGCAAACAGGCTCATCGTTACAAGGGCCGGAGATACGAATAGAGGACAGAGGCATCAAGGTACCAACAAAGGACATTGTTGCTGCCACACGGGTGGGCGTAGCCTATGCCCTTGACGACGCGCTAAGGCCTTACCGGTTCTCCATCAAAGGGAGTAAATATGTAAGCAAGGGGAAGGGGGTATAGTCGTAAGTATATAGTAGCTGGGGACGCCGCCTATGTTTGCAGAAAATCATTTCACGCACGCTTCGCGGTCTTAAAAAAATGAGTGAATTGAGACCTTTGCGATTCTTGCGGAAAATCCTTAAAACACATTTAATGTGCCACAGAGATCGGGCCCTTCCAGGAGCCATGCGCCGAAGTGCCCCTGATGAAATAATAACCGGCTGGCTCTATATTCACCTGCAAAGTCTTATTGGAAACCGTAGTGGCCGAGTATATCTGCCTGCCTGTCATATCTACGATGATCACTTTTACATTTTCCTGGTATTGCGAGCCAAAATAAACATTTACCAGCCCGTCGAAGGTAGGGTTTGGGTACACAATAAGTGAAAGCTGGTTGGCTTTCAACAGGTGCACAAAACGAATATCATTGGTAAACTCGGAAACGAATAAATTCCCCGCATAGTCTAAAGCCAGCCCGAATGGAACCACAAATTGAGCGGAAGTTGCAGGGCCACCATCGCCGCCATGGTCTTCCACCCCATTTCCGGCAATAGTGGTAATGACGCCGAACGTGTCCACCTTGCGTATCCGGAAGTTCTTTGAATCGGCAATGTACAGGCTGCCTGTATCATCGCATTTTACATCAGTGGGGTTATTTAGCATAGCAGCTGTCGCCGCACGGCCATCGCCATAATAACCGCCCAGCAATCCTGCGCCACCGGCATAGGTGCTGATAATGCCAGTCTTCGCGTCTATTTTCCGAATCCGGTTATTAAAACAATCAGCAACATAAACATTACCCCGGAAGTCTGTGGTTATCCCAAAAGGTTTATCGAGGAGCGCCGCGCTGGCAGGCCCACCATCACCCGACGAGCCACCCTGGCCCAGCCCGCACACACTGGTGATCTCACCTGTGGGGCTAATTTTACGGATGCGCAGGTTCAAGAGGTCGGCGACATACATATTGCCGGCACCATCGAATGCCATCCCTGCCGGGCTGCTCAGCTCGGCAGCTGTAGCAGGGCCATGATCACCCCAATACCCCTCATTACCAGTACCTGCAAATGTGGAGATGATCCCGGCATTGTCCACTTTACGTATCCTGCTGTTCCTGCTGTCTGATATATAGATATTGTCTGCCGTGTCCACGGCTACATAATAAGGCGCATAAAGCCGGGCAGCGGTCGCTTGTCTGTCGTCGCCGTTATAACCAGCTACACCGGTACCTGCAAATGTTGTAATGATGCCTGCCGGGTCTATTTTCCTTACTACATTGTTGTACATATCGGCAATGTAAAGATTGCCCTTGCCATCAACTGCCATACCCTGCGGGTAGGCCAGCTCTGCTTCTATCGCCGGACCGCCATCACCGCTGTAACCTTTCAGTGTATCACCTCCTGCTATTGTAGTAACGATCTGGCTATGCGCACCATACGTAGCGCCAAGCATGCCCAGAACGAACAATAACAGGAAATGTTTTTTATAAAAAAAGGTTACGCTCATAAGTATTCTTTTTTTGCTGCTCTTCAGTACTTTCTGCACACAGTTTTCGCAGCTCATCCGTTTCGCCGGGTTCTTATCAATGATTTATTTCCACTTTGCTTGTTACAACATCGCCTGCTGTTTTCGCGGTAACAAAGTAAATCCCCGCTGCCACATCCAGGTTCATGGCATATGGTCTGTTGCCCGCCATGTTTACTTCTCTTATTTTTTCACCCAGCACATTGGTTACAACAAGCACAATATTTTCAGCATTAGCTGCGGTAACATTGACCGTAAATGCGCCGCTGTTAGGGTTGGGATATATACTCATTTCAGCCGGCCTCTGTACTACTTGTTTTACCGCAGAAACAGTTGATGTGATGTAGTTTACACGGTTGTTCTGCCAATCAGAAAAATAAATATTGCCGTTGTTGTCTACGGCCAGGCCTTTGCAGTCGCCTATCAGTGCATTTGCCGCAGTTCCTGTATCGCCATTGAAGCCATGAGTGCCCCGGATTCCCGCAATGGTGACAACAGCATTTGAGCTTGCATCCACTTTACGTATTGTATAGTTAAACTCATCTGACGTATAAATATTTCCCCACCGGTCAACTGCTACGCTCGAAGGTGAATTAAGCTTGCAGTTGGTGCCAAGCGCACCATCAGGCCCGAAACCGGCATAACCGGTACCAAAAACCGTAGAAATTTTCTTAAAGGTGTCTACCTTCCGGATCATATTATTATCCTGATCGGCAATATATACATTCCCGACATTGTCCACCGCAACGGCCGACGGGCTGTAGAGGTTAGCGAGCGTAGCCGATGGCCAGTCGTTTGTATTATAACCCGGCACCCCTGTGCCAGCTATTGTAGTGATCGTACCATAGATATCTACCTTGCGCACCGCTTCATTATTGCGGTCTGCAATAAATAAATTTCCATTGTTGTCTGCCGCTACACCTGTAGGGCCGAAAAGTTTTGCGGCCGTGGCGGGGCCATTATCTCCCGTATAGTTGCCAACTCCGGTACCGGCAACTGTGGTAATGTTGCCGGAGGCATCCACTTTACGTATACGGTTATTGGAGCGGTCAGCAATATATACATTCCCATACAGGTCGGCAGCAACACCCATCGGATCATTGAGCTGGGCATTTGCCGCCGGGCCATTATCTCCGCTGTAGCCCGCTATGCCTGTACCTGCTATCGTTGTAATAGTACCCGAGCTGCTGATCTTGCGCACACGCTGGTTGTAGTAATCTGCAAAGTAAGAATTGCCTGCACCATCAACGGCCACGCCGGCAGGGCCAAATATCTCGGCTGCGGTTGCAGCACTAGTATCCCCGCTGAAACCAGCAATGCCATTACCCCCTATCGTAGATATTGTTTGTGCTTTTGTACCAGCAGCAAAACAGAGCATAAAAAGACCAGGTAGAAATATTTTTTTCATCTGAATATTTTTTGAATTTTTCAGTTGCCAGATGGAACTCCCATGATCATTAGAATTGGTTCATCAGCAGAATATTCATTCCTCTGTGTGCTAATCCTCAACTTTAGCATGGTCGTTTCATATCGGTAATTTGGCACTAAGGTATTATTTTTTTATCGATTTTTGGGACTAACATCCATTTTTCTTGATGATCTAACCCGTGCAAAATGAGGTGGGAAATCTGGCCGCAATGCTAAAGTATATAAAGAGATCACTTTTGTTCGGAATCAGGGATTAAAACGTTGTACCTTTGCACTGCTTAACAAGTGATCTAATATACATGCGAAAAAGTTCATCCCAATCCGATCGGGGCAATTCCGGGCCCGATAGTTCGTTTAGTAACAGTGGCCCGCGAAAGGAAGGAAAACCATACAAAAAGAAAAACTATGATGGCCGCGGCGCGGCTGCCAGTGATGGGCCATCACGCCCGTCCAGACCATATTCAGGCCGGACATCGGATGGCGATGCCGGTAAATTCCGTTCCGACAAGCCTTTCGGAAAGGAACCAAAGCGCGGAGACAGCAAAGAATTTGACAAACCACGCAAGCCATTCGGTGATAAACCGTTCTCAGACCGTCCAAAAAAATCGTTCGACAAGCCCTCCGGCAGAGACGGTGATTCACGTGGGCCAAGAAAAGAATTTGATAAGCCACGCAAACCATTTGGCGATAAGCCGTTTTCAGACCGCCCAAAAAGATCATTCGATGGACCGCCAAGAGACGGCGATGCACGCGGATCGAGAAAGGAATTTGACAAACCACGCAAGCCATATGGCGACAAGCAATTCTCAGACAGGCCCAAAAGGTCTTTTGACAAGCCCGCTGGCAGTGAAGGCGAACCCCGCAAGCCTTATGGAGATAAGCCGTTTTCAGACCGCCCAAAAAAGTCTTTTGACAAACCTTCGGCCAGGGACGGAGCGCCTCGTGAACCAAGAAAAGAATTTGATAAACCAAGGAAGTCATACGGCGACAAGCCATCTGGTGACCGGGATAAAAAACCTTTTGATAAATCCTCCTTTAAAAAAGAAGATGGGTTCAAAAAGCCGGGCAAACCAGCCGACTCCCGCCCGTTCAGGGACAGGCCAAAAACAACGCCGTTCCCAAAGGTCGAGCGCACACCTGATGAGATTACCTTCTCAAAAGACATTGATGATCTAAACCCGGGCAAGTATGATGTAGTGTCGCCGGAAATAAAATACGATAAGCAAAAACGCGGGTCGAAAACAAAGGAAGAACCAAAAGAGAAAAAGCCGCATACGCCTTCGGGCAAGAGGAAGCATTATCATAATCACGACCACGACGATGATGATGACGAAGACGATAAAGAAATAAACCAGACCAACGGCCCAAGGCTGGAAATGCCGCTGAATAAATTTATAGCCCACAGCGGTGAATGCAGCCGCAGGGATGCAGCCGAGCTGGTGAAACAGGGCAAGGTGAAAGTGAATGGCGAACTGGTGCTGGATCCCGGCTACAGAGTAAAAAGTGACGACAAAGTAACACTGAGCGGCAAGAAGCTGATCCCGCAAAAAGGGATGGTGTATATACTGCTCAATAAACCCAAGGGCTTTATCACCACCAATGAAGACCCGCAGGGCCGTAAGACCGTGATGCAGCTGGTGGCTAACTCTGGTGTAGAGCGCCTCTTCCCTGTTGGCCGACTGGACCGCGACACTTCGGGCTTGCTGCTGATAACCAATGATGGCGAACTTACCCAGAAACTCTGCCACCCATCCTACAATATAAAGAAGGTGTACCAGGTAACGCTGGACAAGCCACTTACCAAGGCCGACTTTGACAAGATACTGGAGGGCGTGGAACTGGAAGATGGCAAAGCAATTGTAGATGCCCTTGCCTGGCTGGACAAAAAAAATGAGCTGGGCCTGGAAATACACAGCGGACGCAACCGCATTGTGCGCCGCATTTTCGAGTCGCTGGGCTATGTGGTGGACAAGCTGGACCGCATGATGTATGCCGGCCTCACCAAGAAAAACCTGCCCCGCAGCAAGTGGCGCTACCTAGATGAGCGCGAGATAGTATTACTGAAACATTTTAAGGTTTAACCCCAGGTGTGGCACACTTTAGAAGTGTGCCACACCTATACAATATGAGTTTCCTAACCGCACCCCGCATCCACAACGGCCACAAATGGCTGCCCGAAGGAACCACTATAGAAGTGGCGGGAGACGGTACCATCGTAGCCATCCACGAGACCCCAACCAAAGACACGATCACGTACGATGGCATCATTGCCCCCGGCTTTGTGAACGCGCATTGCCACCTGGAGCTATCGCACATGAAGGGAGTAGTACCCGAACATACCGGCCTCATACCTTTTCTAAAAACTATCCCCCGGCACCGCAACGATTTCACGGATGAACAAAAGAAAACAGCCCGCCATAGTGCATATAACGAACTGCTACAAAATGGCGTTGTAGCGGTTGGCGATATTGCGAACACTACCGATACGCTCGATGTACGCGCCCTGGGCCAGCTCAGTTTTTACACCTTTGTAGAATCTATCGGTTTTACTGAGGCAAATGCGCCAAAAGCCTTTGGTTTCGCGACAAGTACCTACGAGACATTCGCTGCACAGCAGGTAGCTAAACTGAAACAAGCCATTATACCCCATGCACCCTACTCCGTTTCATCACCACTGTTCCGGCTCATAGATGCACACACAGGCGATGCCGTTATCTCTATACACAACCAGGAAAGCGAGGAGGAGAATAAATTCTACATCAGAAAAGAAGGTGGTTTGCGAGACCTGCTACTGACGCTCGGTGTGGATGACAGTTTCTTCACACCCACCGGCGTTTCATCCCTGCAATCATACCTGCCTTGGCTGTCGCCTGCCCATCCATTCATCTTTGTACACAATACCTTCACCCCTCGCGAAGATGTACAATTCGCCCATAGCCGCCTAAAATACGTGTACTGGTGCTTCTGCCCCAATGCCAATCTATACATAGAAAACACACTGCCCGACGTAGATATGTTCATCAGCGAGGGTGCCAATATCTGTATCGGCACCGACAGCCTTGCTTCTAATCATCAACTATCTATATTATCAGAGCTGCAAACCATAAAGCAGCGCTACCCGCATATCAGTTGGGAAACACTGCTAACATGGGGCACCCGCAATGGTGCGCTCGCCCTGCAAATGCCGGATCTCGGTACCATAGAGGTTGGCAAAAAACCCGGCATAGTGGCGATCACCGGGATAGACACCGCTTCTCCCCGGGCGGAACGCATTATCTGACCTGATCAGGTACAGGCTACCACTATTGCAGACACTGATCGCTAAACCATTGGGAGCGTGTGAGCACGAAAATAATTACATATATGAGTGTAAAGTATCAATAGCTTTTTTTAAATTAGCATGATTTTGTACCTCTTAAATTAAAAAATAATGGGCGTTTTCACAATATACAATTGCGGCACAGCGTACAATGCCAGCAGCGGAGACGTTATAGCGCGCCTTCACAAAAGCACCTCACCGGTAAGTCAATGCATGATCAATGCGGGACCAGGCAGCGGCAGCTTAACACCTAATTTTTTAGGTGGCACAGCAAACCCGGGCGGGGCAAGTACTGTCGGCGGTTTGTTATTTGGGTCGGGAGTGGAGCTGAATGTGAAAAGTACCATTGAAAAACTATACCTGATGAGGCCGCAGCCCACGGTTGTAAACCTGTGCGGATGGAGCCGCGGCGCCATAACCTGCGCGAAGATCGCCAATGAAATGAAGCGGCTGGGGCCGCCGTTGTCGAGAATTGCGGTAAATATATTTGCTATAGACCCCGTACCAGGGTCTAACACCGGTGGCGGCAGCAACTGGAACAATATTACTATTAGCCAGAATATAAGGTACTATAGCGCTGTTTTAGCACAGCACGACCTGCGCTCATTTGCAATGGATAGTTTCCAGGCGGTGTACCCTACCCTCTCGGCAGGTACGAATGTGGACGTAGATATTATGCCGGGCAGCCATTCAAGCATCGTAGAATTTAAAGGTGGGCCAGGTAAAAATGCAACTGCGGAACTGGTATATGATATGGCATATCGTTTTTTGAAAAGCCACGGCACCCAGTTTACCGGCACAGGCTTACTAAGCAACAATGATATATTAAAACGCTACGCGCAGATCCAGGAAAATTTTGATTTTTATACCAAGCTCAAAGCCAAACACCTGAAAAAACTGGCCCAGAACCCGAATACGTACAAACGGGAGATCATGGACGCCTCCAAGCAGATAGTGGGCAGCTTAAGTATGGCCAAACCGCCCTTTTTTATTAATGAACAGCATCGGGAAACTTTCCGGTTCAGTTATCCATATCTGGGCACTGAAATGGACCGTGACAAGCTACAGAACCCGTTTTCAAACCCCGCAGCCGCATCCGAATTTGACCGGCTCGGAACTGCATGCCCGGAGCAAGGCAGAACCTTACTGCTGTATTTTTTGCAGGCATTGAAATAGGCCTGACTTATTCTTCATAGCTAAAAAATGTTCTGATAATAATCAGATAAACCGAAGACAGCTCAATGCTGATCTTTAGGTACATCGCGACTATGTAACGTTGGGAAAAGGTCGGCGGGCAGATTAAGGGGTTGAATGAAGATCGTGCTTCTCCCGAATTGGGACGAATTGCGTGATATTATAAAACACACACATTCACCACAATACCCCATTCACCACAACAAACCCCCTTTTTATAACAAAACACTTGCATCTTAACTGTATTTTATTTACTTTAACTTCCGTAAATTCGCAGTCCTTCAAAATCCACACTTTACCCGGAAATGCCCTGCACGCAGCAGGCAGGTTGGCGAATGACTTGATTTAATAACTTTTAGTTAAAAAACGTATATGGAAGCTCTCAGTAAGGCGAATGCTAATACGAAACTTAATCTTAAGAAAGAATTACATAAATATTTCGGCTTCGATACCTTCAAGGGTGAGCAGGAGAAAATTATAGCCAGCATACTCAGCGGCAGGGATACGTTTGTGATCATGCCCACGGGCGGCGGCAAGTCGCTCTGCTACCAGCTGCCGGCGCTGCTCAGCGAGGGGGTAGCTATTATTGTTTCCCCGCTTATCGCCCTCATGAAAAACCAGGTTGACCTCATACGCGGCTACAGCGACCAGGATAATATTGCTCATTTTCTTAATTCCACACTAAGCAAAGCACAGCAAAAGAAAGTGAAATCGGACCTTACCGAGGGCAAAACAAAGATGCTCTACGTAGCGCCCGAAACACTTACCAAGCAGGAGAACATCAACTTTTTCGCAGACCTGCCTATATCATTTATAGCCGTTGACGAGGCGCACTGTATCTCTGAGTGGGGCCACGATTTTCGCCCGGAATACCGCAAGCTCCGCGATATGATCAATATGATCAACGTGGACCTGCCTATCATCGCGCTCACAGCCACTGCTACCCCCAAGGTGCAGGACGACATCGTGAAAAACCTGGAACTGCACGACGCTAATATCTTCATTGATTCATTTAACCGCCCCAACCTTTATTACGAGATCGTCCCTAAGGGCACCAAGGAACAGACGCTCAAAAACATGGTGAAGTTCATCAATACCATGAAGGGCAAGAGCGGCATTATATACACACTTAACCGGAAAACTACCGAAGAGCTGGCGCAAACACTCGTGGCCAATGGCATCAGCGCTGTGGCCTACCATGCGGGGCTGGAAGGCCCGCTGCGCTCGCAGCGGCAGGACCAGTTCCTGATGGAGAAAGTGGACGTGATCGTGGCAACCATAGCATTTGGTATGGGCATAGATAAGCCCGATGTGCGCTTTGTAATACACTACAACATCCCCAAATCGCTGGAGAACTACTACCAGGAAACCGGCCGCGCAGGCCGTGACGGTATGGAAGGCAAGTGTATGCTGCTCTACTCTATAAAAGACGTGCAGAAACTGGAGCACCTGATGCGCGACAAGCCCCTAAGCGAGCGCGAAATGGGCGGCCAGCTGATCTCTGAAACACTGGCATACGTAGAAAGCGGCGTTTGCCGCAGAAAGCTGCTGCTACACTACTTTGGCGAGGCATATAAGAATGAGAACTGCAGCAATTGCGATAACTGCCTGCACCCCAAAGAAAAGCTGGAAGTAAAAGACAGTATAAAAATCACCCTCGACACCATTACCGAGCTGGATGAGCGTTTCGGCATAGACTATGTAGTGAACATCATCCTCGGCAAGTCTAACCCGCAGATACAAACATTCCGCCACGATAAGCTGAAATCCTTTGGCTCCGGCATCATCATGGAGATGGACGCCAACTTCTGGAACTCACTAATCCGCCAGATGATGCTGGAAGGCATGGTGCGCAAGGACATAGAAGAATATGGCCTGCTTAAAATAACAGACAAAGGACGGAAATTCCACAAGAAGCCGTACTCTATCATGGTTGCCCTCAACCATAAGTACGAAGAAACGACTGCCGACGAAGAAGAAGCAAGCAGCGGCGCACCCGCTACTACCGACACGGTATTGTTTGAGATGCTGAAAGACCTGCGCAAGCAAACAGCTAAAGAAAAGAACCTGCCACCATTCGTTATCTTCCTCGAAAACTCGCTGGAAGATATGGCCACAAACTACCCCACCACCCTCGAAGAGCTGGAAAAGATAGCTGGTGTGAGCAAGGGCAAGGCAGTGCGTTACGGGCGCAAATTCGTGGACCTCATAGCCAAGTATGTAGAGGAAAACGAGATAGAAAAACCCGATGACTTCATAATGAAGAGCGTGGTGAACAAGAGCGGCATGAAGGTGTTTATCATTCAGAACATAGATAAGAAGATACCGCTGGAAACCATTGCCAAAAACAAGGGCTTATCGCTGCCCGACCTGCTGGTGGAGATGGAAACCATAGTAGCCAGCGGCACCCGCCTGAACCTGGACTACTGCCTGGAGCAGGAACTGGACGAGAACGAACAAGAAGACATTTTCGACTACTTCCGCAGCAGCCATGATGATGATATGGACAGCGCATTTGAAGAGTTCAAAGACCGCGACGTAAGCGTTGAACACCTCAAAATGATGCGCATCAAGTTCATGAGCGAATACGCGAATTAGAAATTCAAAAGTAAAAATTCAAAAATCCTGGTAGTTTCTATCGGGATTTTTTCTGCTGTAAACTGCCAACTGTGAACTACCGACTGCGAACTGCCACTGCCTCCTAAACCTCGATCTCTCCCTGCATATAAGTAACCGCATGGCCGCTGATAGCTACCCTGCTGCCATTGTGTTTGCACCATAGGTGCCCTTTTCTCTCAGAGAGTTGCAGCGCAGTCAGCTCATTCTTGCCCAATACACCCGCCCAGTAGGGCGTAAGCGTAGTATGCGCCGAACCAGTTACCGGATCCTCATTTATGCCCGACTGTGGCGCAAAGAACCGCGACACAAAATCAGCGCTCGTACCCTCAGCGGTAATGATCACACCCCTGCAATCCTTTATGTTGCCCAGCGCAGCGAAATCCGGCTTCACATCCTTTACCGCCTGCTCCGACGGCAGCACCGCCATATAGTCCGTCTTGCCGCGGTAGGTCTCCATGGGCTCTATGCCCAGGGCCGCAGTAAGCGCCGGTGGTGTAGCCACCTTCTCATAACTATCCGCCGGGAAGTCCAGCGTGAGCAAGCCACCATCCCGCCGCACCTTCAGCAGGCCGCTCAGCCGCGATGAAAACACGATCTCCGCATCCTTGTGCCCAACATAATGGAACACCACATGGGCCGATGCCAGGGTGGCATGGCCGCATAGGTCCACCTCCACCGCCGGGGTAAACCATCGTATTTCATAACCGCTGCCCTCACCCAGCACGAAAGCCGTTTCCGCCAGGTTATTCTCCGCAGCTATCCACTGCATCACATCTTCCGGCAGCCACCTATCCAGCAGGCACACCGCCGCCGGGTTGCCGCCAAACAGCCGCTCTGTAAAAGCATCTACCTGGAACATTTTTATTTTCATCGTTGTAAAATAAGGCAGTAAAGATAGTGCTTGCAACGATCTCAGTAGAGAAGTTTAGGTACTTAGCTTCATAGTAAATCGGCTATTCACGGCTAACCGGCCTGCCGGTAGGCCGGTCTGAAGTTCAGACGACCTTCCTCACCAGCAACTTCAGCTCCACATACCCAAACCGCAGTATATCGGGCAGCGGGGGCAGCTTCAGGTATTTGTCCAGCTTCATCTTCCCGAAGATAATGCCGGAAGACATAACCAGGAAGGATGCGAATGCAACAGCATACAGGCTCTTAAAAATGGCCAGGCCGGTAAGGTCGCCCGCCACATCGAAGGCCAGCATGATGAGCACTTTGTAAAGATTAAAGATGGGCTTGTGAATAATATCCAGCGTCACCCCTATGAAGCGGTCGAGGGGGTAAGACAGTGCCAGCACCATGAGTATGCGGAAGATGTTGGCGGCATCGGTATTCACATACTTGCCGCCGCCTATGAGGTGTATAATAAGGTCGGAGAAGATCAGAACAAAGACCGTAAGCGGCACAAATGCCAGGGTGAGCATACCTGTGTACTTCTTGAAGATATAGGTGGTCTGGTGAATGTCGTTCTTGTTATAAGCTATCGCCATACCCGACATGCCGGTGCTTACAAAACTCCGGAGTATAAACTCCACCAGCTCCATCAGTTTCAGCGGCACGGTATAGATAGCAAGCGCCGCAGGTCCCAGCATGGAAGTGATAATAAAGGAGTCGGCGCTGCTGAAGAGCTTGGATGCCGCAGTGGAACCGAGGCTGTACTTACCAAAGTGCACCAGCTCCATAACGCATGCCCACGACCGGGCGAAATAGCTGCGAAACTTGCCCAGTCCCCATGCCAACCCCACAATGCTGGTGAGGCAGTTGGTAAGGAAGTTGCACCACAGCAGCGCATCCAGCGACATCTTTTTGAGCAGTATCAGCACGAATATATAGATGATCATGGAACCGCTGTTTATGAGCCGCAGCCACAGTATCTTGCCATACTTCTCCTCGGCCACCAGCACCCAGAAGATAAGATTGAACGGCAGCGAACTGATAAACGTAGGCCCAAACCAGCGGATGGTAGTGGTGAGCTCTATATTTGCCCCATCGCCTATGAAGGGGATGAACGGAAGCGTGGCCGCCACCAGCACCGCCGTTACGGTCATAGCCAGGAACCATACCGAACCCAGTACCTCCCTGCCCCGCTGCGGTGATGTACCCGCGTAAAACTTAATAGTAGCCGTGCCCAGGAAACCGTTACGCACCGCATCGCCCAGGTTGTAGATAACAGCGAAGTAGAACCAGATACCAGTATCTGCCAGCGACAGCCAACGCGCATAAAGCATCATCAGCACGAACCCCAGCACGGCTATAACACCGTTTCCTGCAAGGGAAAGGAAGTGTTTGTTATTGAGATCTGAAAGTTTGAATCGCGCCATTAAAATATATCAGCTCTAAATTAAGGAACTTTGCCTAGAGCAGAAAGACTGGTGCAGAAAAAGGGGCCGCCTATAGGCGGCAATTTCGATGAGTATAAGAAAACGTTGCCAGAACTCTAATAAT
>CAIRTW010000292.1 GCA_903881585.1 uncultured Bacteroidota bacterium | reverse complement strand
TCTCCGTGCTGCACTAACTTCCCATTAGGATACAAAATGGCGGCATTCAGGCTGTTGATCACATTATCTACAAAGGCTGTGGAGTTGTTAAAAGCCGGTTTTATTTTTTTTTGCTGCGTGTAATATGTTGTGCTCTTGTAGTTTCGCGGTGGCAGCATAACGCACATGATCATTTGGCGATTGCTGTTTAACCTTCAGCCTGGGAAAAACGCCCCACAGATCCACATCGCCCGTTAATGCATTGAGGTAGTTCCCGGCTACTGTTTCCGGGTTAGTAAATGCGCACACCTTAGATTTACTCCACCCATCATCTACAGAGATATCATACATGTCCGGCTGGCCTTTGATCCCTGCAATGGTAAAGGTGTACTGCTTGCCGGCCATACTTGCTGTTATTACTATTTCGTTATTGATCTCGATCCAGCTATTCATTCCCCATTCCCGCCAGTTTTGTTTTAACTCAACAATGCGCCTCCTGTTTATCTGGATCGGGATGGAGGTACCTGCCAATACTTTTTGATGCTTCACCTCTATCCTCTGTTCCCGGATATTTACGCGGTTGTAGCTTTTTTTGGTAAACCGCGCATCAGCGCATACAAAGCCCGCCATAGGTCCCCAATCACATGATTTGGAATGAACAGCAATGCTTTTTGTAGCGTAGCCGGCTCTTAGCAGGCCTGTCACTGTGTTGCCTACATGCCGGCATGCAATAACGCAATCGTGTCTATTTGCCACAGTTTGAAATGCACGCATGTGCTCTGCCAGCATACCGGATTCCTTCTCTGCCTGGTTAAAATTTTTTAATGCCATGTATTTTTAAAATTATTTTTATCAAAAAATGTAGCTGGTATAATAAGTAGCGACAAGATAAAAACTATTTATCTATTATTGAAATTTGTACTGTCACATTATTTTATTCCCGCCTCACAATCTATGTTTATCGCACCTTCATCATTGGAAGTCAGGGCCATGGCAGGTCAGGAATTCAGCGGTTTTTCGTATCTTTGCGCTCTTTTTTATGGTGCGTATCGCGAATATAAACCTTGGGGAATTTCCCTTATTGCTCGCTCCAATGGAGGACGTGAGTGACCCGCCTTTCCGTGCAGTATGCAAGGAAAATGGCGCGGATCTGATGTACACCGAATTCATTTCATCTGAAGGGCTCATTCGTGATGCTATTAAGAGCAGGCAGAAGCTGGATGTTTTCGATTACGAAAAACCCATAGGCATACAGATATTTGGCGGTGATGAAGACGCAATGGCCATGAGCGCCAAAATAGTGGATGCCACTAATCCTGATCTGTTGGATATAAACTTCGGCTGTCCGGTAAAGAAAGTAGTGTGCAAGGGCGCAGGAGCCGCAGTGCTTAAAGATATAGACCTTATGGTGCGCCTCACCAGTGCCTGTATCCGCTCCACAAAGCTGCCGGTAACCGTAAAGACCCGCCTGGGCTGGGATGAGCGTACCAAGAACATAGAGGAAGTTGCAGAAAGGCTACAAGACATAGGCGTGCAGGCGCTGTCCATACATGGCCGTACCCGTATGCAGCTCTATAAAGGCGAGGCCGACTGGACGCTCATAGCCAAAATAAAGAACAACCCCCGCATACACATACCCATATTCGGCAACGGAGACATAGATACCCCAGAGAAGGCCCTGGAATACAAAAACAGGTACGGAGTGGATGGCATCATGATAGGCCGCGCTGCTATAGGCTACCCATGGATCTTCCGTGAGATAAAGCACTACATGGCTACCGGAGAAACACTGGCCCCACCTACCATTGCTGAGCGACTGCAAGCCTGCCGCAAGCACCTCTACGGCTCCATAAGCTGGAAGGGCGAAAAAGTAGGCATCCTCGAAATGCGCCGACACTATGCCAGCTACCTCAAGGGCCTGTCTCACGTAAAAGAATACCGAACACGCCTGGTAATGACAGAGAATGTTAATGAGATAGCGGGTATTTTAAGTGAGGTGGAGGCGCATTATAGTAGTGAAATGGTGCTCGTTTAAAAAAACTCTAATAACATTAGAGCCTTGGTCAAGAAAATATTTTATTTTTGTTCCACTTTAAGTTAACTTTAATCCAGGTTATATGGAACTGGTCAGGCAGTTAGTGTTCTACAAACACCACTTCTTTACTTTTTTTGAGCGCCAAACAGAGAAGGTCAAAAATAAAATAGATTATGTGCTGTTTGTTTTAACTCACGCTGAACGTGTCCCTGAAAAATTTCTAAAACAGGTGGAGGGAACAAAAGGGTTGTATGAAGTCCGTGTTGAAATGGGCAACGACATATTCAGGGTCTTTTGTTGTTTTGATAAAGGACAAATCGTTGTCTTATTCAACGGTTTTCAAAAGAAATCACAGAAAACACCTGTACAGGAAATCGATCTTGCGTTAAAGATCATGAATGAATATTTTGAACAAAAAAACGAATCATGAAAACTGAAAAAAACATTACGTCATTTGATGCCCATCTGACTGAGAGATATGGAGAGAGGGGAACAGTGAAACGAACTGAATTCGAAATTAAAGCAAAAGCATTTTTAATTGGAGAAGTCATCAAATCAGAAAGACATTTAGCTAATCTTACTCAGGAGCAACTTGCTGAAAAAATTGGCGCAAAAAAAAGTTTTATCTCGCGTATCGAAAATGGCAAGGCGGATATTCAGCTTTCTACATTGTACCGGCTTTTAGAGCTTGGACTAGGGCGAAAAATTGAACTTTTGGTACACTAATTTCGATCATTAATTTTCACCCTGAGAAAAATCGGCCTCATATCAGATACCCACAACTACCTCGATGATGCGGTATTCAAGCACTTTGAAAACTGCGACGAGATATGGCATATTGGCGATTTTGGCACTGCTGCAATAGCAGATAAGCTCAAAGCCTTTAAGCCGCTGAAAGGCGTATATGGCAACATAGATGGCTACGATATCAGGAGCGAATTTCCGGAGAAGCTAAGATTCAAATGCGAAGAGGTAGATGTGTTTATGGTGCACATCGGTGGCTATCCCGGGCACTATGCACCGGCAATACGGCCTGAGCTAATTGCCAATCCCCCCAAACTATTCCTCTCCGGCCACTCCCACATCCTTAAAGTCATTTACGATGACAAGCTGAAATGCCTGCACATGAACCCTGGCGCTGCAGGCAACCAGGGCTGGCACAAGGTGCGCACGCTCATCCGTTTTGTGATAGACGGCAGCGATATGAAACAGTGCGAAGTGATCGAACTTGGAAAAAGAACAGGAAAAGCCCAGGCAGAACTATAAGGGCTTGCTTTTTAATCCTTTTCTTTATATGTTTGTTAGACACGCTTTTTTCATTTCTAACTTTTAAAACTTTTACTGATGACTGCTTTCGATACAGGCTCCACGGGCTTTATGCTCCTCGCCACAAGTCTGGTAATGTTAATGACCCCCGGCCTCGCGTTCTTTTACGGCGGCCTTGCGGGTAAGCGAAACATCCTGGGTATAATGATCCAGAGTTTTGTCTCTATGGGCATCACCACCATTCTTTGGTATGCCTTCGGCTATTCGCTATGTTTCAGTGGCAATGCGATGGGCGGCGTCATCGGCGATCTTCACAAAGCCTTCATGCATGGCGTTAACCTGAACTCTGCATACACAACACCTAATGGCAGGCTTATTCCCGAGTTTGTATTTTTTGCCTACCAGATGATGTTTGCCATTATTACCCCTGCGCTCATAACCGGGGCATTTGTCAACCGCGTAACTTTTAAGAGCTACCTTATTTTCCTCATCCTGTGGCAGGTGCTGGTTTATTATCCGTTTGTGCATATGGTTTGGGGCAATGGCCTTCTGGCCGCCTGGGGCGTTCGCGATTTTGCAGGTGGTATTGTAGTGCATGCTACTGCGGGCTTTGCAGCGTTGGCATCCGTAATATACGTGGGCAAGCGCCGCGACCGTGAGTCACCGCCCAACAGCATTCCGCTCATCGCCATAGGCACTGGTCTGCTGTGGTTCGGCTGGTATGGCTTTAATGCCGGCAGCGAGCTGGATGTGGATGCCATTACCGGGCAGGCATTTATTAATACTGATGTTGCCGCATCGTTTGCCGCTATCACCTGGTTAATAATAGAATGGAGCCTGGTGAAGAAACCGAAATTTGTGGGCCTTCTTACCGGTGCGGTTGCAGGGCTGGCCACCATTACGCCAGCCGCAGGTTATGTCTCACTTAATTCTGCTGTGATTATTGGTATTGCCGCAGGTGGGGTATGCTATCTCGCCGTTCACCTTAAAAATAAGATGGGTTGGGATGATGCACTCGATGTGTGGGGTGTACATGGTATAGGCGGCTGCCTCGGCACCATTTTGCTTGGTGTGTTTGCCGCACATTCCATTAATGCAACTACTGCAGATGGGCTTAAGTACGGCGGTACAACTTTCTTCATGCACCAGTTGATAGCTGTTGTAGGCACATGTATTTACGCCTTTGTCTTCACATATGTGATGCTGGCTCTCATTAATGTGGTGACAAAAGTAAAAGTAAACGAAGCAGAAGAAGTGAAAGGCCTTGACGATGCCATACATGGCGAGCAGGCTTACGATGCAGGTGTAGTTTAATTTTTTTATTTTCTAGTATTCAGGGCCGGTAACGGCCCTTTTTCTCGAGTTTGACACGTTTTTCCATTTTGTCGGCTGAAAGCACCTATTGACGCGTGCTGTTTATTTTTTTGATTCAAAATGTAGAGAGCCGATTTTAGTGCATGTACTTTTCAGGCTGTTGGCCTGTCTGTAATTTT
>CAIRTW010000291.1 GCA_903881585.1 uncultured Bacteroidota bacterium | reverse complement strand
CACGTAACCTCCTGCCTACAGAATTTACCACAGTAACCATAACAAGAAAGTTTTATAAAAGCGGCGAGAGCGAGTACCGCCTGAATGATGTGACCTGCAGGCTGAAGGACATTCATAACCTGTTCCTTGATACGGGTGTGAGCAATGACTCATACGCCATCATAGAGCTTGGGATGGTGGATGACATTATTAAAGATAAAGAGGGATCGCGCCGCAGAATGCTGGAACAAGCTGCGGGAATATCTATTTATAAAACGCGTAAAAAAGAAGCCAAGCAAAAACTGGATGCTACCGAGCTGGACATAGCCCGTATAGAAGACCTGCTTTTTGAGATAGGCAATAACCTGCGCACGCTGGAAAGCCAGGCAAAAAAAGCAGAACGATACTTTGCCATAAAAGCAGAATATAAAGAGGTGAGTGTGGA
The DNA here is from genome assembly GCA_903881585.1 of uncultured Bacteroidota bacterium. Lineage (GTDB taxonomy): Bacteria > Bacteroidota > Bacteroidia > Chitinophagales > Chitinophagaceae > Nemorincola. The sequence goes on along the minus strand of CAIRTW010000291.1, from coordinate 16,767 downwards.
GCTTGCAAAAGCAAGCCTGGAACATTTTAATGAGCAGTATAAAACGCTGAATGAACAGCATGATGCTGAGACAGACCGCAGGACTCAGCTTGAGGCCATAGTGGCTACGGAAGAAGCATCGCTGGAACAACAGAAGGTGCAACTGATAGGTAAGGAGCAGGAACTGAACGGGCTGCAGAAACAATTTAACGAGCTCGTGAACCGTGTGCGCCAACTGGAAAGCGATAAGAAACTTGCAGCACAACGCCTGGAATACCTGAAAGAAAGAGAGAAGAACCTGACAGATTTCCTTTCGGGAGCGGGTGGACAATCGCAAAAGCTGGAAGAGTCCATTGCATTTGCAGAAAAACAAATAGCAGAAGAGACGGCGACACTGGAAAAAATAAAGGCTGAAGTAGAAACATTGCGGACAACGGTAGATGACCGGCGCAAAGCATTTGACGAAAAGAAACTGGTGCTGGAGCAGATGCGCAATGAATACCAGCAAAGGCAGCGCAGCCAGTTTGACGCTGAAAAGAAAGTGGCGATAGCAGATAGTTCTGTTATGAACATGCAGCGCAGCATGCAACAGGTGCAGGATGAAAAAAACCAGCGCACTAACCAAATCAGCCAACTGAGCACAGAAAAAACAGAGACCGAAGAAAAGCTGGGCATCAAGCAAGAAGAGCTGCAGGACCTGATAGCGAAACACGAAGAAGTAAAATCGAAAATATTACAGAGCCAGGAACAGATGGAAAGCCTGCGAGCAAAGCTTGTGGAGGAAAACCGCAAACTGGACAGCCGCAGAAATGAGCATGACCTACTGAAATCGCTGGTGGACAGCCTGGAAGGATACCCGGACAGTATTAAGTTCCTGAAGAAGAATAAGGAATGGGATAATAATGCTCCCCTGCTGTCTGATGTATTTGTGGTGCAAAACGAATACCGCACCGCGCTGGAAAATGTGCTGGACAACTACCTTAACTATTATATAGTAGCCAATACAGAAGAGGCCGCTAAGGCAGTATCTCTGCTGGATAAAAACAAAAAAGGCAAGGCAAATTTCTTTTTGGTGGACCACCTGGGAGCATATAAGGCAAGTGAGTCAGAAGCGCCACAGGGCGCTGTGCCTGCGCTTAGCGTAGTAACCGTAGATGATCAATATGCTGAGCTGGCTAAACACCTGCTTGGACATGTGTATATAACTGATAATGACGCAGACATAAGCCAGGTTGCGTTAAAGAACGGCAATGTGCTGGTGGGCAGGAACGGTAAAATGATACGCGGCAAATACACCCTTGGCGGTGGTTCTATTGGTTTGTTTGAAGGTAATAAGATAGGCCGTGCCAAAAACCTGGAGCGCTTGGTGAAGGAAATACAGGACCTTACCGCTACAACCGGCGAACTGAAACAATATATTGCCGATACACAGACACTGATAACAGGCTTTAACAGCGAACTCAATGATAAGGCCATAGAGCAGACAAAGCAGGAGATAAACCGCCTGCAAAACCATAGTGTAAACCTTGGCAACAAGGTGGAAAACTTTGAACAGCTGAACCAAAACGGCGAAGCGCGACTGCAGGACATACAAGCCCAATTGGATGCCAACCAGGAGAACATCAAAGGCACACGTGCGGAGCTGGAAAAAATAACCGCAGAATTGCAGGCACTGCAACAAAATATACAGGCTGCGGAAACTGAATTCAGAACGGTAGAGCAGGCATTTAATGAAGCAAGCGCGCAATACAACCAGCAGAACATCGCCCATGCCCGCCAGCAGAGCAAGCTGGATAATCTGAAACAGGAACTGCAGTTCAGGAACAACCAGCTCAATGACCTGAAACGCCAGATAGCTACCAACAGTGAGCAACTGCAACAAATAAGCGGCCAGCTTGCTGAGACTGAAAAGCTACTGCATAGCGGAGATAACGAGCTCTATGAGCTGATGAGCCGTAAGGAAAATGAAGAAAAGGCACTGAATGAAAAAGACCGCGCCTACTATGCCATGCGCAATAATGTGACTGCACAGGAAGGCCAGCTGAACCAGAAACGCCGCGAAAAAGAACACGCAGAAGCGTTGCTGAATGGTATAAAAGAAAAGCTAAGCACGATGAAGGTGCAGGTAGCAGGCATGAGCGAAAGGCTTGCTATAGAGTTTAAGGTGGTACTTGACGATATACTGGACCAGCCGAGAACAGGAACACAGAGCATAGAAGAGCTGACTGCCGACTCTGAGAAAATGAAGAAACGACTGGAAAATATGGGCGAGATAAACCCAACTGCAATAGAGGCGTACACCGAAATGAAAGTGCGCAATGACTTCATTGCAGAGCAAAGGGATGACCTTGTTAATGCAAAAGAATCATTGCTTTCTACGATCGAGGAAGTGGAAAATACTGCCAATACAAAATTCAGGGAGACCTTTGATATGGTGCGTACCAATTTTGTGCAGGTGTTCAAGGCACTGTTTACCGAAGATGATAATTGCGATCTGCGCCTCACCGACCCTGAGAATATGGCGGACAGCAACATAGAAATATATGCGCAGCCTAAGGGTAAGAAACCAAGTACGCTTACACAGCTATCAGGTGGAGAAAAGACGCTGACCTCTACTGCGTTCCTGTTTGCGATATACCTCATCAAGCCAGCGCCATTCTGCATACTGGATGAGGTGGACGCGCCGCTGGATGATGCCAACGTAGGCAAGTTCACACAGATGATCCGTAAGTTCTCTGATAACTCGCAGTTCATCATTGTAACCCACAACAAGCAGACCATGGCTGCGGTAGATGTGATCTACGGGGTAACCATGCAGGAAGCAGGGGTGAGTAAGTTGGTGCCGGTGGATTTCAGGAGCCTTAATTAGGGTGGAATTTGGAATTGGGATTAAGGAATTTGGATTGTTGTTAGTAATTGATGACTTGTCTTTTTTTCGTAAATTCGTATTGCCGAACCAACTGGTATTTATGGAAGCGCAAAACATAAAAACAATCAGAAAAGAAGTAAAAGAGTACATAAACCATGCTGATGATCGTATGGTAAGGGCTATACATGCAATGTTGGAAGCGGATCAGGCTGGAGATTGGTGGGACGAGATCAGTGATGCGCAAAAGGCATCTATAGAGAGGGGTCTCAAAGACATGGAAGAAGGCAATACTATTCCCCACGAGGAGATGGTAAAACTCTACAGCAAATGGCTTTCAAAATAATATGGTCTGCTGAATCTAAGGTCACCTATCTCGGTATTATTGACTACCTGAGTAAAGAATGGACCGAAAGAGAAATAAGGAATTTTGTGGAACGTGTCCACAACAAGTTGGATATTTTGAGTGTTCATCCTGAAATTGGCAGAGTACACAAGAAGCGGTATAAAATCCACAAGACTTTAATTCACAAAAAAGTTTCTTTAGTTTATCACATCAAGCCGCAAAAGAAGGAAATACATCTATTGAACTTTTGGGATAACAGGCAGGATCCTGCTAAACTCAGGCATTAAGAGTGCCGGACATATTATTCGCTCTGTTTCTCAATCTCGCTGAACGCGGATAAATACTTGTCAATATAGACTTGTTTAGTCTTCGCTTTATACTGCATGATAAACCGTGGGTGCTCCAGTGCAATGATCTTTTTGAAGAACTTGTGCTCTGCATTTATTTCACGAAGGAATTTTTCATTTTTGCCCGTGCCAAAGCAAAAACAAACATCCGTTTCTATCCCGAGGCTTATTTGTTTATGAATGTTGTCTATAATAAAATCATAAACAGCGGCAGTTAGCTCTTTGCTATCGTAATAATTGTAGTTCACCTCTTTTCCTTTGTCGTTAGTGGCTGTAAAGCCCAGCGGGCAAACAGAGTGAATATAGAAATGCTTGTAAAATTCTTCAGCCCCTCCAAAGGCATCGATCATTTCATAAACAAATACTGAGGATGGCTCGTGTGTTTCTTTTCCGGTATAGGGTATGTGGCATTGGGCTATTAACCGCTTTGGATCAGTAAATGGTACGCCGGTTAAGCCCGCACCAAATCTGCCTGGGTTTATTCCAAGAATTAAATGTCGTTTCTGATAGTCATTATAGAACTTCTTATAGAAGGTCGAAGATATAGCAACGACATCCTTGCTTTCCTTAAAAGGGTTCATGATACTAACTCCTTTAGGCAGCGTACCATGGAACTCCAATTTTTTATTGAAGTCAATAACTTTATCGGCAAAGGTTTTCATGGCAAATCGTTTATTGGTTACTTCCATCCGGCATACAAATACATAAACAAGCAAAGCGCCAGTGTGACTAGCCCTACTATATAAGGCAGTAGTTTATCCCGCCGCGCTTCTCTTACTCGCTCTTCCACATGCCTGTCAATGGCTTGAAGGAGTTCACTGTCTCCATGGGCAATAATTATTAGCCGCTGTTCTATTTCACCCAGGTATTTCACTTGTAGTTTTTCGGTTGCTTTTATCAGTTCCAAAATGATTGCTCCGTTTGAATCGGAGTCTTCCGCTTGCTGCAGCACACCAAGATGTGAATCTGAAAGTATGAGCAGTATATAGGCCTGCAAGGCCTTCTGGCTCATGCGGTGGGTATCCATTACAGCAAGGCTGGCATTGAGTTGTTTACAGATGTTCACTAACCAAGCTGGTGTTACCGCCTCCTGGTATTTGGTTTTGCTACCCATGCCAGATAGCCAGCGTTCATCATCATAAGTTCTTCTTTTGCCGGGGTGAGATAGCGTTGCATAGGCTTCTTGTATCTCTTTAAAGTGTGCTTCTGACAATGAGTTCTCCGGGTTCCTATCCGGGTGGTATTTGAACGCAAGCGCACGGTATGCCTTCTTTATTTCGACCGCAGCAGCCGAAGGTTTTACACCGAGTATTTTGTAGTAATCCTTCATGCCTGCCTATTTTGCATCTTTGTACTTCCACAGGTAAAAGCACGCATAGGTGCGGTATGGCGCCCATTTGGCAGAGATCTTCAGCATTTTTTCTTTCATACCCTTTTTGTCGGCAGCATCGAGTTTATATACTTTGGTCATGGCCTGTTGTATGCCCAGATCATCTACCGCAAACACATCTTCCCGGCCCAGCGTAAACATGAGCAGCATCTCCACCGTCCAGCGGCCTACCCCTTTTATCTGGGTAAGAAAATCGATCACTTCTTCATTGCTCATTTTGTTTATGGCCTTATCATCTGTGCCGTTCTCCAGCAGGTATTTCGCTACATTTTGCACATAGTTGACCTTTGCATTAGAAAGTCCTACGCCTCGTAATTTATCAAAAGGTGTATCTATGATCTGTTGCGGCGTAGGTTCATTACCACCGTACAATTCCAGAAAGCGCTTGAAGATAACCTCTGCTACCCGTGTAGATAGCTGCTGGCTCATTATGGATGCGCATAACCGCAGGCATATGTTCTTCCGCTTCTTTAGCTCGTAAGGCGTTACTGTCCGTATGATCGGTGCCAGTTTTTTATCTCTAGATAAATGCTCCAGATGCGCGGTATTTGTCTTTGCAGCCATAGACTAAATTTAGGGATTTAATGGCTAAGCTGGAGTCTTTTCAAATCGATTACATCACGATGTTCCAACGCTGTATTTCCCATACACGCTCAATAGTATCCTGCTCATGATGATTCAATCGCATTTTGACTATTCCGATTTTTGGGCAGACGTAAAACAAATCGTTGTACCCGAAATAAATCAGATTGCCGCTAGTGTCGCGCCCTGAACCTGAATAATAATGGTTGACGACGGCAACTGTATTGAATGAAATATTGCTTATTTGGAAGGTGGAAAATATATGGTTAACTATGCCAGTATCTCGTTCAGGCTGATAATATGTACTAACTGAAAACGAGTCGGGTCTTGGATAGTTAAAAAGTTCATAACCAAATCCGCCACTCGTAAAGCTTAAATAGGAAAACCCATAACTGTAAACCCAACCTTGAGAATCCGATGCGTGAGATGGATCTGTATTGCGGTCAGAAATATTTATGCGGATATTTTCAGTATACTCAGCAGGATAGTCATGACCTCCCTGCTCCGTTTCTGTTAGTCCATCCCTATTACTTGTTACGAAAAAACTATCAATCCGGCCGCTAATCGAATCCTTCATTATCCAATAACTACCGGTTTTGAAATTAAAATCCTCTTTTACTGACTTAGAGACGTAATGATAAACTGGCGGAGGGCCTTTGGAGCAGCCATAAACACATAGGATAATTGCCAGGAAAAATATTCTTTTCATCGCTGATGGATTTATTAGTAATGTAAATATAAAAAATAAGATTGATCGATATGCCTATAAGCCGAGCGTTTTGTAAATGAATGTATATACACGTAATTTTGTAAATGAAAGTAATTTTTGTCTTTTGAATTTTTACTTTTGATTTTGAAAGATGCACAGGCGAACATTATTAAAAGCTGGTGGCCTCGCGGCCATCGCACAAATATCAGGTATGAGCACATTATCCGCTTTAGAGGCGCTGGGCAGCGGCCTGGCCCCTACACAACGTATGCCCGTTATGTTCATCGGCCACGGCAGCCCCATGAACGCAATTGAAGACAACGCCTACAGCCAGAGCTGGAAGGCGCTGGGCAAGAAGCTGCAGTACCCACAAGCCATACTATCTATATCCGCGCATTGGCTTACGAAGGGCACGAAAGTGACCGGTATGGGCAAGCCAAAGACCATACATGATTTTGGCGGCTTCCCTAAGCAGCTGTTTGATGCAGAATATCCTGCACCTGGCTCACCTGAGTTTGCGCAACTTACCAAAGACCTGGTGACTTACAGCCACATCCAAACAGATGATAGCTGGGGGCTCGACCATGGCACATGGAGCGTACTGCTGCCTATGTACCCTGTGGCCAACATACCGGTATATCAGCTCAGCCTCGACTACGACCAGCCGCCGACGTATCATTACGAGATCGGCAAGCAGCTAAGTAAACTACGCGATAAGGGAGTGCTGATAATTGGCAGCGGTAACCTTGTTCACAACTTGCGTGAGATCGACTGGAGCGGTGGCAACAAGGTGTATGACTGGGCCAGGGAATTCGATAGTAAGTTTACAGAGTGGATAGACAAGGGAGACCATGCATCTATAATGAACTACCAGAAAATACTGGGGAAAACCGCCACCATGGCCCACCCATCCTACGACCACTTGCTGCCACTGTTTTACATCCTCGGGCTGCAGCAGAAAAATGAGAAGGTGAGCTACTTCAATGAGCAGTTTGATATGGCGTCAATATCCATGAAGTCAATGATAATACAGGGCTAAGCAACCGGTGGTGAATGCCCTGGAACCAGAGCTTATGTTGCAGGTACAGAATGATGTTCATGCATGATGCTCCATTGATCGTTGATCTTCTTCAAACCAACGGTTAACCGGAAGTCAAGTGGAGTATAATCTTCGGTAGTGCTCTTATCATAGCATCTCATTTTTGCAAAGCAAAAGGCCACATTGTCATCGGCCATTACCTGCAGTTCGAGAATATCGAATACATCCGGCCTGGCGTATTTAAAGAAGAGATCCCATGTCTTGCGGTAGGCATCTATTCCTATAGATTGAAAAGGTTCCGGTACGTCATACATAACAATGTCTGCAGAATGATGCGCGAGAATTGCATCTATGTCTCCGGCGCGGACTGCGGCTGCCCAGTTTTCTATGAGCTTGCGGATCTGGGTTTCGTTGCTGTTCATACCAAAGGGGACTTATTGTTTAAATGGTTTTTCGTAAATTTACATAAAGAAAATTGTATGACAGCTACACAGGCGTTGCGCAAAGAGGTGAAGCGATATATAGACAAGGCAGATGATAAGTCTCTGCGAATGGTGAAGGCGATACTGGAAATAGAGCAGGAAGAAGATGAATCAGCTATGGAAGAGGAAAATTGGGATGATCTTCCGAGAGAGTTGCAGTTGGCTATAGATAAGGGTATTAAGGAAGGCGAAGAAGGTAAAGGCATTTCTTATGAACTTTTTAAGGAACAACACAGGCAATGGTTCAAAAAATAATTTTATCTCCGAAGGCTGTATCATCTTTTAACGAAGCCGTTAAATATCTTAGGGATAATTTTTCTGATGTAGAAATACAGGCTTTTACAAACAGGATCGACGAAAAAGTATTAGTTATTAAATCTAATCCACGCCTAGGCAGAAGTATAAATAAGAGGCCAAATACATACAAAACGACAATCAATAAGAGGATAATGCTTTATTATCAATATAAGCCTGTAAAGAAAGAGATACTACTTCTGGTTTTCTGGAACACGCTTCAAAACCCCAAGAAGCTAAAAGTGTAAATACCTGCGGCGGTCTTGTCATCATTCTCCATTCTATATTTTATCTTAGCACCTTATGCTTGTTTATAAATTCGGTGGTGCATCAATAGCTGATGCCGGAAGGATGGCCGCTTTGCTCCCACTTATTACAGAGGCGAAAGAACCGCTGCTGGTGGTAATGTCGGCATTAGGGAAAACTACCAATGCGCTGGAGGCCATTGTTAATGCTGCCTGCAAAGATCAGAAAGAGGAAGCCATGGGGCTTGCGAAAAAGCTGGAACAACAACACCTGGATCATGCAATGAAGTTGCTTAATGATAGCTATTATTCGAAAGCCAGGAATGCGTTACAAGGGCATTTTGAAGCATTGGCACTCGCCATTCAAACCACAGACCCTAAGCATTACGATCGCTCCTATGACCAGGTAGTTAGCCTCGGCGAAATATTTTCTACCTGCATTTTTTCGCACTGGCTACTTCAAAACAATCTAGCCAGCGAGTGGATAGACATAAGGAACGTGATCCGCACGGACGATACCTTCCGGGACGCTGTTGTAGATTGGGATCAGTCGCAGAAGAATGCGCAGGAGATCGGCGCAATATTAAATCAAGGCAAGGTCGTGATCACCCAGGGGTTCATTGGCGCCACCGCCGATGGCCTTTCTGTAACGCTTGGCCGTGAGGGTTCAGACTATACCGCGGCCATACTCGCAGCCATGCTGGGCGCGGCTTCTGTAACGATCTGGAAAGATGTGGAAGGCCTGCAAAATGCGGACCCTAAGCAATTTCCAAACACGGTAAAGATCAATGAGATATCTTATAATGAAGTTATAGAAATGGCTTTTTATGGGGCGCAGATCATTCACCCAAAAACCATAAAGCCGCTGCAAAACAATGGCATACGGCTCTATGTAAAATGCTTCCTCAACCCAACGCGGGAAGGCACTATGATACAACAAGAAGTAACAGCGGCCTACCCCCCCCTGATAGCGCTAAAAGAAAACCAAGTGCTGATACAGGCTACCACCCGCGACTTTTCTTTTATCACAGAAGATAACCTGAGTGCGCTATACAGCATTTTCCACGACCTTAAAATAAAGATCAACCTGATACAAAATGCCGCTATCAGTTTTGTGGCCTGTATAGACAATAGGGAAGACAGGGTAGCTGCACTTATCCCTGCTCTTGGCGAAAACTATAAAGTAACGGTAAATGAAAAGGTAACCTTGCTTACCATACGCCATTACACACCAGAGGCCGTAGATGACCTTACAAAAGGCAGGCAAACATTCCTACGCCAGGAGACACGCAAGACGGTACAGGTCGTTATGGATGGTTCTCCAGTTGGCAGTTTGCAGTAGACAGTTGTTCGGAAATCGGTCCACTATGGATGTGCATTTGCAGGTGGTTTGTAGCCCAGGGCTTGCGCTTTGGCAGCGTCTTGTGCGGCCTGCGTATTGTTTCCTTTGGCGGCATAAGCCGTAGAACGCGCATAGTATATCTCGCCCATCTGCGGGTATAGTTCTACCGCCCGGTTAAAGTCTTTCAACGCATCGTCGGGCCTGTTTTTACGCATCAGCGCCCTGCCCCTGTTCAGCAGCGGTGCATACATATCGGGGTTCTGCGCTATAGCTACACCGTACTCCAGTATAGCCGAATCGGTTTTGCCCGTCATGTCCAGAAAGTTGCCATAGTTACTTACAGCCTCGGGGAAGTATGGTTTTTCTTTCAGCGCAGCCCTGAAGCAAATGCCGGACGAATCGAAATTATTATTGATGGCGTATATGATCGCCAGTCCCAGGTAGGCATTCGGTGTTTCGCTGGCATCATGCAGTGATAATGCTTTGTAATAATTCCTTTTTGCATCTGCCCATTGCCCCGTGCTTCGTTCCAGTTCGCCCAGTGATATGTAGGGGTTTACAAAATCCTTTTGCAGCGATATAGCTTTATTCAGCAGGAGATAAGACGAATCGTAGTATATCTTCCGTTTGTTCACATCCACACTGTCGTTGAACTTATTGAAGTATTCAAAGCCCAGATTGTTATAGGCGTTTGGCGCTTCCGGCTGCTGCTCTATCTCGTCCCGCCACAGGCTGCTGGTGTCATACCATGCTTTGCAGCGCTCATCGCTTAAATAGCCAAGGTAAAGAGAATAGACAAGAACACCCGCAAGGGCTGCATAGCCTATTTGTATCTTAGCGCCTTGTTCAAAATAATCAGACACCCACCAGCCTGCCATAAAAAACAAACCCAGATACGGGATATACGTATAGCGGTCTGCTAGTATAGCACCACCCACGGGAATAAACTGCAGCAGCAGCACAATGTTTACCAGGAAGAACATGCTTCCGAAAACAATCACCTTCTTTTTACGAAGGAATGCTAACACCAGCGCACCAATAATTGCCATTGCAATGACGGGGTAGATATAGTATCCGAATGGCAGCGCACCGTTCACCTTTGTAGGATATGGATAGAAGCAGCTCAGCTGGCGTGGCACTACCGCTTTCCACAAATAAGTAATGAATGCGTAGCCACCCAGCGCTATCCGCTCCGCGAAGTTATAGGTTACATTTTGAGTGCCCAGAGCGCCAAAATGTTTTTGATCATTAACGGACCTGAGGCCGAAATAAATGGCAATGGCGAAGTGCGGTATTTTTTCTGTAACAGCTGCATAAAACCTGCGAAGGTTATCGCTGCCGGGCAACTCACTGATAAACCCAATATTTGCAAACTCACGCTCTGTGAAATAATCGATAAGCAAAAGTACAACCGGCAATACCACCGCAACAGGCTTCGACAACAGAGAACACAAAAACAACACAATCACTGCCGCATACAAGCCCCACTTCTTAGTGCCGCTGGCCCGCATATAATATACATAGGCCACCAGCGATGCCATGAAGAACAGTCCGTACAGCACATCTTTGCGGCCCGCCAGCCATGCTACCGACTCCACATGCATAGGGTGCAGCCCAAAGAGTAATGCGGTTACGATCGCCGCTACAGGCCGTTTCGTCAATACGTTTACAAACCAGTACACCAGCAGCGTAACCGCGATGTGCAACAGTACACTGTCCCTGTGATAAACGTAATAAAACTCCTGCTTCAGCTGCACATAGCTGTACTCAATGGCATAGCTGAGAATAGTAAGTGGGTGATAGTTGCCCATCACAGAGGTAGAGAAGATATTTTTTATCCCTTCGGCAGAGACATCTTTTATCAGCGGGTTGTCCTTAATATACCCAGGATCGTCCCAATTGGTGATCTGGTTGTCGAGGCATACTTTGAAAAACAACCAGGTAAGCAGCGCGATACCACCTGCGATCAGCCATTGCACAGCAGGCCTTTGCAATGGGCTTTTCTGTCCGTCTTTTGGCGGCTCTTGTACAAGTGGCTTCCTCAGTGGCGCGGCTTGCCGTGGCGCAGGGCCATTAACTTGGTTTGCCGGTTTGTTCGTTTTCTTTGCCATGCGGTATAAATATACTTTTCTTGCAGCAAGGCACAAAAAAAGAGCCTCCGAAAAACAAAGGCTCTTTCAATATTTTGTATCCGGTCAGTTATTCTTTCACGAGTTTTCCGGTAAGCAGTGCCTGTCCCTCTGCGTCATACAGGGTAACAATATACATGCCGCTGGCAAGCCCGGTAATATCTATTTGTTTGGCATCTGCCTGCTCCAGAACGGTTTTGCCATCCATAGCGCTTACTACGGCACGAACAGTAACGGCAGACTCGATGAAGAGTGTTGATGTGGCCGGGTTAGGATATATCCTCGCTGCCGAAGTGTTTACGTTATTCACTCCGGTATAGTCGTAATAGAACCATGTGGCCGATCCGGTGCAGCCATTAGCATCAGTAACGGTTACCGATACAGAATCATTTCTATGTGGCAAAACGTAGTTAGCCGTTGTAGCGCCTGGCAGCAGGCCAGTACGGTCGTTATACCATTGGTAGCTGGTGTACAAACCCAATACAACAACGCTGTGGCTGGCATATATATAAGAAATCACAGGCACCGGCAGCGGATCTACAGTAACTGTTTTAGTTGCATAGCAACCTTCGAATGCCGAAATGGTATAACTGATAACCACGGTGTCCGGAAACAGGCCGGCAAGCGTTCCGGTGTCTATTGATGCTACATAGTTATTTGAGCTGCTCCAGGTGCCGCCAGACCGTGGATCAGGATCGGTCAGGTTGATCATAGAACCCGTACATACATTGGATGGGCCGGAGATCGGAGATACCGCTGGCTTCGAAGTGATCAGCAAAGATGTGGAGCAGCCAGTTAATGGCAATGTATAAACAATGTAGGTGATACCAGGCACAATACCGGTCAGGTAGCCACTATCTGCTGTTATCGTCGCCACTGCAGGGTTGCTGCTGGTCCAGTTACCACCACCTACAATGTCTGTAAGCCATGCAGTACCTGTTGCGCATATTGTATCTGTACCTGATATTGGCGGCGCTGCCGGATTCACGGTCACCGTCCACAGCGCGAAACAGCCTGTAGGCAGTGTGTAGCTGATGTTAGTGATCCCCAGCGACACACCGGTTACGGTGCCGGTACCCACGGCGCCTGCAGAGCCCGCCAGGGCCAGTAAAGGGTTCCCTGAGGTCCACACCCCACCGGGCGTGAGATCAAATACAGTTGATGTAAGGCCGTCACAAAAAGTAGTGCTTCCTGTTATTGGCAAAGGATTCGGATTAACGGTAACATTGTGTGTTACCGGCGCACATGCTGCTATAGTATAAGTAATGGTAACAGAGCCCGGCGCTACACCTGTAACGACCCCGGGACCACCAAGCGGTACCGATGCGCTACCTGCTGCGCTGCTGGTCCATGTGCCGCCGCCAATGGAATCGGTCAGCAAAATAGTGTAGCCATTACAAACGGTAGAATCACCCATGATCATGGATGGCATTGCCGAAACATTTACGGTAGCTATGGCCGTGCAGCCGTTGCCCACCGTATAGGTAATAGTTGTGCTGGCACCACCCAAAACGCCGGTAACCTCACCGGCAGGGCCTACAGATGCTATATAAGATGCACCGGAATTCCATCCGCCGCCGGGTGTTGCATCTGTGAGCGCAACGGAATCATTGACGCATACCGTCGTAGGGCCTGTTATCGCAACGGGACTGGTATTCACCGTCACATTCTGTGTCACATAGCAATTGGCGCTGGTAGTATAGGTAATATCTGTTGTTCCTGCGATATTACCGGTAACATCTCCGGTTGCCGGCACAATGGAAGCGATGATCGGAAAATTGCTGCTCCATGTACCGCCGCCCGATACATCACTCAGGTTATACGTTTGCCCGGTACAAAGGCTGAATGTTCCGGTAATGGCCGCAGGAATATTGTCTACGGTCTCCGCATATAAAGCAAAACAACCTGTGGTAGCCAGTATATATGAAATAGTGGCAGTACCCCCGGAAACGCCGGTTACATCGCCGGTTGCAGCGTTAATTGTCGCTATCAGTGTAGCATTGCTGCTCCATGCACCGCCGCCGGTAAGATCGGACAGGTTAACTGTAGAACCAACACATACCGATGGAGCCCCGGTGATGGCCACAGGCGCCGGATTAACCGTCATTACCTGGCTAACAGCACATCCTGCAACAGAATAAAATATAGTAATGGGGCCGGTAAGGATACCGGTCACATCACCTATCACATCAACAGATCCGTTGGAAGGCGAGCTACTGGTCCAGCTGCCGCCACCTGTAATATCAGAAAGGGGAGTTACTCCGCCTTCGCACACTGCCGTGGCGCCGGATATTGCAGAAGGAAAAGGATTTACCGTAACAACTGCCGTAACAGGGATGCAGCTTGGCACTGTATAAGATATCAATGCTGTACCAGCAGAAACACCGATCACATTGCCTGTTGTTGAGCCTACCGTGACAGTCAGGTCAGTTGTTGACCAGGTACCGCCGCCTATAGATTCGGCAAGTGTAGTGTTCTGGCCGGTACATACGCCAGCGCCTGAAACCGCATTAGGGGGTGTATTTACCGTCATTATCAATGTTGCTGTACATCCGCCTGCAACATACGAGATAGTCGTAGTGCCTGCACCAACACCTGTAACATGCCCCGTGGAGGAACCTACTGATGCAATTGCAGGAACACTGCTAACCCAGTTGCCTCCACCAAATGCATCGGTAAGGTCTGTGCTCAGCCCGATACATACAAGGCTGGCTCCTGTAACAGGCGCAGAGTTAACAGTGACCGTAGTAGTAGCAAACCCTGTAAATCCATTACCATCAGTAACAGTAACAGTATAAGTAGTGGTAACAGTTGGTGAAGCGATGACCGGCGTACCGGTTGTAGCAGAAAGGCCGCTGGCCGGAGCCCAAGAGAAGGTAAGTACCGGGTCGCCGGTAGCAGATGCTACCGAAAGTGGCGTACTGCTCCCTGGGCAAATTGAAGTACTTGCTGATGCCGTTACGGTAGGGCCTGCGGTGGATATCCCGCTGATGTCTCCTGCAAGTGCAGTTATGGAGCCGGTTGTTAGTGTATGGGTCGCTGTATTTGTTACCCCATATTTTAACCATGGCAAAGCGAGTGTGTATGCTCCAGCAGAAATATTGGCTTCGGTTCCTACAACATCACCCGGCACATACGTTGCTGTAGCAGTATATACAGGAGTTGTAATGCTTGATGTAGATATATTCCAGTAACGGTTAATGTAATTAGTAATATCAGCGTTATTGGGGTCTTTGATATTGTTCATCTGAATACTCATCCCAGAGCTACTTATAAAAGCGCTTCCAGTCATATTGATTGTAATAGGCGTATAATTCCCAGCCGCATCCCCTATCGGAAAGGTAAAGGAGCCATTGCTACCCATGCCTTTTCCTACAAAACTTAATGGAGAACAAACGATCATATTTGCTGATGAAAGCGTTCCGGCAACAGGGGGCGTCAAAGGTCCAAAAAAGAGAGCGGTAGAACCTAGAGTCACACGCCCATTGACAAAAGTAAATGTTCCGTTCACATACTCAGGAACTCCGCCCAGAGACACTCCTGTGGTATTATTTACGGTGAAATTATTAAAAAACGAACTGTTGGACCCTCCGATGGTTTGAGGCGTCGTACCGTTCATTGTTACGGTACCTGCCTCTGCATTAAAAGGGAAAGCTGAAGATAGCTCATTATTGATCCAGTTACCTGTAAGCGAAATACTATAATTAGCAACGGAAACATCGAGAGTTCCTGTTGCTAGTGTTATTGACCCTGTATTTACCTTATTGCCATTAATTGTAATAGTACCTGTTGATGTTGCCTTATTAACCACCACATTGCCGGTAAATGCCGCAGGCCACTCATTACCTGTAGTCAAAGCAGCTGCGTTTACACCAAGGTCCATATAAGTAAGGTTTACGCCGCTATATGTTGTTGGCACTACAGCCAATGTGCCGTTATCGCAATTAACATTCGAACCTGATGCCATTACCAGGTTGGCTGCGGTATTTATTAATGTGCCATTTTCCAGGTTCAGGTTAGCGCCGGATGCAAAATTGGTAGTCTGCGAAAGGTTAACGGCTGTGCCGTTATTAATGGTTACAGAACCGCCGGAAAGCATTGCTGCCGGTAAAAGAGCACCTGTAGTTTGTGCAGCCGCCCCATTATAAAAATAATTAGCAGCTCCGCTAATGGTTGTTGCCGACATAAATGTTATGGACCCATTCATCCCTGCAGCATTTGCAGTATAAAAATTTGCTCCGGCAGTTACCGTAAAGGGATCGGTACTTCCTGAGCTCATAACAAATGTGCCGCAGATAAGAGATCCATTCACCGTCATACCTGTTGGTGAACCTGTTGGTAAAGGCACATTACTAAGCAACTGAACATAGGTGCCGGTATTGACATTAATTGACGTATTCGAACTGACACCGGTACTGGTCCATGTTACCGTTTGCGGTGCTGCAAATGTGCCTGCGCCAGAGAAATTAATGATGTTTGTACCCGTGCCCGGATTGGTGATCATAGAAGTACCCGTCATGCTCAGATTCCCTGCCAAGTTAATAGTTATGCTTCCCGTTGGCCCTGCGGCATAGGATATAATACCGGTTCCCGCCAGCGTAAGATTCCCCCCGATTGTAATTACATTAGTACCGGCCGCAGCAGTTTTCCTGATCCGGAACCCGGTATTGATCTGTAGCGACCCGCCGAGTGGCCAGGCGGCAGCCCCTGCTATAGTCATGTTCGATTGCACTATCCATATATCCCCTGCTGTTGCAAAGGTCGCTGGCGTTGCGCCGCCACCGCCGGCCACGCTATTCCAGTTAGCCAGGGTAGTAACAGCTGTTGCACCCTGGGAATACCACGTAGCAGAAAACCCCGAAAAGCCCAGGCAGCAAAAAACAAGCAATAAGTATATTTTCTTCATAAAGCTTCTTATAAAAAATTTAAACAGCAATCTATTATTTGGCATAACTTAATATTGCCTGCCAATGTAATTGGCAGGCAATATTAAGGCAAACTATTGTTTTATTAATTT
>CAIRTW010000290.1 GCA_903881585.1 uncultured Bacteroidota bacterium | reverse complement strand
TTGGGATGGACTGACATATTTCTGCTTGGATGCACGGTTTTTGAGGGCCTTTGCCATATTTCCTTGCATTTGGTTACCCCTAATTTCCGAAATTCTCCCGTATTTACTATACTTTGTAGTTAATCAGCAGACCCTAAATAACACGAGTATGCCGTACACCAAAGTAATGCTGCACTACATATGGGCTACCAAAAACAGAATGCCTATGATTTCACAAGATCTAAAACCAGTTCTTTTAGACCACATAAAAGAAAACAGCTTCAAAAAAGAAATCCATATCGATTGTCTGAACTGTGTAGAAGACCATATTCATCTCTTGATTTCCCTGGGCATTGAGCAAACTATTTCAAAAGTCGCTATGCTAATAAAAGGAGAATCTTCTTTATGGGTAAACCAACAGAAAATCATTCAAAGTAAATTTGAATGGCAAAGCGATTATATAGCGTTATCTGTCAGCCAATCGGCTGTTGCAAAGGTTCGAGCATATATTGCCAAGCAAGAAGAACATCATCTCAAACATACCTTTGCGCAGGAGTATGAAGGATTTTTACGCGCGCACGATCTCAGCGAGTAATTTCGGCTAAAGCCGTATTTCGTTCTTATCTCTACCCCGCCCTGAAGGGCGGGGCTACTCCCATATTATATACATGCGTATTTTAGACCGGCCGACCCAATACCATTCAGAAATCATAACAGACCATTACAAGTAGCTCCGCCCTTCAGGGCTGGGTATAAAAACGTCAACATGATCCGACTTTAGCCAAATACTCACGAGAAGTTTCCTACTGGCGTGAGGTCCGTAGTCCAGCCTACTAGTCCTGGCGTCTCGTTTGGCCCGGCCTTATGCAAGCGTTCACTGTTTTGTAAAACAAGTAGCAAACAAAAAAGAAAATAACGACACTCGATATATAATATATCAATACGGTATTTATGTTGATGAACATATAGTGTCCTCCATTAATAAACTGACATGGTTTATTTACTGCAATAGCTATTGAGGACATCGAAATAACTGAGGTCAGGTAATGCAAAATGAAAGGTCGATATAATGTTGTGGTCTTATTCCGCTTAAGAACCAACAAGAGTATGATTGGGAGAAGAAATAAGTATGAACAATGGATTATTACCCAACCATGTGAAATTACAATTGAAGCATCATGCATCCAGATGCATTCGCATTCAGGTATAGCTGACATGAAAATGAAAATAAAAACACAAAAGGTAAAGCTGTAAGCCGCAGCTAAATTGCTAAAGTTGATTTTCATAACCCAAAGCATTTGTCATAAATCCAGGCAAGGAAAATGTAGATCTTTGCTATCAACAAGCAAAACAGGTAGGTAATTCCTATTGAAATAATAATAATGACTATTACAAAAATAACCTTGAGAAGCATAATAACAATGTTCTTCAAATAGTTCATTTCTTAGGCTTATAGGCAATAGCTTCCTGGATATTGGAGCGGTCAATAACTTACGATCCCACTCTTGTTTGGTGCCCACCCTATATTTTATTCAAACGCTAAATGTCCTATCACAAGAGCACTCCCCCGGAACATGGTCCCGATTACTATCGGGAGGGGCCGGGGGATTACCTCCGTCATTTTGTATGCTCGCTCATGATCACGATATCCAGCGTCAGCACAGCACGGCGATTTTTGGCACGGCCAGCCGGTGTTTTATTATTCCCTATGGGGTCGTTTTCGCCTTTGCCTGCTACTCTTATACGGTTTTCGTCCACGCCCATTCTTATTAATTCCGCTTTTACAGCATCCGCGCGCCTTATGGAAAGTTCCATGTTTTTTGCATGGTTGCCGGAATTATCGGCGTAGCCGGTTACTACAATATATGCTTCCTTGTTTTCAATAAGTTTCCTTGCCGCATAATCCACTGTTGGGCGCGATTTAGCCGTGATCGTCCCTTTATTCGGCTCAAAATAAATGGAACTGGAAAGAATGGATGTGTCTATAGTTTCATATACTGAAGGCGGTGGCGGAAGTGGCAACGGCGCGGTAAGCGTCACATCTGTAGCATTCGCTGTGCATTCATTTATTTTGGCCACTATGTGCGAGTAAACACCCGCGCACAGATGTTTTAGAACTACCGCTCCATCTGCGTCTGTCATCTGCACCATTTCAGCATTAGGTGGCTGCGTTACGCCATTAAGATCGTAATCAACCGTAACATACTTCCCGGGCAACAGTCTTCCAAGAGTAATGGAACCATCACACGCGCCTACTGCCGAGGGATTTGTTGATGACTTTACGACCACATACATCGGCGGATTCACGAGGTTCACGGGCGTGCCCATTGCTTTTTTTCTGCCACTGGCTACTGTTATGTCAGAATAAGCGCCTGCCGTGAGCTCTGTCAGTTTTATCGTACCATCGGCCATTACTGTGCTGCTGTAGGGTGGACGCGGCGCACCGTTCATTACGTAATTCACAGTTACCGGATCGCCCGGACGCAAGCCACGAAGGGTGATCATTCCATCAGCCAGACCGCAAATGGTTGGATCCATAGCATCCTGCGAAGCAATAACCAGTGGCGCTTTTCTCTTGCTGGGGGTAAACCGGATACCCACATTAAGCCCGAAAGACTGGTCCTGGCTCTTGGTTACATTGTTCAGCACTGAGCTATAATCGCCCATGCCTTTGGTAAGTGTGTAGTCTGTCGGCGCACTGTTTTTGGGCGCCTGGTACAAGTAGTAGAGGCCAAAATTCAGCGCAAGATTCTCGGACAAATAGTAGTTAAAGGAGGGCCTCAATATAAAGCCTACTGACCCATTTGTATAAGATACGCTTCCGGAATTGCTGTTCGGCTTCGCACCAAGGCCCACATTATAACCCAAACCGTGCTGGTCGCTGAAAAATTTGGCCACATCTCCGTTCTTGTCCGTCGCCAAATAGGCCGCCTTGGTTATCAGGAAGTCGGTGGTGCCGGGTGTTGGCGAGTTGTCATACACGGTAGGCAGGCCACCGGGCGCATCAGCATATTTGTAAATGGCCTCGTAGTCAAACGATGCATTTGTACTGTACCTGTTGGTCATTTGCAGGTTAAACAATAAACCGGCATCAGCGCTGAAACCCCACTTCTCCGAAAACCGGGTCTTATACTTCAGCACCAGCGGAATATTGAGGTTAGCTATTTTCAGACGCTCATCTACCGGCCCATCAGCGGTCACCACCTGCCTGTATATATTACCTTTGCTATCAGTAGCCTGGTATTCCGCATGAAAACTATCCAGGATCGCATGGCCATGCTGCCGCAGGAACATAAGGCCGGTGCCGATTCCCCAATGCTTTTGCTTACCGGGAAACCAGCCCACCTGCGCGTCTATACCCACGGTTCCGCTTGTCTTAAAAGTGAGGTTGCCCTGGTTCACATTTACACCATTGAGGTAATTCCCCGAGCTGTTCGCTGTTGTAAGGTTCTGGCTGAGCGATCCGAAAAGTACATTGGCCTCAACGGTCCACATGGAAGAGCCATTGGCAACGGGCGCTTGCGGAGCGCCGGTCTGCGCTGTCGCCGATAGGGTACCCGTGATCATCAACAAGAAAAGTATTTTTTTCATCCGGTTCTTTTTATGGTTATCCCGATAGCGCAGGATTAGTTTTTAATGAATTTAGCAGTTCCTGTTTTCAAACCATCGCGGTAGCAATCAACAACATATATCCCCGATGCCAGCTTCGATGCGTCTATGACCGCTTTGTTATTTACAGCGCTCACCCTGGTAATTTCCTGGCCCAGCATGTTCATTACAGATACCGATACCTTACCACCCGCAACGCCGCTAAGCTCAACATTCACATAAGCGCTGGCGGGGTTAGGATATACTTTCAGCTCAATGCCGCTATTAATATCGGTTACTGCTGTTGATACAGGACCGTTGTAGTAGGCCTTATTAGAACAGTCGCCGGTTGTGGTCATCACCCAGTAGTAGTTATGCAGTGTATCCGGGCTGCCATTTACATAGCTCTGGTTTATCTCCCCTACCAGTATTGTTGAGTCAAGCGTAGTCTTGCTGTCGTAACCCCACTGATACCCGGTAACATCATTTTCAAGACAAATGAACTGCCCGCCGGCATAGATCACATAAGGTTGTGCAGCAGTGCTTGCACCTACCGCAACAGTGTAAGATGCAGCAGACACGCAACCCGACGAATCAATGGTTGCTGTTAACGTCACCACTGCGTTGCCAGGTGTAGTAAAGTTCACGATACAGAACTGGCCGCTCTGGCTCACCACATCGGCGCCTGTTGCGCTCCAGGTAAACATTTCATTAGCCGGAGCGGATGCAGCGCCAAAATTCTGATACATGGTATTGTCGCACACAGATCCTGGTGATGCCGTATTGATAACCGGAGGAGGCGGGCTTGTTTTTACCTGGATGAGCACGTCTTCGCTGTGCGAACATCCATAAGCGGTAAGCGTGTATACATAAATGATCGAATCGGTAGATGAAGTGGTATTGGTCAGCGCTTCTGTGATATCACCGGTGCCACTGCCTGTTGCCGGCAATATGCCTGCAACAGTGCCATGGCTCCACGCATAGGTGGTGGCAGAAGTATTGCTGCCTGGCACATATCCCACCGGCAGCCCGCTGCATACCGGCCCCGGAGTTGTGCTCGTTGACAACAGCGGAGTAGGATGAACAGTCACGACAACATGCTCGCTGTCGCTGCATCCGTGGGCTGTCATCGTATAGTTATAGATAATGTCCACATTATCATTCGTGGTGTTTATCAGCGTGTCGTTCACATCACTGGTTCCACCGCCCGGCACAATAAAAATCCCCGGTGCATACTCGCGCACCCAGGAATAAGAAAACCCAGACACGGCGCTTCCGGCATGGTAATGGAATAACAAGCTGTCACACTGCGCAAATGCGGTGCCACTGTTCAGCATTATTTTGGGATTAACATTCACTGTCACGTTTTCGGTATTGCTGCAACCATTTGCGGTGAGGGTATAAACATAAGTAACGGCAACCGGGTGTGTAAGGTCGTTTACTAACGTCTCGTTTACGCTGTCTGTTCCAAATTCACCAAGAACCGGTATGCCGGGCGTATAAAGCCGGTGCCAGGCAAACCCCGTACCCGGAATTGTGCCGCCGGGAACATAACTGAATATCATGCTGTCACATACATCAGGCGGTGTAGTAGTGGTACTCAATGTGGGCAACGGCTCTATAGTAACAGTAACTGTGGTTGTATCATTACAGCCGCCAATGCTTAGTGCATTTACATAAGTAACCGTTACTGCACTGGTGGTGGTATTTACCAATACTTCATTAACAGTGTCCACACCGCTTCCCGCAGGGTTGCTGATGCCGGCCACCGAATCGCGAGACCAGTTGATCACTGCCCCTGAAGTAAGGCTTGATGCTACATAGAAGAACGTAGTATTATCGCAAATAGTAGCAGGTGTAGTGGTTAGCAACATCTGCGGTACCGGATTTACAACTACAACCACTTGCTGCATATTGCTGCAACCGTTCGCGGTAAGTGTATAAGTGTATGCTACTGCGATCGGGTTTGGAGTTGTGTTCACCAATGTTTCCAGCGGGTCATCTGCTCCGGATGCTGCGGTATTAGTGATACCGGTTATAGCCGCACGGCTCCACGCAAATGTGGTACCGCCGGTTGCGCTTGCAGGTGTATAGTCAAATAAAGTGCTGTCGCATATAGAAGGAGGAGTAAGCGTACCTGCCAGCACAGGCGTAGGATTCACAGTTACAGCTACGCTTTGCATATTACTGCATCCGTTCGCGGTAAGCGTATAGGTGTATGTCACCGCTACCGGGTCGCTTGTCGTGTTTATTAGCTGCTCAGCCGGATCACCTGCACCACTTCCCGCAATATTTGCAATACCCGCCACAGTCGCGCGGCTCCAGGCAAATGCTGTGCCGGTTGTTGTGCTCGTTGGAGTATAGTCAAATATCGAGCTATCGCAAATAGCGCCCAGCGTAAGCATGCTGGTAAGCAGAGGCATTGGGTTTACTGTTACAACTACATTTTGCGTACTGTTGCAGCCGTTCGCGGTAATGGTATACGTATAGGTCACTCCTATCGGGTCTGTGCTGGTATTTATCAACTGCTCTGCGGGGTCGCCCTCGCCAGTTGCAGCACCTTCGGCGATACCTGTTATTGCTGCACGGCTCCACGTAAATACCGCCCCGGTCGCAGTGCTCGTTGGTACATAATCAAACACCATGCTGTCGCAGATAGATGCAGGTGTGAGCGTACTGGTCAGCACAGACGAAGGGTTCACCGTTACAGTTACATTCTGCGTATTAGCACAGCCGCTGGTGGTAAGTGTATAAACATAGACAACCGCCACAGGGCTGCCGGTAGTGTCTGTCAATGTTTCTCCCGGATCATCCATTCCGCTGGCAGCGTCGTTACTGATACCGGCTGTTGCCGCACGGCTCCATGCAAACGTAGTCCCTGTCAATATCGACGTAGGCGTATAATCAAATACTGTGCTGTTGCAAAGCGACCCTGGCGTCAATGTGCTGCTCAGCACCGGCGTTGGGTTCACCGTTACTGTTACATTCTGTGTACTGCTGCACCCATTCACGGTGAGCGTATAGGTGTAGGTGACCACTACCGATGCGGCGCTGGTGTCTGTCAAAGTCTCTGTAGGATCATTTGTCCCACTCGCATCGCCATTGCTGATACCCGTAACTGCCGCACGACTCCAGTTAAATGTGGCAGCGGTTGTAAGGCTGGTAGGTGTATAGCTGAACAAAGTACCGCTACAAACCGCTCCGGGTGCGACCGCACTGCTCAACACTGGAGTCGGGTTCACGCTTACTGCTACATTTTCAACGCTGTTACACCCGCTGGCAGTAACCGTAAATACATAGGTGACAACAACAGGGTTGGAGCTCGTATCCGTCAATGTTTCTGCAGGATTGTCTGAACCACCCGCAGTGCCATTGCTGATACCGCTTATTGCCGCACGGCTCCAGCCAAAAGTTGCACCATCTGTGCCGCTGCTTGGGGTATAATTAAACACGGTGCTATTGCATATTGCCGCCGGAGTAAGCGTACTGCTGAGCACGGGCAATGGGTTCACCGTTACGGTTACATTCTGCGTATTGGTGCAACCGTTTATACTAAGCGTATATACATACACAACAGCCACGGGGCTTGCTGTTGTATTTATCAATGTCTCACCCGGATCATTTGCTCCGCTCGCAGCGCTATTACTGATGCCCGTTACGGCGGCGCGGCTCCAGTTAAATGTCGCACCTATCGTATTGCTCGTAGGCGTATAGTCGAACAAATTGTTGCTGCATGCAGTGTTTGAAGCAAGCGCGCTGCTCAGCTTAGGTGTGGGGTTCACACTTACCGTTACATTTTGAGTACTGCCGCATCCGCCGGCTGTAAGCGTATATACGTAGGTCACAGCCACAGGATTGGCGGCCGTGTCTATCAGTGTTTCATTGGGGTTATTTATCCCGCTCGCAGCGTCATTGCTGATGCCCGTTATTACTGCCCGGCTCCACGCAAATGCCACACTGCCTGTAAGGCTTGTTGGCGCGTAGCTGAACAAAGTATTGTTACACATAGCCGGCAGGGTGCGCGGGCTGCTCAGCAGTGGCCCGGGGTTCACAGTTACAGTAACATTTGCTATACTGCTGCATCCATTGGCCGTAAGGGTATATACATACACAACGGCCACAGGGCTGGCGGTGGTATCCGTCAATGTTTCATCCGGGTTATTTGCACCACTGGCCGCTACATTGCTGACGCCTGTTACAACGGCCCGGCTCCAGGTAAATACTGTGCCACCTGTAAGGCTCAATGGTGAATAATTAAACGCATTATTGCTGCAGATAGAGCCGGGAGCAGTGGTACTGCTCAGTGCCGGTGCCGGGTTCACCGTTACAATAACGTTCTGAATATTGCTGCAGCCATTGGCTGTAAGGGTATATACATAGGTAACTGCTATGGAGCCTGCGCTGGTATCTGTCAACGATTCGTCCGGGTTATCTGCACCGCTTGCTGCGGCATTGCTGATACCTGTTACTGCTGCGCGGCTCCAGGCGAAAGTGGTGCCACTTGTAAGGCTGGTAGCCGGATAACTGAATAAGGTATTACTGCAAATAGCTCCGGGAGTCAGCGTACTGGTCAGCACCGGTGTCGGGTTCACTGTCACAGTTACGTTCTGGCTGTTGCTGCATCCATTGGCAGTAAGTGTGTAAACATAAGTAACTGCTACAGGATCGGTGCTGGTATTCGCCAGCGTTTCACCGGGGTTATTTACTCCGCTCGCTACGCCATTGCTGATACCTGCTACTGTTGCGCGGCTCCAGGCAAATGCGGTTCCTCCGGTGAGGCTCGTTGGCGTATAATTAAATACCGTATTGTTACAGATCGCAGCAGGTGTTAAAGTGCTGGTCAGCAACGGCGTTGGGTTTACTGATACGGTCACATTCTGCGTATTCGTACAGCCGTTTATGCTCAGCGTATAAACATAGGCCACCGCTACCGGCGCAGTTGATGTATTGTTCAGTGTCTCCCCTGGATTATCCGGTCCGCTTGCAGCAGCATTGCTGATGCCGGACACAACAGCCCGGCTCCAGTTAAATGTTGCACTGGCCGTAGCGCTCGTTGGCGTGTAGTTAAATACGGTGTTGTTACAGATCGCATTTGGTGTAAGCGTGCTGGTCAGCGCCGGGGTCGGGTTAACAGATACAGTTACGTTTTGCGTATTGCTGCAGGTGTTAGCCGTAAGCGAATAAACATAAACAACAGCCACAGGGTTGGTGCCTGTATTGTTCAGCGTCTCACCCGGATTATTCGATCCGCTTGCAGTGCCATTGCTGATCCCGGCTACGGTAGCACGCTTCCAGGTGAAAATTGTCCCCCCTGTCAGGCTCGTTGGTGTATAATTGAATATAGTATTGTTGCAGACAGCAGCTGGCGTGAGTGTGCTGGTCAGCACCGGCGTCGGGTTTACCGTCACTACCACATTTTGTGTATTGGAACATCCATTTATACCGACCGTAACGCTGTAAGTTACGGCCACAGGGTTCGGCGTAGTATTTATGAGTATCTCGTTAGGATTATTTACTCCGCTTGTAGTTGGATTGGTGACGCCAGGTACTGCCGGCCGATACCAAAGAAATGTTGCGCCGGTGGTGGCACTTGTTGGTGGGTAGTTAAATGTTGTGTTACTGCAAATAGCTCCTGGCGTATGCGTGCTTGTGAGCACCGGAGTTGGGTTCACAGATACGGTTACATTCTGTGTACTGCTGCAGCCATTGGCGCTCAGGGAGTAAACATATACCACCGCAACTGGGTTGGTACCTGTATTATTCAACGCTTCAGCCGGATTGTTGGTACCACTTGCCGCACTATTGCTGATGTTTGCTATTACAGCCCTGCTCCAGTTAAAGCTCGTTCCCGAAACCGCACTCGTAGGTGTATAGTTAAACACATTGCCATTACATATTCCCGTAGGGGTCAGTGTACTGCTCAAGGCCGGTATTGGGTTCACCGTCACCGCTGTTGTTTGTGATGCAGAGCACCCATTTGTATGAACTACTGTTAAGGTTGCGTTATAGGTCCCCGACGCAGAATAAGTATGCGCCACATTGTTAATTGACGATGTACTGGCGTCCCCAAAGCTCCAGCTGTACGAGGCTATTGAACCCGAGCCATCTGCAAAAGTTGACGAGTTGCCAAGACAAACAGGGTTACTGCTAATTGTGAAAGCTGCAACAGGCGCGGGGTTCACGGTCACGGTTACATATACGCTCCCGCCAGGAGCTACATAAGAAATAACGGATGTTCCCGCAACTACGCCCGAAACAACACCGGAAACACTTACGGTGGCTACAGACGATGTGCCGCTAAACCATGTGCCGCCACGTGCGGGCTCACTCAGTGCTGAGGTCGGCCCGCTCTGGCACAGCAATAAGTTGCCGGTGATTGGCTGCAATGGATCATTTCTCAGGATAGAAAAAGTTCCCGATGACTGGTTTGTGCAAACAAAATCGGCCAGGCCGTCCAGGTCCAGGTCTCCAACGGTCACTTGTCTCGGGTTTCCGCCTGCTCCAAAATCAACGTCCAGGGCTAGCGAACTTGTTGAGATAAACCCTGAAAACGAAGTATTGCGGTAAACAGATACCTGGCTTCCTATATACCCTACTGCCAGGTCCGGCTTCCCGTCGCCATCTATATCTCCTACCGATACCGAGAACGGCTGGCTGAGCGCACCGAAACTAACCATACCCGCAAACGAGCCGGTGTTGATAACTCCACTCCCTGTATTTCTGAATATGCCTACCGATCCGCTTCCAAAATTAGCCACGACTATATCTACGTTGCCATCGCCATCCATATCAGCAAGCGCAAGGCCGGCAGGGCTGGCGCCAGTCGCAAAATCAACTTTTGCTGCAAGTGATGTGCTGGTAATAGTGCCGGATGCTCCTGTATTACGTAAAACCGACACCGTGCTTGCCGCGAAATTCGTAGCAACCACATCAGGCCTGCCGTCACCGTCCAGATCCCCGATCGCTACAACCGGTGAAATAGCACTGGTGACAAAATCCACTTTCGGTGAAAAAGATATGCCCGCCGAACTCGTATTTTGCAATACAGATATGCCGCCGGGCGAGGCAGCATTAGCGGTAATGATCTCTGGCTTGCCATCTCCGTCTATATCACCTATGGCCACACTTTCGGGGCTATTGCCACATGTAAAATCAACTTTTCCCGCCAGCGATGCTAAATTGATGATACCGCTTGTTGCAGTGTTACGAAACACGGACACAGTTGCTGACCCCGAATTGGTAACTACGATATCCAGCTTGCCATCCCCGTCAATATCCCCAATGGCAACACCTTCGGGCGAAGTGCCCGTGGTAAAGCTTACCGCTGCAGCAAACGAACCGGATGTGATCGTACCCGAGGCACTTATATTGCGGTACACAGAAATAGTTGACGAGCCACTGTTTGCAACCACTACATCGGGCTTGCCATCGCCATCTATGTCGCCTATCGCTACGCCCCATGGCGAAGTACCGGTATTGAAATCTACCTTTGGATCAAGGTTCACCGTGGAAGGTGTATAGATCGCATTGTTGAAATTCTGTAGAAACGGCAGGGACGCTGCAGCCTGTAGTCCGCACGATGTGTTATCAACAACAATAGGACCGTAGGTAGCTCCTCGGGGCACGTTTACGGTAAGCTGGCTGGCCGTTGCCGCCGTTACTGTAGCCTGCACTCCACCGAAATATACATGGTCATTGCCTGCAGTAACACTGAAATTGGTTCCGGTAATAGTAACCGATGACGAAGGAATGCCAACGAGTGGGCCCACCGACGTTATTGTCGGAGCCTGGCAAGGGCTGGGAGCCTGCCCCTTGCCGATGAAACAGGAACAGGTAAATACAACAAGCAGGCAGAGCCTTCCCAATAGATTGTACCCGGCAGATTTTAGCTTAATATTTTTCAACGGCTTGTAAAAAAGTCCTGTGCTCATATGCATATAAATAGAGTGGCGAATTATTATCATTCCTATACCTCCGAAAAATACTCAAAAAGCTCCAATATTTAGTTATTTTATAGTTATCAACTCCATTCTTTGAAAATAGTGATGTGCCTCAAAATTATTGTGACTACAAAAACCCCCATTATATTTGTTAAATGTTCACCCTTGGTTTTCTCCATACAATAATTTGTAAGGGAAGTTGTTACTTTTGAACGATAATATCAGCCCGCATGGCATTTCCACTAGATAAAAGCGCACCCAAGGATAAAGTAAAAAATAAAAAGCCCGTTTGGCGGGAGTGGCTCGATGCCGGCCTGTTTGCCATTGTGGCGGCTACGCTTATCCGCACGTTCTTTTTCGAGGCATATACCATACCCACCGGGTCTATGGAAGGCACTATGCTCGTCAATGACTTCCTGTTTGTAAGTAAGCTCGCTTATGGCCCTCGCGTGCCTATGACGCCGCTCGCAGTTCCGCTGGTTCACAATACTATGCCTTTCGTGGGCGGTAAATCATATTCCGAAGCCGTTCAGTGGAAATACCACCGCTTACCTGGTTTCGGACATGTGGAGCGCAATGACGTGGTTGTATTTAACTATCCCTGCGGCGATACCGTTATGGCCGAGCAGCCCGAGGGTGATTACTACCAGGCTTGCCGCATCGCGGGCCGGGAAAGTATCATGAACCAATTCAAGATCATTACCCGCCCTATCGATAAAGAAGAGAATTATATCAAGCGGTGTGTGGCCATACCTGGAGACGTACTGGAAATAAAGAATACCCGCGTCTATATCAATGGGCAGCCAAATGTGCAGTTCCCGCACTCCAAGCTCTCCTATCTCGTAAAGACAACACATGGTATGCCTGCAACTGAGGAAGACCTGCAGGTATCCGACAACATGCCGCCACCGCCGCCCGGCTACCTGGCCTATAACCTGGAAAACCGCCAGGTGGATATTCTCAAAAAAGCCAGCAATGTAGTGTCGGTAGAGCCGTGGGTGCTGCATCCCGCCGGCACCTCACCACAATCCGCCGGCGACTGGGTATTCCCGCTCGATACCGCTAACTATAAGTGGAACCGCGACAATTTCGGCCCGCTCACCATTCCTAAAGAAGGCGTTACTGTAGCGCTCACACCTCAGAATATCTCCATCTACCGCCGCATCATACGCAACTATGAGGGCAATACACTGGAAGAAAAAGACGGTAAGATCATCATCAACGGTAAAGAAGCCACCGCCTACACCTTCAAAATGGACTATTACTGGATGATGGGCGATAACCGCCACAACTCCCTCGACTCCCGCTACTGGGGTTTCGTACCAATTGACCATGTTGTAGGCAAAGCCTGGTTTGTGTGGCTTAGCTACGGCGAAGGCGGCATGCTCAAAGATATGCGCTGGAAGCGTCTTTTCCACGGGATTCATTCATTAGAGAAATAGTTTTAAAAAGGTTCTCGCAAAGGCGCAAAGGCGCTGAGGCGCAGTGCCCTCATTCTGTTTTTAAGGCGGCAGGATGCTATGCAAAGCATTATTAAAAGAACGAATTTATGACTGAGAATGAAGTAGCAAAACTGGTTGTAAATGTTGCTTATCAAATTCACACTAAACTAGGCCCTGGCTTGTTAGAATCAGTTTATGAAGAGATAATGGTGCATGAACTTATAAAGCTCAACCTGCTTACAGAAAGGCAAAAAACAATATCAGTATATTGGGATGATCTTAAAATGGATGTTGGTTTTCGTGCAGATATCATCGTGGAAAACAAAGTAATCATTGAACTAAAATCTGTTGAAACAATAGCGCCTGCACACCCCAAAACACTATTGACTTATTTAAAGATGACCGGCTTAAAGTTAGGACTATTGATAAATTTCAACGAAGAGCTAATAAAAAATGGCATTACCAGAATCGTAAACAATTTGTAGGCATACGGGACTTTCACGCTTCCGCGAGAGACCTTTTTCGCGAAGCACCGTCCCATCAACCGCCTTAAAAACACAACAAGAGAATTGCGCCTCCGCGCCTTTGCGAGAGACCCTTTTTCGCGAAGCACCACACGGTCAACCGCCTTAAAAACACAACAAGGGAATTGCGCCTCCGCCTTTGCGAGAGACCTTTTTGCGAAAGCACCCCACGGTCAACCGCCTTAAAAACACAACAAGCGAATTGCGCCTCCGCGCCTTTGCGAGAGACCTTTTTCGCGAAG
>CAIRTW010000289.1 GCA_903881585.1 uncultured Bacteroidota bacterium | reverse complement strand
GATGGGCAACACCTGCTGTTTGCGCATCCGTACGGCCTACCGATGCTGCGATTATGATGAACAGGAAACAGAATATTTGGAAACTGCATTTCGCAGTGCGGAGGCAATGTTTAACCATCGGGATGGGCTATTAAAACAATTGTTACTACTCAGGTCTATTTCTGAGTATTTGCAAATTTAAAAATAATTTCCTGAAGCATACACTGTATTGAAAAATATTTTTTCTTTGCGCTATCGAAACGGTTGTTACTATATCATTGTCTCATTATGAAGAACTAAAATCTCAGAATGTATTGTTATGCGAACAAGTCAAATCTCTAGGCGCAATCATTTTGGTACAGGCTGAAAAGATTAAAAGCCTTGAAGAGAAAACCAACTTTTTGATTAACGGGCGTAAAAGCACTACCAGCTCCACACCACCGTCGCATGATATTGGCCGCCCCAATACAAAAAACTCCCGTATATCCAAGGGCATTAAAAGTGGGGGCCAGGTTGGGCACAAAGGCCAAACACTTGAAATAAAAGCTACGGCAGATGAAACTATTGAATACGCACCGGCCTTTTGTAGTAATTGTGGTGCCAATATCGAAGATGTAACCGGTGCAATCTCAGAATATAAGCAAGAGGTTGTTATCCCACCTGTACAAGCAAAATATATAGACCACGTAACTTTTGTAAAAACCTGCCCTTGTTGCAAGCTGCTTTGTAAAGCTGGGATGCCCGCGCATCTCAAAGCCCCTATACAATACGGGCCAAATGTAGTAGCCGCCGTATGCTACATGTCTGTTTACCAGTACCTACCCTACAAACGCATAGCGGAGCTGATGAAAGACATGTACGGGGTAGCCCTAAGCGAGGGCACTATTGACAATATGCTGGCGGGGTGCATGCAAAAAGCATTGCCCGCCTACGAACAGATACAGCAGAAGGTGCAACAAAGCGAAGTAGTGGGCAGCGATGAAACAGGTAGCCGTATAGCTGCCAAGAAAGGTTGGTTCCATGTATGGCAAAATACGGCATTGACCTTTATCGTCGCTTCCATGAACAGGGGCTACCAGACGATACAGCAATATTTTTCCGACGGGTTCCCCCAAACCATCTATATCAGTGATTGCTGGGCGGCACAATTGAAGACCCCTGCGCTGCACCACCAACTGTGCATGGTGCACTTAATAAGGGAGCTTACTAATTTTGAAGATGCATTGGCCTGCAAATGGAGCAAAGCAATGAAAGTGCTTTTTCAGGAAGCTATACATTTTAAAAATGGGTTAATAATAGCCGACTACAACACGCCCCACCATGACGTCAAAATATTTGAAAGTCGGCTTGCTGTTTTATTAGGGGAAAGTTATGAGGGGAAGCACCAAAAAGTGCAAGCCTTTCATAAGAGGTTATTAAAAAACAAAGAGGCTATTTTCACATTTTTATATCATTTCAATGTCCCGGCCGATAATAACGGTTCTGAAAGGGCGGTAAGAAATATAAAGGTAAAAACAAAGGTATCTGGCCAGTTTAGGACCGAAGATGGTGCGCAGCGTTTTGCCGTCCTTCGTTCAGTCGTCGATACAACCATCAAAAACGGGAAGTCTGTATTTGAAGCACTAACTGCATTGGCAAATTTAGCACCTGCATAAAAACGCCTGCTACAATTCAATAATCAATTATGGGTATTTATATTGGCTTTGTCTAAATGACCGTGGGCCAAACTATAGGGGTACCTGAGTAGTAACAAAAAGGTTAAAACTATAGGGTTATGAAAAATATATTACTTGCACTTCTGGTTATTGTATGTGGGTTTAATGGGTATGGGCAGACATATACCCAGCAATGGCTGCGAGTGTTGGATTCAGCATCCTCAAATACGGATGAATTGGCTGGTAGTTTTACTACCTCAGCTGATGGATGTGCTGACGCCTGGTATAATAGCTATCAGACTCCATTCATCACTCTCAGTCCATCTGAAAAAAAAATCGCTATCGCAGGAATTAGCGGTTGTAATGCATTTACGAGTGAAATTAAT
>CAIRTW010000288.1 GCA_903881585.1 uncultured Bacteroidota bacterium | reverse complement strand
TGATGGCAAGCAACTGGAGCTCGTTGGTAAAATCAAGTTAACGGTTGATGGGAAAATTATCAGTAACACAGACCAGTTGGAAGAATTGCCAAATGGTAACTGGGGGCTTCCGACAGGGTTTGATGACGTCTCACTGACACTGGTATCATTGGACAACTTTTGGGCAGATCTTTAATTTCTCAGCAGTAACAATACCCAGAAGTTATCCTATAAACCCTATCATTTTTTTATCAATAGTGACGAATAAGTCTAAATCATACTGCTTAAAATTAAACTGATACAACCATGTCCAATATGTTTAACGTAAACTCGATGGTATTCATGCCTGCATTTGAATTGCGAGAAGTCTTGCGTGAGATTGTTGCAGAGGAATTGAAAAAGGTTCCTTACTATGGCCTTCTCAATGAATCAGACGAAAACATGACGCTTGAAAAAGCTGCTATTCACTGTAAAGTATGCACTCGCACATTAATTACCAGGGTTAAAGAAGGCAAACTTGCTAACGGCGGCACTGGTCGTAAGTATCTGTTTAAAAAGAGTGATTTAGATGCATTTGCATTTAAAACCAAAAAGAAATGAAACTTAACAAGTACATACGAAACCCAAAACATGAGGGCATTACATCCATCTATTACACAATAGTATGGTGTTGTAACCGACTCATATTGCAAGCCGGTGAAAGCATCCACACTTCTGAGTGGAACAACAAAAAGTTTGAGCCGAAGCAAAACTCTGATAATGCAATGTTGATAGGACGGCTGAACAAGCTAGAGCAGAAGATTCGTGATGCGTTTGAAAAATTGGAGATTGAAATTGGCTATGAAAATATCACCCCAGATTTACTAAAGAAGGCAACTAAAGGTGGTGCCAAAAGGAAGAATATCGTTGTTGAAAAAAATGATCGAGTGCTAATTCTGGATTTCTTCCAGCGTATGATTGATGACACCAAAACCGGACGAAGACTGTCTGATAAAAAAATGCTGATTAAGCGTGATAGCATTAAACCTTATTGTAGTGCCAAACAAGCATTCGAATGTTTTGAAGTAGCCAAGAGACGAAAATTCCATCTTGACCAGATTAATCAAGACCTGATAGATGAGTTTGAAACTTATCTGGTGGAAGTAAAGAAATTAGCACTCAATACAAAAAGTAAGTACTTACAAACTTTCATGTTGATGGCTTCATATGCGAAGCAAAAGAAGCTCATTTCTAATGAGACATTTGCTAACCTAAAAATCAACGTGATCCGTGAAGAGAGTGACAACATCTATTTGAATGAAGCTGAAATCAATGATTTGATGGATTATAAAAATCCAGAATCATCAAGACATGAATATATTAGAGATATGTTTGTGATTGGCTGTTGGAGCGGCCTGCGCCACTCAGATTTCTCCAGACTCAGTCAGAAAAACTTCATAGAATCAAGGATTAGAACAATTCAACAAAAGGTAGGTGAGAAAGTTGTTATACCAATTCACCCATTAGTAAAACAAATTCTATTGAAGTACCCGGATGGTCTACCTAAGTGCCCATCTTCACAAAAGTTCAATGACTACCTGAAGGAAATTGGGGAAAAGATTCCTTCTCTACAAAAAGAGTTTGAAAAGCGCACTACAAGGGAGTATAAGGTTGAGACGGTAACCTTCAAGAAATGGAGATGTTTAACTACGCACTGTTGCAGAAGGAGCTTTGCGACAAACGAGTTTCTGAATGGCACAAACGAATCTGTGATTATGGCTATCACAGGGCACCGCTCACAAACTACATTTAGAGCTTATGTGAAAGCAACTCAGGATGAAAAGGCAGACTTGTTGCAGAAGGAGTGGGATAGGCGATACGGGAAATAATAATCTAGATATTTATAGTAAAAGACGGTCAAAATCTGACCGTCCTTTTTTATTTTAATTACAAAACCATGAAAGTATTTACTGTAAAGGCTTTCAGAGAATTAAGAGAGCTTAAGAAAACTGCCACAAATTCTGCCACAAATAAAAAAGAAACCCTTGAAAGTGTTGACTATCAAGGGTTTCAGTTAACCAAAGTGATCCCGTTGGGACTCGAACCCAAGACCCATACATTAAAAGTGTATTGCTCTACCAACTGAGCTACGAAATCATAAAGTAAGAACTATAACAATAACTGTTTAAAACAGTCATTGGGAGCGCAAAGATAAGAATATACTGTTTCCTGCAAAATGTTTTTCTGATAAAATTACTAACACTGACAAAACGCGCTACAGTAAGGCGTTTCAGGAGATAGTCGCGCAGGCAGCATGCGGAAAAATCCCGATTTCGCGGGGCGATGGCTTAAAAATTGAATATCAGTTTCAGATTCAGCAGGCGCGAAGTGAGACGATTGGGCACCGCATAAACCTTTTGGCTGGTCTGGTCCTGTATCCAGGTGTACGAAAGCGTATTCTGAATGCCCAGGAGGTTAAAGACTTCCAGGCTGGCCCATATGCTCTTCATATTATTGAAGAAGCTGTGTGCAGGGTGGTTCTTGCGGGCAGCGTCCAGCAGCAGCGCTGAGAAGCCTATATCTAAACGCTTATAATCCGGCAGGCGCAATATATCCTGGTAAAGATGTCCATTCGGAGCGCCAACTGGTAAGCCGGTAGCATACATAGCATTTATGTGCACCTTAAAGTTCTTGTTTCGTGGCAGATAGTCTTCAAAGTACATTCCTAGCGAGAATCGCTGGTCAGAAGGCAGCGGGAAATAATTGGCATAACCGGGGAGACTTGAGCTGTCTGTAATTTTCTGGTTGGCCTTCATCAGCCCGATGCTGATCCACGATGTGGCATCTTTTACAAGGTCGCCATACAGCCGCACTTCTCCTCCGTATACATAACCAATAGCATCATTCTTGCCGGTATACCGGATACGTACATTGTCGTAATAATAGGGGTCCAGGTCCCACAGGTCTTTGTAATAAGTCTCTACAGTAATTTTAAAAGGCCTGCCGTACATCTTGAAGTTATAGTCCGTGCCGAGTACAGCCTGGAATGATTTCTGTGCTTTCAGTTGCATATTCACACCGCCGGTCAGGTCGCGCATCTCGCGGTAAAATGGTGGTTGTGAGTAAAGCCCGGTGGAGAATTTAAATACCCAATCTTTTTCCCATTCCGGCTTGTAGGCCACCTGTGCACGTGGGCTCACCAGGAATTCGCTGTTCAGAAAGCTATAGTTAAAGCGCACTCCGAGGGTGGCCGAGAACCGGCTTGACGAATCAAAATGTATATTGTCCTGAACAAAGCCGTTGAGGCGCACATAATTAAAGTTTGCGGAAGAGTTATAGAAGTACGCCATGCGCAGCAGGCCCGGGTCGTAGGGCTGCGTAAATGCTGCAGAGTCGCGGCGCTCCCATTCGTGCAGGTCGTCGCTGATGCTGGTAATATTTGCGCCTGCGCCAAACTGGATGAAGTTCTTCTTTGCATCGTACGAGCCGCGCACGCCGACATCGCCAACGCTTACGTTTAGATAGTTTCTTGCAAAGTCCTGTATGCCACCCGTGCCCAGGTAGGTTTTTATCTGTCCGAAGTTTGCCTTGCTCATATCGGTCTGCAACTCACCGAAGAGGTATTGGCCATTGATATCATAGGTCTCAAATTCTGTGGTCTGGAAACCTGATGCAAGGAATTTAAGCTTCAACCGAGTATCAGCCGAATGATAAGTTGTTGAGACTCCGCCGAACCTTGAGTCGAATTGATCGAACTCGCTGCCCGTGTAAAACACATCTAGCTGGTACGCCTGGTTCAGCACACCAAAGCTGGCAGTCTGGGTTTCAGGGAAAAAGGTGAACCTGTTGCGGGCGTAGTTGGCTATAGCTTCTAGCTCCCACCTGTCGTTTATCTTGTAGTTTACCAGTGCCTGTATATCCGTGAAGGATGGATTGTAAACGCCTTTGGTAGGCTGCGATTGCAACAGGTACTGGTTGCTTTTCTGTCGTGCACCCATGAGATAGGTGAGCTTATGGTTTTTAGAGGTTCCTTCCAGGTGCAGGCTGGCCCCCAGCAGGCTCACCATCACAGATCCTGCAAATTGTGTTGGCCGCTTGTACGTCACATCCAGCACACTGCTCATCTTGTCACCGTACTTGGCCTGGAACCCCCCCACCGAAAAATTCACATTTGATACCAGCTCCGGGTTGATGAAGCTTAATCCTTCCTGCTGGCCGGCGCGCACAAGGAAAGGCCGGTATATCTCAAAGTCGTTCACATACACCAGGTTCTCATCAAAGCTGCCGCCGCGTACGCTGTACTGGGAAGTTAGCTCGTTGTGCGAGCCTACAGCCAGCTTTATCAGGCTCTCGAGGCCTCCACCGGGGCTCGGATTGATGAGTGCAAGTGTAGGGTCAATCAGTACGCTGCCAGCCTCAAAACGCGCCCTGGGGTCTTTTAATACAAAAACAGCGAGCTCGTTTGACCTGACCGTTATACTTACATCCATCGTCCGTGTTTCCCCGGTTGTAAGCTGTAAGGTTCTGCGTATGGTCTCACCCTGGTAGGAATAGACAATGGTAAGTATTTTCTCAGATGGGACCTCGATCACATAAAACCCTTTTGCATTGGTGCTCGTGCCGATACCCGTTGCCGCATTGGCCACTATCGCGAACTCCAGCGGCTTGCCTTTATCATCATGTACTATGCCGCTTATCGTGGCATGCTGCGCGAACGCGCAGACACATGAAAAGAGCAGGAGAATAGATAAAAAGGCCGGTTTTCGAAGCATACCCCAATTAAACGTGATCAATATAACTTTATTTCCCCACCTGCTTTAAACTTTTTATGGTCGCCGTTGGGTCGGGTGACGCAAAGACGGTATTACCGGCTACCAGCACATCCACGCCCGCTGCTACGATTTCGGCCGCGTTCTCCAGGGTCACACCGCCATCAACCTCAATAAGTGTGTTTGTACCTGCGCGGTTTATCAGTTCTTTTGCCTGGCGGATCTTATTGTAGGTAAGCGGCAAAAACTGCTGCCCTCCAAAACCGGGGTTTATGCTCATGATCAGCAACAGGTCGATCTCGCTAATTATGTCCGCGATAACCGACACTGGTGTGTGCGGGTTTATCGCCAGGCCGGCCTTCATGCCCAGCGCCTTTATCGACGTGAG
>CAIRTW010000287.1 GCA_903881585.1 uncultured Bacteroidota bacterium | reverse complement strand
TTGGGATGGACTGACATATTTCTGCTTGGATGCACGGTTTTTGAGGGCCTTTGCCATATTTCCTTGCATTTGGTTACCCCTAATTTCCGAAATTCTCCCGTATTTACTATACTTTGTAGTTAATCAGCAGACCCTAAATAATAACCGATCTATATTAAGATTGAATTGGCAACATTTGGCACACTAATTGAGTTTTACTGAAGTATGTACAAGTATAAAGCCGCGCTCATAAGTGTCGGTGCGCTGTATTTTCGCCTTGCGGTCTTTTTCGCGGTAGGTTGCATTTATTGTTCGGTGGTGTTCATGCGCTATCTCCGCACCAGTTATATCGAGACATTCCACGAGCGGTCTTTATAAAATGGATGATAGAAGCAGCCACGGTCCATAGATGCATAACTCATTCTACTTCACCGTCTCCTTTGGAGAGGGCCGGGGGGAGGTCTCCAACTCATTCGACCTCACCTCCCCTTTAAGGGAGGTTGGGAGGGGTCAAACACAACTTTCATCCCGTCATTCCACAATTGCTTTTTTGCTTCCGGGTTCTTTTCCAGCTCACTTAAAGACACAGTGGGCAACCATACACAGTCATTAAATCGGTTCGGCGCATTCAGCTGGAAGAGAGACGAAATGCCCAACTGGCTGGGCCGTATTCCGATTAAAAAAATGATCTTAGGACCAAGCCGCTCACGCAACTGATGCCAGGCCACTCTTGTATCACCACCCAGTTGAATAATATTGTACTGTTCGGGCACCAGTTTACTTGCTTCCAGCATTTTTATCAGTTGCGCCTTTTCCGTACTTTCCGGGGCAAATGTGTTGACAATTATCAGCACATCTTTTTGTACCAGCCCCCCCGTTATTTCCGTAATGTCATCCCACAGAATATCAAAATCCGGGCTCACTAGGTCTGTTTTAATGATGTTCATTTCCTTATAGCTTTTACGAATAAATTATCCCTATCTTTAATCCCATTAGCATAATAAAAATAAGAGGTTACGGCTTTAGGGATTTAGGGTATAAAATTGTTTCTTTGCGCAAATTATCGTTACACAATATTAATTTAATTCGGGCATTATGAGCGTTTCGTCGTTAGATATCAGCATCAAAAAAATAGAAAAAAGCAGGATTGGGGAGATAGACCCGGCCAACATTCAGTTTGGCAAGAACTATTCCGATCACATGCTGATAGCCTATTACGAAGACGGTAAATGGGGCAAACCGGAAATAATGCCTTTTCACGATCTCAATTTCAGCCCAGCCACTACTTTTTTGCATTACGGACAAGCTATTTTTGAAGGCGTAAAAGCATACAAAGACCCGCAGGGCAACCCCATCATCTTCCGCCCGTATGACAACTGGAAGCGCATGAAGCGCTCTGCTGAACGCATGGCTATGCCAGATATACCGCAGGATATATTCATAGACGGTATGCGTGAGCTCGTGAATCTCGATCGCGACTGGGTGCCCTCCGGTGCAGATACGTCTCTTTATATCCGTCCGTTCATGCTGGCCATAGATGAGTTTATTGGCGTTCGTCCGGCAGAGAAATTTATGTTTATCATCATCACCAGCCCGGCTGGTCCTTACTATAATAAGCCTGTATCTATCTACGTGCAGGACAAATATGTGCGTGCTTTCCCTGGTGGTATAGGTTTTACCAAGGCCGCAGGTAACTATGGTATGAGCATGTACCCCACTATGCAGATCAGGAAGATGGGTTACGACCAGATACTCTGGACCGATGGTTTTGAGCATAAGTATGTGCAGGAGATCGGCACCATGAATGTATTTTTCGTGATCGGTGATACCGTTATCACTCCTGATGTAAAACAGGACACAATACTGGAAGGTGTGACCCGCGAGAGTGTAATAACCCTGCTACGGGAGAAAGGAGTGAAAGTGGAAGAACGCCCGCTAAGCATTGATGAAATAGAAGAAGCATTTCATGCTGGTAAACTGAAAGAGGCTTTTGGTACGGGTACTGCGGCATCAATAGCGCCTATACGTGAGCTCACTTTCCATGAAGATAAAATGGAACTGCCTGATATAGAACATTGGGAAATAACCAACTGGCTCAAACAGGAACTTGCCGACATACGCTATGGCCGCAAGAAGGACACGCACAACTGGATCGTTACCGTTTAGCAGCGCTGAGATGAGCGCCGCCCGGCACAAGTTCGACCTGGTATTTACAATTGCCTTATTGCTTGCATCACAATGCCTGTATGCGAGACCCGCCGGCAGTGTTGGAAGGAGTGGGCTGTGGCTGAAGCTGATCCTGCTGCCCTTCATATTCATCTATGTACTGTACCGGAACAGGCAGTACAAGAAGAGAAGGCGATAGATCTCGTCTTAAATCTTCGCGTGTAGCTGATTGCCGGAAATGCCCGCTGTAAAGGCTTCTCACCGCATATCTATAACTTTCAGGTCGGTATTTTGCCTAAAAATTACAGCATGGTTGTCCACAGATACACCACAGCATTTCCTTTATACACCTCAATTTTTTGTTATCTCTTTCTGCGCTTTCTAATTTTATGTTGTGGTCAGAAAGTACCCTGTGATTTATAAAACCCCAATACCTTATTTATGCAGCAAGCAATCGTAAACCTCAGCTTCCGGCAGTACATAGACGACAACTCCGTGGGCAGTTTCGAGCAGTCTGTTTTATATGCTTCTTACAATGAGTTTTTATTAAAATCACAGGCATATAATCCGGGCATGAAATGCTCTACATTCAGCGAAATGGTGGCCACCGACATAAGGGCTAATTCGCTGCACTATAAATGTGGCTTCCCTGTATCTCCCTATATCGATTCCCTGAAAAACAGGATCCCGGTACTTTCGGACAATGGTGGTAACCCGATAAAATTTATCAATCGCCAGTTCCATATCGTAGAGTCGGATGTTACAGACATTACAAAGCATAAAATTGCTATCACCTATATGACCGATATTATGACGCTGGTAGATAATATAGGCGATTACCTGGTGTTGTCATACGGCAATAAGGCAGAAAGCATACTTAGTTGGCAAACAGAGCTAATAGATACATTTCTTTTAAAAGTAGTACCCGGTTTATCGGTTTGTAATTATTCAGCCGTTACTATGTTACTGCAAAAGTGCAGTTAGCAGAATAGTAACAGGAAGATTTGGTTTGTGAGGGGGGATAAGTATAGTTGTAATTAGGGTCTTCTGATTAACTACAAAGTATAGTAAATACGGGAGAATTTCGGAAATTAGGGGTAACCAAATGCAAGGAAATATGGCAAAGGCCCTCAAAAACCGTGCATCCAAGCAGAAATATGTCAGTCCATCCCAAT
>CAIRTW010000286.1 GCA_903881585.1 uncultured Bacteroidota bacterium | reverse complement strand
TGCAGATGCCGGTAATGGACGGAATAACCGCCACTAAGGAGATCAGGAAGTTCAATCCGCATATCTGCATTTTCCCGCTGACCGCAGCTGTCGATGCGGAGATCCAGGCTGAATTTGCTGAACTGGGCGCAAAGGAATTTATTTTAAAGCCCATAAATCCCGACGCACTCCGGAAAACACTATTGAAATGGTATAATTCAAGAGGCGTTAATAATTAATAGTCTATTCTTCTGCCGCGGCAACAAACGTATCTGACCGCTGTTCGGCGAAACCTGCATAGCTGATCCTGACCTGTTGTGGCACTATATTACTATCGGTAGTCTAAAAACTACTTTTTATGTCCTCCGTATTCTCTAAGATAAGGCAAGCTTACCACCTTTTTAAAGAAATAGATATGGAGGCTTTAGAAAAGCTGTCGAAGAAAGTTGATCTGCCTGCGGTGATGAAAAACGTGAGCGCCCTGGACGACAAACAGCTTACCGGCCTCATGAAAATGCTAAGCGGCAACACCCGGCGCAGGGAGCTGCCACCTGTCGACGCCGATTTTTACCACCTTTCCCATACCCTTTCTGATGAAGAACGGGCCATACAGCTGAAAGTAAGAACCTTTATGGAAACGGAAGTGCAGCCCATAGTTAATGACCATTGGTTGAAAGCTGAATTTCCTTTTGAGCTCATCCCAAAGCTTGCGGCGCTCAATGTTTGCGGCACCACGTACAAGGGCTATGGCTGCCCCGGCCGCTCCCATTTACTGGAAGGGATACTGGCTATGGAAATGGCGAGGATAGATGTTTCAATAGCAACTTTTTTCGGGGTGCAGAGCGGGTTGGCCATGGGGTCTATATACCTTCTGGGCTCTGAAGAACAAAAGAATGAGTGGCTGCCAAAAATGCAGCAGATGAAACTCATCGGTGCTTTTGGCCTTACCGAGCCGGAGGTAGGCTCTGCCGTTGCCGGTGGCCTTACTGTCACCGCCCGGCGGACAGGCGATAAATGGATATTGAACGGGCAAAAGAAATGGATCGGCAATGCCACCTTCGCAGATGTGACCATTATCTGGGCTCGTGATATTGCCGATGACCAGGTAAAAGGGTTTTTAGTAAGAAAAGGCACAGCGGGCTTTCTGCCGGAAAAAATACATGATAAAATGGCGCTGCGCATTGTTCAAAACGCGCTCATAACCCTTACCGACTGCGAGGTAGCGGAGGCTGACAGGCTATAGGGCGCCAATAGCTTTAAAGATACCGCCGATGTACTGCGCATGACGCGCGCAGGTGTAGCCTGGGAAGCAGTAGGCTGTGCCCGCGGTGCCTATGAACATGCACTGAAATATACACGGGAGCGGAAGCAATTTGGCAAGCCCATAGCATCATTCCAGCTGATACAAAATCACCTTGTCGAAATGCTTTCTAACCTTACAGCTATGCAAACTATGGTGTTCCGGCTATCGCAGTTGCAGGATGAGGGCAAGCTTACGGACGAGCATGCCTCGCTCGCAAAGGTTTTCTGCTCACTGCGCACAAGGGATATTGTAAGCCGCGCCCGCGAGGTAATGGGTGGCAACGGCATACTGCTCCAGTACAATGTAGCCCGCTTTGTAGCTGATGCCGAAGCGATCTATTCTTACGAAGGGACCAAAGAGATCAATTCACTGATCGTAGGCCGCGCGATCACCGGGTTCAGCGCTTTCGTATAAAAACATACATTGGTTTTGGAATTTGGAATTTAAACCTTGGAATTTTCCTTACATATCCCGAACGTCTTTCTATGATACGGTGATATCCCCCGCTCGGTTATCTGTGCCCGGTGGCGCACAGTGCCATACCCTTTGTTCTCGTTCCAGCCGTAGTGGGGGTATTCTTCATGCAGCCGTAGCATATACTCATCGCGATGGGTCTTGGCAAGTATGCTGGCCGCGGCTATAGATGCATAGATCGCATCGCCCTGTATCACGCATTGATGGACTATGCCAAAGTACGGAGAGAATATATGCCCGTCTATTAACAGCAGCTCGGGGCGGGTCTTTAGCTGGTCTATAGCAAGGTGCATCGCCTTAAAGGAAGCCTTGAGTATGTTGATACGGTCTATTTCCTCATGATCCACCATAGCCACCGCCCAGGCTATGGCTTTGCGCTCTATTATCGGGCGCAGTGCATTGCGGTCTTCCTCCGTCACTTGCTTGCTATCATTGAGCAGCGTGTGCCGGAACGTAGCCGGCAATATTACCGACGCAGCAAACACCGGCCCCGCAAGGCACCCCCTGCCGGCCTCATCGCAACCAGCCTCCACTAATCCATTTTGAAAAAATCGCTTCAGCATATCACTGCTCTATTGTGCAAAATAACCGAACTTTAGACTAAATACTTTAGACTTT
Organism: uncultured Bacteroidota bacterium; assembly: GCA_903881585.1. Taxonomy (GTDB): domain Bacteria; phylum Bacteroidota; class Bacteroidia; order Chitinophagales; family Chitinophagaceae; genus Nemorincola. The sequence continues at coordinate 9,425 of CAIRTW010000286.1, read as the reverse complement.
CGACAATTACCACCAGCTTTTAATCTTTTATGGCACAATTCTATTAAGTTTGAATAAGGATGAGCTTTAAACTTTTAAACTGCATACAAAAAACAATAACTCCCGAACTTTCTACTTTAGACTATAGACTATAATGAACGAAACCGTTAAACTTCCCTTCTACGCCCGCCTTGCGCTGATACTTTTCGCAGTGGTATTGGTATTTGTGATACTCAGTGAGGCCAGCAATATATTCATACCCCTGGTTTTCGCGCTGCTGATCTCTATATTATTATATCCGCTCAACAGGTTTTTTGAAAACAAGCTGCACCTGGGCAGGGCCGCTTCTGCTGCCTTATGTGTGATGCTGTTTATCACCGCCATGATCAGCTTTGTTTACTTCATGGCGCTGCAGCTCATCAGTTTCTCCAGCGATTTCCCCAAGCTCAGAAAACGCTTTGATGAAATGTTTGCAGGCGTGCAGCACTGGCTGTCATACAAGCTCCATATCAACAACCATGAGCAAACCGACTATATCAACAAATCGGTCAACGGCATCCTTGGCTCTATTGGTCATTCGCTCAGCAATCTTTTTCTGTCCCTTACCGGGTTTCTGCTGCTCACCGTGTTTATTCTCATTTTCACTTTCTTCATGCTCTTTCACCGCAAGCTGCTCATGAAGTTCGTGCTCCATTTATTTGCAGATCACCACCGCGCCAAAGTTACAGAAGTGATCATGGAGACAAAAAACATGATCAATTCCTATGTGCTGGGTTTGGTAATAGAGATGGCGCTGCTCAGCATTGTCAACTGCACCATGTTCCTTATTATGGGCCTCCCCTATGCTTTGCTGCTGGGCGTTATGGCCGCCGTGCTTAATATTATCCCTTACCTCGGCATTTACACGTCTATAGTTATTGTTATGCTCGTCACGTTTGCCAACAGCTCAGGCAATGTAGCCTTGGAAGCAGGAGTTGGTCTATTCATCGTTCACCTGCTCGATTCCAATATCCTGTTCCCCCGCATCGTGGGCGGACGGGTAAAAATGAACCCTTTTATCACCATCGTTGCCGTGATAGTGGGCGAGTTTCTATGGGGTGTCCCCGGCATGTTCTTATTTATCCCCCTCGCCGGTATTGCCAAGCTGGTATGTGAGCGCGTACCCGGCCTCGAAGCATGGGCGCTCCTAATAGGCGTAGAAGATGTGGAGAAGAAGCCAAAACGTAGGAGGGTGAAAACGAAAACGCCCTAGGATCGAGCTCTAAACAATCCAAATTCCAAATTCCCAACTATCAATTCCAGCCAACGGGCTCTGTTAAAGAAAATTAAAATCATATCTTTCCGCTTTCGGGTAACGGTTCATCCGGTTAAATTTGTGTTTTTAAGCGTATGTTTCAATTTCAGCACATAGGTTATTTATATACCCTCGCGGTAGTGCCGCTGCTTTTACTTTTGTTTGTCGCCGTTTTATACTGGCGCAAAAGAAAGCTGCAAAAGCTCGGCGATGAAAAATTGGTGGCCTCTCAGATACAGGGCTACATATCCGGCAGAAATACGTTCCGGTTCATACTCATGGCGGTGGCGCTCTCTGCTATCATCATAGGCTGGGCCAATCTGCGCGCAGGCGATAAGAGCGAAAAATCAGAGCGCAAGGGCGTGGACGTGATCGTGGCGCTCGATGTAAGTAAGAGCATGCTGGCTAAAGACATTCAGCCCGACAGGCTCACTCGCGCTAAGCAGCTCATCATGCGCATGACCGACAAAATGCACAACGACCGCGTAGCGCTGATCATCTTCGCCGGCAGGTCTTACCTGCAGGTGCCGCTCACGGTTGATTACACCTCTGTGAAAATGCTGCTGCAAAATGTATCTCCCGATATGGTGCCGTCACAGGGTACGGTGATCGGCGATGCTATAGGTATGGCTATGCAGACCTTCACGCAGAACGAGCAGAAATACAAATCGCTCATTATTATTACCGATGGTGAAGACCATGACGATAAGGCAATAGACAAGACGCGGGAGGCTGCGGATGCAGGTGTGGTTGTTCACACGGTGGGCATCGGCTCGCCACAGGGCGCTACCCTCTATGATCCTGATACAAAGTCACTGAAGCTCGATGAGGATGGCAACCCTGTTATCAGCAAGCTCAATGAAGAAGAGCTGAGATCTATAGCAAGCGCAGGCCATGGCACTTACAACCTGTTGCAAAACACCGACGAAGTAGCCGACAAGCTCATCAACTCTCTCGAAGGAATGGAACAAAAAAGCCTGGGCTCTGTTGTCTATACCGATTTCACCAGTTACTTCCAGTATTTTCTCTTCGCAGGTTTCCTTGCGCTGCTCATTGAGTGGCTGCTGCCTGGCCGCAGAAAAGCTAAGAAGCATGTGCCCCATGTATCTGTGGGCAAGGTGCTGATCAGCAAGTCTGCTGATACTTCCGTGAAGACTGGCGCAGCTGCTGTGCTGGTATTCATACTCCTTTCACTTACCACACAGGCTCAAACTAACAACTACATACTGCAGGGCAACAAACTGTATGACCAGCAAAAATACAAAGAGGCTGCAGATGATTATGCCAAGGCTGTTGCTAAAGACCCTAACAATACTTCGGGCTTGTTCAATCTCAGCAACTCGCTCTACCAGCAGAAAAAATACGACGACTCCCGCAAGGTGATGACAGAGACCGCGAAGCTATCGAAAGATAAACCAAGCGCCGCTGCTGCCAACTACAACATAGGCAACACCTACATGTCTCAGCAGAAATGGGAAGATGCGGTGAGCTCATACAAGCAAACACTGCGCAACAATCCACAGGACGTTGATGCGAAATACAATCTCTCTTATGCAGAGCAGATGTTGAAGAAGCAGCAACAGCAGCAGCAAAAGAACGACAAGAACAAGCAGGACAAAAAAGACCAGAAAGATCAGAAGGATAAGAAAGACGAAAAGAAGGACGACAAAGACAAGAATAAAGATAAGAACGATAAAAAAGACCAGGACCAGAAAGACGACCAGAATAAAGACCAGCAGCCGCAGAAGCCGGAAAGCCAGCCCAGCAAGCTTTCCAAGCAGCAAGCAGATCAGCTCCTCGATGCATTGCAGCAGGAAGAAAAAAAGCTGCAGGACAAAATGAAGAAAGAAAAAGGTAACGTAGTGAAGATGCAGAAGGACTGGTAGTTTGAAAATTCAAAAGCCAAAATTCAAAAGTAAAAAATGAAGTTTCGCGCCAGAGGAATCCAATTCATTCTTACCACACACACTATTTCATCCATCAGGATTGTTATCAATTTTTGATTTTGACTTTTCATTTTTGACTTTTGAATTTGCAAGAGTTGTCAACATCTTTTCAACATTCTAAAAAAAAATGAAAATATTTTTCTTAGTAGAAGAAATTCTTTTTAATATTGTGTAAGGATTGTGCTTACTAACCCATCCTTTATAGAGTCCGGCAGCCCACAACCTCGCCGGACTTTTTTTTGTACCTGCTGAAAGCCTTTACTGGCGCATGTTTCAAGCCACACCATTTTTTATGCCGCAGTATTTTATTTTTCACAAGCCCTTTAATGTGCTCTCGCAATTTTCTGCTGAAGGTGAAAAAAAAACGCTCGCTGATTTTTTTTCGCGCATTGCTAAAAATATTTATCCTGTTGGCCGGCTCGACTATGATAGTGAAGGTCTCTTGTTGTTGACAGATGATAAAGCGCTCACGCATCAATTACTTGATCCTTCATTCGCACATCCGCGCACTTACTTCGTGCAAGTGGAAGGCGCAATAACTGATGATGCAATTCATCAACTGCAACAAGGCGTGACCATAAGCATCGATGGGAAAAAATACAACACAAAAAAAGCAACCGCAAAAATATTAACACCCGACCTTGTTGTTTCTGATCGCAATCCTCCCATCCGTTTCCGCAAAAATATTCCTACCTCATGGATATCACTCACACTTACTGAAGGTAAAAACCGCCAGGTGCGAAAGATGACAGCTGCAGTTGGCTTCCCTACACTACGTCTTATACGATATGCTATCGGTAACGTCACATTAGATGGCATAGCCCCCGGCACATTTAAAGTTGCTGACGAAAGTGTAAAACAATTACTGCTGGGCAGATGATTGTTTTGGATATAGCCACGCTCATGCTATTTCGTCACTGAAAACTATTAATAAATTAGCACACTCGCGCTTTGCGGTCTTAAAAGCAAAATGAGTCCCGATAGCTATCGGGATGCGCCTTTGCGGCTTTGCGAGTAGCCCACCTTTTCAGGGAAAAATAGTAATGACGTGTTGTTCGCTCAGATTTGACAACTTTTTAAAAGTTGTCAAATCTATCGTACTCAAAACCAACAACATGGAAACACGGCTTTGCGAGAAACCTTTTCACGCCTTTGCGGGAGATTTCTCTTTCCGCACCACATTTGCAAAACAATTAACAACACCGTAACTAATACACCCCTGAGTTGCAACTTCATTAAATAAATGCTTGCTATTTCGCAAGTATGGTTATTTTTGTGCATCAACCAATTAATGAGTTCATGTTCAACTTAGTGTTATTCGGCCCTCCGGGAAGTGGCAAAGGCACACAATCCGAAAATATTTTAGCAACCTATGATCTGCAGCATATTTCCACCGGCGATCTGCTGCGCGATGAAGTAAGCAGGCACACACCCCTTGGCACCGAAGCAAAAAAATACATGGATCAGGGATTGCTGGTGCCAGATGAAGTAGTGATAGGCATGATAAGCGGTAAGATAGATGACACCCCCGATGCACGAGGTTTTATATTTGATGGCTTCCCGCGCACACGCCCACAGGCCGAAGCGCTGGATAAGCTCCTCGAATTCAAACAGACGCAGATACACCTGGTGCTTGCTCTTGAAGTGCCTGAGCCAGAACTGGTAAAGCGCCTCCTGGGCCGCGGCGCCACATCGGGCCGCAGTGATGATAACGAAGTAGTGATCGCAAAGCGCATCAAGGAATATCATTCAAAGACGCAGCCGGTTGCAGACTACTACAACGCACACGGCAAACTGGAACATATAACAGGAGACCACACCATACCCGAAACTTTTAAGATCCTCACCAAGCATATAAACAAGTATCTCTTACCCGTAACATAGTGGAGAAAGGAAATTTTGTTGATCACATCCGCATCTTTTGCCGTTCCGGTAAGGGAGGAGCAGGTGCATCACATTTCGAGCGGAATAAATTCGACTCGATGGCCGGGCCTGATGGCGGCAATGGAGGCCGCGGTGGCCACATTATACTCAGAGGTAATGCCCAGCTATGGACCTTGCTGCACATGCGCTATTACAAGAATGTACTTGCAAAGGATGGCCAGAATGGAATGAAGAATAATTCCTCGGGGCATGATGGCGTTGATATTATTCTTGAAGTGCCACTTGGTACTGTGGCACGCGATGAAGAAACCGGAGAGACCGAAGTAGAAATACTGGAAGATGGCCAGCAGGCGATATGGGTACGCGGCGGCCGCGGTGGCCTGGGCAATGCCAACTTCGCCACACCCACCAACCAGGCGCCCGACCATGCACAGCCCGGTGAAATGGGACATGAGGGCTGGAAGGTGCTGGAGTTGAAGATACTGGCAGACGTGGGGCTTGTTGGCTTCCCTAATGCCGGTAAATCAACATTGCTTTCCATGCTAAGTGCAGCAAAACCTAAAATAGCAGATTACGCATTCACTACACTTACGCCACAGCTCGGTATCGTCTCCTACCGCGATAACAAGTCTTTCTGCATGGCCGATCTGCCGGGCATCATAGAGGGCGCAGCAGAAGGCAAAGGACTGGGGCATCGCTTCCTCAGGCATATAGAGCGCAATTCTGTTTTGCTGTTCGTGATACCTGCCGACAGTAGCGACCACGTGAAAGAGTTTGACATACTTGTTAATGAGCTGGAACAATACAACCCTGAACTGCTGCACAAAAAGATAGTTATAGCCATCAGCAAAAGCGATATGCTCGATGATGAGCTGAAACAAGCCATTGCTGAAACCTTGCCGCCAGATATTCCGCACGTCTTTATTGCTTCTTATGCCAACCAGGGCCTGGTGGAGCTAAAAGACACGCTGTGGACAGCTTTGACCGCACCCCTGTCTTGATCAATTTAATATTTATTCTCTTTAACTGGATTGTATTTATTAACTTAGCCATAGAACCGTTTGGGATGAACCAGGTAACAGCCACTGAACTAAAACAATGGATCAATGAGGGAAAAGACTTTCTCCTCGTTGACATTAGGGAGGATTGGGAGCGCGAGGCCTACAACCTGGGTGGGCTGCATATCCCCATGGGATCCCTTATACCCAGCCTCAATGAAATACCTGCCGATAAAAGTGTGGTGCTGTACTGTGAAAAAGGCATTCGTAGCGTACTGGCCATACAACGCCTCGAAACCTTTGGCCTGCACAACCTCTTCAATCTCTCCGGTGGCGTTTCGGCGTGGAAGCGTTCGCTCTAACCATCATGAGGTTACACCATTTCGACAAACAAAATTGGAACCTCAGAAACTATACGACTTGATGTATTGCATTTTTGTATTGCTCTTTGAGCAGCTCACCTGGAAGTAATCATAGAACGTAGTATCTCCCGCAATACGGAACCCTACGATGTATGTATAGGGTGCATCGCCCTTCCTGATAACCGGAGTCGCATCTTCTGCGCCCTTTGGCATCGCAAACTTGCTCTCTCCGAAGTTGGTTCCAAAATCGGCATCTACATCATACACGCCCATCGCAATATCGCTATCCGCTATCACCTTCACAGAAAAAACAGAATGGTTTATCGCGTCCTCAGCAATAGGCATTTTCGCCTCCGCAACTGTAACGCCGGGCTTCGGAAATTTTTTCGCTTTGTGTTCTTCCGTGTTGTTATTACAACTGCAAAGCGCAACCAACAGTGATGCAAAAACAAGAAATAGAAAGGCTGTTTTTTTCATTATGCCGGCAAAAATAAGGCAACAAAACATAAAAATGGGTGCGGCCTGGTATATTGGCAAGAAGAGATTCTTTAGAATTGCAATGCCAGTCCCGCCCTGCTGCCTGTGAAAAAAAGATCGAGGTTCACCCTCGGTTCATTAAACCCAACGCCACCAGCATCTCTGTTATACACATTTACCGCCTTCTTTAACTGATGCCTGAAGGATATGGCAAAAGGAACGCTGGCAGCAACAAGGCCGATGCCCGCAAGTCCCAGGGCATCTGGTGTTCTTTGTGATGGACTACCGACATACGCCCAGAGACATATTACACCTGCAAGGTCAATCGAAGCGCCAAGCCACCTTGCGGCCTGGGCTCTTCTCCACATTTTAGCCGCTTCCGGATCAGCAGAAAAGAGCCTGTTTATTTTTCGATAACTGATGTTACGTCCATCATACTGATAATAAGTGCTCCCCGACCAGGTCCTTCTGATCCCGATCGTATCTGCACCCGGCTGCGCCCAAAGTGATTGCGATAACAAAACAAAAATGCAGATAAATACAATCGCTTTTATCATAGCGCGAAATTTTATTCAAATTACTGATTTCGCTTCATAAACAAAAAGTCAGGATGTTTTGCTAAAGCGATCTCGCGCTGCCCGAGCACAAAAAGAAAACAGTGAAAGGCATTACCGGCAAGGCCATCACTGTGATCGTAGAAAGCGGTGATGCTGCGCCAAGCACGCCAATCGGTATCAACCTGCCCAATGCAGAATGGATTCGCAAAGAGCACGGCTCTAAATCTGTATCGCTCTCCAATATCATCCACTCCTACAATGTAGTAAGCGCTAAGAGCGGCATGGTAGATGAATTACAGTGATGCAGCGCATGAAGAAATACGGCGCGCTTTCCAGCGACCTGCACACCGACATGCACGAGTGCATAGGCCACGCATCGGGCCAGATAAATGCCGGTGTAGAGACAACCGACAAAACCCTGAAGAACTATGCCAGCTGCCTGGAAGAAGCCCGTGCCGACCTGGTGGGCCTCTACTTCATCATGGATAAGAAGCTGGTGGATATAGGCGTAATGCCCGACATGGAAGTAGGCAAGGCCGGCTACGACAACTATATGATGAACGGCCTCATGACCCAGCTCACCCGCCTGAAACCCGGAGAGCAGCTGGAAGAAGCCCACATGCGCAACCGCGCCCTGATAGCCCACTGGGCTTTTGAAAAAGGCAAGAAAGACAACGTGGTAGCCTTCGTAACAAAGAACGGCAAGACCTATGTACAAGTAAACGATTACAACAAACTCCGCGACCTCTTCGGCCAACTGTTGAAGGAAATACAGCGCATAAAATCAGAAGGCGATTACAACGCCGGTAAGAACCTCGTAGAAAACTACGGCGTAAAAGTTGATGCCACGCTGCACAAAGAAATACTGGAGCGCTTCGCCAAGCTGAACATAAAGCCCTACCGCGGCTTCATACAGCCCAAGCTCGTACCCGTTATGAACGGAAACGACATCACCGATGTAAAAGTGGAATACCCCGACAACTTCTTCACCCAAATGATGGAGTACGGCAAGAACTACGGTTTCCTGCCTGTGAAGAACTGATAAGAAACACATAGAAAAAACGAAGGCTACTCTATCCAAGGGTGGCCTTTTTCTTTTTCAAAGCGAAAATAAGAGTGCGCTGCACCTCCCCTCCCCGTCCGAACGACTTCAGCCGGGCGGGCTGTTTTCCGGCTATGGTGGTTGGCTAGCGTTGAACAGTGGGCTCACACTCATTCAGCATGTTTTTTTTGCGTTTTTTTTATTTCAATAGCGGATAGTTGTGCTGCAAAAGCCACAAAAAAATCGAACCTTTTAGGATCTTCAAAACGCTTTCTTGAACGCTGCTTTATGGTTTTTGACCGTTATCTTATATTCTTGCAGCATTATATCCGACCGTACGGGAACATCTTCATTGTTCAGTTTTGCTGGCTGAACTGCGGGGGCATCGTTTAATAGCTTGTCTATCTTCTTTCCAATTGACTTTTCCAGCTCTTCAGAAACATGCTTGTTGAAGAAGCCCGAATATTGGTAAAATATCACTTTTCCTTTTGCATCAAATACGATTTCAGAAAGCCCAAGGCTATAGTTATCATCAGGAAGCTTTCCAAGGTCTCCCGATAGATTTTTTAAAACGTATTCCTCAATCGATCCATTTTCGGCATAGGGTTGTGGTCGCGTGGTAACATCATCTGTGTTGTATAGCTTTTTTCCATTCATTTTTATCACGAAGGGCTCCGACTGAATTATTCGCTTCTGGTCTTTACCTGTTACCGGATCTGTCATAGTTACTGTGTCCGTCTTTGGCTCAGACATTTCAAACGTGTTACCTCTATAAGTAATAACATTCCCATTCTTCACAAACTTCTGTGAGAAAGCATTTTTTGAAAAGCATGCAATACATACCAGTGCCAACGGCACAAATACCAGCATCTTTGTTCTTGCGGCT
>CAIRTW010000285.1 GCA_903881585.1 uncultured Bacteroidota bacterium | reverse complement strand
CTTTTCTTTTAATTGCGCGTCTGTAAGATGATTTACTAACTCTAAGGTTCGCATAAAAAGCAATTTGAACTCCAAAGATAGTAAATTATTATTTTATCATTATTGATAGCGGTTTATTATTATACCAAATAGACAGCCAAATCATGCGCATCTCTCACATTCAACCCTTCCAGGGTTGGCTCATAGAACATTGTGAAACCCTGGGCTATTTCCATTCAAGCCTTTCAGGCTTGCCAATTTTAGTTGTCTAATCTATCTAACTCACGGGGAAAAGCATTGATAGTTCGTCAATTGTGATATTATGCTTTTGGATGTCTTTTCGTAGATTTTTCATTTTTCGGTTTTTTATCTGATTCAAATAATGTTCAGACTTTTGAGGCGTATAAGGCATTTGTTTTACGATCATCTTCCATAGTATGATGGCTATTTTTCTGGCTGTCGCCGTGATGGCCGCACCTCTTCCTTTCTTATATGCGATCTTCCTGAAAAAGTATACCAGATAATCATCTGATTTAGATCGTCCAAGCGCATTGGCCGCATCACGAAGTGCTTTGGTCAGGATATTTCTACTTTTCTCCGTTCGGCTGCTCAGCACTTTGCCGCCGCTGATCCTGTTATTGGGCGTGAGCCTCAACCACGAAGAGAACTGTTTGGCTGTATCAAATTTGAATATGCCTGTTCCCATCTCGCTAATGAACGATAAGGCAGTGCCTGGACCAATTCCAGGTATGGCGAAGATGTCGGTACCGAGTATATCGTAACAATGGCGGGAAAGGTCTGCATCGCACCTATGCTTACCTTTGGTTTGCTTTTTTGCCAATGTTACTGGGGGATGGGATTGATCTCCGGTTTGAGTTTCCGGTTCCCGCTCAGCCGGTTCCATAACAAGGAACTGCGATAATATTTTTTCTATTTGTTGATCGCAGGCGGCTATCCGCGCTTGGTGCAATCCCATAAGCTCGTAGCAATCCTTAAGCTCTGATAATTTACCCCCGGCAATGCGATTTATGTTGAAAAATTTTATGATGCCTATTGTATTTCCATTGATGGGAGGAATGGTGCATAAGCTGGAAGTAGGTGTAAAACGTTTTGTAGATGCCATTTCGGAAGATGGATATAAAAGTGGGGTTTTTTATGCAAGTAAAGAGGGTAAATTATCAGGAGATGTTGTCGACCAGAGCACGTTTTATACTGATCTGAAAAATATTACGTTCCAAGATAACGCTGATAAAGCAATTCACCGTTTTATAAAATAGTAGTGTGCTGCATATCTCCCGTTCTTCCGAATATTCCGCAAGGGCATTCGGAAGAAATAATAAACCACCTCCAGAGCTTGCCCTGAGGTATCGAAGGGGCGTTCAAAGCTCTCTAGCTAGGCTTGCTTCCTGTTGCTGCATATTATTATATTATTAATATTATATATATAATAATAGTAAATTTTAATGCAAAATCAGCCACTTTACCCAAACATTTTTTTAAAAAGAGCAGTATGTAAACTGTAAACTGCCCACTGAAATGCCCCGGCATGATTTGTATGCACTTCACAGAAAAACGTAAACGCATGAAAGCTATAAGAATACATGAATTCGGCAATGCCGATGTACTGAAATTGGAGGATATTCCTGTACCCACGCCGGCGGCAGATGAGGTGCTGATAAAAGTATATGCTACGAGCGTGAACCCAATAGACTGGAAAATGCGCAATGGCGGGTATAAAGGTAAATTTACTGTGCACCTGCCGCTGACGCCCGGCTGGGATGTATCGGGCGTGATAGAGCAGGCCGGCGAAGACGTAAAAAACCTGCGCAAAGGTGACGAAGTATATAGCCGCCCCGACCCAACGCGTGACGGCACCTATGCCGAATATGTCGTGGTGAAAGCCGCTCAGGTAGCGCTGAAACCCAAAAGCATTCCGCACGACCAGGCCGCCGCAGTGCCGCTGGCAGGTCTAACGGCATGGCAAGGCTTATTCCAGCACGGACAATTGCAGCCGGGCCAGAAGGTACTGATACACGGGGGCTCGGGCGGTGTGGGCACCTTCGCTATACAATTTGCCAAGTGGAAGGGCGCTTATGTGATTGCCACTGCATCCGGCAAAAATCTCGACTTTGTAAAATCACTGGGCGCAGATAAAGCCATAGATTACAAGGATGAAAAGTTTGAAGATATAATCAAACACATAGATCTGGTGTTTGACACGCAGGGAGGCGACACCCAAAAACGCTCCTTAGAAGTATTAAAACCAGGGGGGCGGCTGATCACCACGCTGATGCCACAATACAAAGCGGAAGCGGAAGCCAAAAGCATACACATGGAGGGTTATATGGCGCAGTCGGATCCTAAAGACCTGGAGCAGATAGCAAAGCTGGTAGATGATGGCAAAATAAAGCCATACATCTCTCACACCTTCATGCTGGCAGAGGCCAAAGATGCCCAGGAAATGGGCGAGCATGGGCATGCAAAGGGCAAAATTGTAATCAAGGTGGTTTGATTAGTCGCAAGTCGCGAGTTGCGGGGCTGCCCCGAACAGATCATAGCGCGATTTGTAAATGGCGTTGCAAACGCCCACCGGTGCATCCTCGAAACATTCGAGGACGAGTGGGAAAAAATGCTGCTCGAAAGCAGCATTCACATGTTAAATAATTATATTTTACAGAGGCCTAAACAAACAAATTCACGGCATCCTTAAACATCGGTTGCTTCTGATCTTTTTCAGATATGATGGCGTCGCTGATATTTATCTTCCAGTCAATGGCCAGTTCCGGGTCATTGAAGTAAATACCGCCCTCGGCTGATTTGTCGTAGAAATTATCGCATTTGTAAAAAACCTCAGCTGTATCTGTAAGCACGGCATAGCCATGTGCAAAGCCATGAGGTATCAGGAACTGCAACCTGTTGTCGGCAGAAAGCTCCAGGCCGAACCATTGCTTGTAGGTTTTGCTGTTTTTACGCAGATCGACCGCTATGTCCCATATTGCCCCCTCTAGGACACGGAGCAACTTGGCCTGTGGGGTGGGGTGGTTTTGATAATGAAGTCCTCGTAATACGTTTTTTACCGAGCGGGCCTGGTTGTCCTGCACAAAAGCGGTGTCATAGCCACTGGCTTCTTTGAGCGTGCGTTTATTGTAGCTCTCAAAAAAATAGCCGCGATCGTCTTTTAGAACCTTTGGCTCCAGTATCAGCAATCCTTCTATAGGGGTTGTAATAACGTTCATTTCTTGGGTAGTTTATCCGGTTACTTCCAATAACCCATTTGCAATGTAAGACAATTCTTCATTAGTTAGCTCGGTATGCATGGGCAGGGATATGACACAATCCTGCAACATATCCGTCACCGGCAGGTAAAGGTCGGCCACGCCATATTCTTTCAGCATATTTTGCTTGTGGCAGGGCACTGGGTAGTAGATCATACAGGGTATGTTCTTCTCCGTGAGTTTCTTCTGTACCTCATCCCGGTTCACATTTTTCAGCTGTAGGGTATATTGGTGAAATACATGGGTGCTGTATGGCGCTCTGTAGGGGGTCTCTATATTCGGATCGTTTTTAAAGGCATTGTCGTAATAGTCAGCAGCGGCGCGGCGGGCATCGCAATATTCATCCAGGTGGCGCAGCTTTATGCGCAGTATGGCCGCCTGTATGGTATCGAGCCGGCTGTTGCAGCCCACCATTTCGTGATAGTACCTTGTTTTCTGACCGTGGTTGGCTATCATTTTCAGTTTTTCGGCAAGTGCATCATCGCTGGTAAACATCGCGCCGCCATCTCCATACCCACCCAGGTTCTTGGAGGGAAAGAAGGACGTGCAGCCAATAATGCCCATAGACCCGGTCTTCTTCACTGTGCCGTCTGAGAAGGTATAAGAACTGCCTATGGCCTGCGCATTATCCTCTATCAGTGGTATATTATGTTCTTTGGCCAGGGCTATCAGCGGCTCCATATTGGCGCTTTGCCCGTATAGGTGTACCGGTATTATAGCCTTTGTCTTGTGGGTGATCGCCTTTTTTACGCTATCAACTTTTATGGTAAAGGTGTCTGCGTCCACATCCACAAACACTGGTTTCAGGCGCAGCAGCGCTACCACTTCTACCGTGGCTATATATGTATATGATGCGGTGATCACCTCATCGCCCGGCTGCAGGCCGAGAGCCATAAGGGCTATTTGTAATGCATCTGTACCGTTGGCACAGGGTATTACATGCTTTACTCCCAGGTAGGTAGCCAGTTCGGTAGCAAAATGGTTTACGTCCGGCCCGTTGATATAGGCCGTGCTCTCCACTACGTTTTGAATAGCCGCATCAATTTCCGGTTTTATCTTACCATACTGACGCTTTAGGTCCACCATCTGAAGATTGAGCATACTATATATTTTTTTAACGGCTGCAAACCTACCTTTTTTCCACCCAATGAGCAAACTTTAGGCTATCTGCAAAACGTTAAATTGGCATCATACACACTGTGTGTGCATAAAATGTTAGCTACAGAAAGATTTTAAAAAATAGGTTCATATTTTGCATATTAATTTCTATTTTTACGGCAAAGTCAAACTATTTAATAATTAAACGCACCGGTATCCGGTGTATTGTTTTATTTATATAAACGAAAACCATGAAGAAACTATCCCTGGTCTTTTTACTGCCCCTGCTACTGGTAATGTCTTTCAGGGCACATGCCACGGCTCCTATCACCGGGGTACTCACCACTTGTGTGGGTACGCAAACCCCTTTAACTGATGCAACGACAATGGGTATCTGGACCAGCAGCAACGTAACCGTAGCTACAGTTGGAATAGTATCGGGTATTGTCACTGGCGTGAATGTGGGAACCGCTACAATAAGCTACAATGTAAGCGGCGTGAATGCAACAGTGGTTGTAACGGTAGGTGTGCCTCCTGTTTTCGGAACCATTTCCGGCCCTTCTGTTGTGTGTTCAAATTCTACTATCAGCCTCACCGATCCTATTGCTGGCGGTGTGTGGAGCGTGGCTCCCGGCGCACCAGCTGTGGTGGATGGCGCTGGTAATGTGACCGGCATAGGCGCTGGCGGCGTGGCTACTATTTCTTATACGATTTCCATCACTATCTGTGCTGCTTCGGCTACCCAGAATGTGACGGTTAACCCGACGCCAAATGCGGGTGTGATATCAGGCACCGGTACGGTTTGCCCCGGTTTCACACTTCCTTTGTCGGATATTACCCCCGGCGGCACATGGAGTTCTGCTGCAACTGGTATTGCCACTGTGAGCCCCACGGGCTTAGTGTACGGTGTTGCACCGGGTTTGGCTCCCATTAATTACTCCATCAGCAATACATTCGGATGTACCGGCACTGCAACTACATTTGTTCAGGTGGGCCCGGCAATAGTGACCGGTAATGAAACTATATGCGCGGGCAATATCACTACCCTTGCCGATGCCTCGCCGGGTGGAACATGGAGCAGTGGCAATACGGCCATTGCGCACGTGGGCAGTTCATCAGGTGTTGTGGCGGGCGTGTCTGCGGGAACAGTGAATATCAGTTACACATTGCCGGCAGGTTGTTTCACGATCGCGACTGTCACCGTGCAGCCGGCGCTCTCGCCTATTGTAGGGCCATCAAATATATGCGGAGGAACAGCTGTTGCATTCGTAGATGCAAGCGGCGGGGGGACATGGACCAGCGGCGATCCGGGAGTTGCTATTATTGGCGCCGGCAGTGGTGTGGTAGTAGGTGTGTCTTCGGGGGATACTTATATAACCTATACGTTCAGCGCAGGGTGCATCGGCATCGCACTACTTACCGTAAATCCGCCACCACCGAATTTTGAGGTTACAGGCGGAGGCAGCTATTGCGAAGGGGGGGTGGGCGTGCCGGTAGGCCTTAATGGCTCTGACACTGGTATCACTTACCGTTTGTATTTTAGCGGTGTCCTGCAAAACGCACTGCCCGGCACCGACAGTGTGCTCGATTTTGGTTTGTATTTTTTAACCGGCGACTATTCAGTAGTTGGAACAGATAACGCCACAGGATGTTTCTCCACAATGACCGGTACCGCACACGTAGAAGAACTGCCTATTGTCTCTCCTTTTGTAATAATTTCACCGTCCACCGGTACATCGTCATGTGCAGGTACACCGGTACTGTTTACTGCCGTGCCGGTAAATGGCGGTACTACACCCGTCTATCACTGGCAGGTAAATACGGTTGATATGGGCACTACGGCATCTACCTTTGTCTATACCCCATTGAACCTGGACGTTATATCGGTACAACTGATCAGCAACGCGGCCTGTACGGTACCGGATTCGGCTATGAATTCCGTACTGATGCACGTAAATGCTGTGCTGCTGCCAACGATAAACATTGCATCGGTACCCGGTGATTCAGTATGTCAGGGTACTCCCGTTACATTTATCGCCACATCTGGCAGTGCAGGCACTTCCCCGGTATTTGAATGGATCAAGAACGGGATAGTATCTGGCAGCGGCCTTACTTACACCTACGATCCGATAAATGGTGATAATGTATTTTGTGAACTGGTAAGCTCTTACGTTTGTCCTTACATAGATTCAGTTCCCAGCAACAATATAAATATGCAGGTTACGCCCATCGTCGTTCCGGAGGTTATCGTAACAGCTTCTCCCGGGAACCGGATAGTCATTGGTGACACGGTTACTTTTTCAGCCGCGGTGACATTTGTAGGCAGCAGTTATTCTTACCAATGGGACAAAAACGGCTCGCCGATCGCCGGTGCAAACGCGAACACATATGTTACCAGTTTGCTGAATAACCACGACATTGTTACCTGTGCTGTAACCGGCCTCGGCGATTGCGGCTCAGCGATCGGGTACGGCAATGTGGAGATCATAGATACAATAACGCTCAGCGTTACAGATCTGCGTTCGGGAACACCGGATATTACTTTAGTGCCAAACCCCAATAAAGGAACATTTACCGTAAAAGGAACACTCGGCACCCAGCTGGATGAACCTGTTATCATTACAGTTGCTGACATGATGGGACAGGTAGTGTATAAAGAACAACTGACAGCCAAAGGCGGAAAGATAAACAGTAACATACAGGCGTCGACACTTGCAAGCGGTGTATATCTGCTGAATGTGAAGATGGAGTCCGGAAACAAGACCATCCATTTTGTAGTAGAGTAACCGCAGAGTATAAATAAATTCGCGTATGGGATTGGCTAACATAACCAGTACCATACGCGAATTTTTCTTTTGAGCCGGTAAGCGGGTAACTTCATATTTGCCTCTAACTCTTCATATTCACAAACTGAAGCGGCAGCTCTATGGCAGAGGTACGGCAGAGCTGCATTACGTCCTGCAGGTCATCTATCTTCTTGGCCGTAACGCGGATGATGTCATCGAGTATAGCCGCCTGAACTTTGAGGCCGCTATCCTTTATCAGCTTCACTATTTTCTTTGCGTTGTCCTTGTCCACGCCATTTTTTATTGGAATTTTCTTGCGGATATACTTGCCCGATGCAGAGGGCTCCTTCGTCATGTCGAAGGATTTTGCATCAAGCCCCTGGCGCATAGCCTTGGTTAGCAGCACATCTTCCAGTTGCTGCAGTTTCATATCGCTCTCTACCTCTATAGAGATCACCAGCTCTTTTTTATCGAGTTCAAAGGACACATGGGTACCTTTAAAATCGAATCGGTTGTCGATTTCTTTCTTCGCGATGTTGAGGGCATTGTCAAGCGTTTGCAGGTCAACTTTTGCGGATATATCGAATGATGGCATAATCAGGAGAATTAAAATTAACACCAAAGTACAAAATCCCTTTCAAAATAGAAACTAGGGTTTTTCATTCTGGGTCACTTTAATCCTTTCATGCCGCCATATTCGCTAAAAATTGATGCAAGTTCCTGAATTGCAATAGTAATAAATGACTGGTCTGAATGAAATTCAAACTTAAACTCATTTTCGCCAATACTCTGTCCAGTGAAAATTCCTTTTACAATAGTGCTTCCTATGCCTGTATATCCTACGTGAAACGTGAGATTCTTTTCATAAGTAGTATAGTGTGCTTTGCCAAACAAATCTTGGTTGCATTTCTTCAAGTCTGAATAAAATTGATAGAGTTCACCCGTAGATGTAAACAGAACAGATTGTAGTTTAAATTCTCCCGATGCAATGTCAACAATTGCCTTGATATCGTAACCTCCTTTAAAACTAGTTTTCTCTGGAAATCCATATACTTCCAGAAAGGTGAACTTAATAAATTGGTTATTCCCATTAATTGCAAATCGGTTCATGATAGAACAAAGTTAGCGCATGTATGCCGGTTCAAGCCTATTTTAAATTCCGGTCAAAATAATCCGTGATCTTCTGCATCAGGTGTACGCGGTCTTTGCCGCGCACATTATGCTCGTAGCCGGGGTACACAAAGTAATCCACCTGCACGCCCTCATCCACCGATTTCTTCAGGAATGCTAAGCTATGTTGCCACACCACCGTGTTGTCGTTGGTTCCGTGAATGAGCAGCAGTTTGCCTTTCAGGTTCTTTACTTTATCGAGCAGGTTAGCATTTTCGTAGCCATCAGGGTTGTTTTGAGGCTGGTCCATATAGCGCTCGGTGTACATTACTTCATACATTTTCCAGTCCATCACCGGGCCGCCGGCTACCGCGCACCTGAATACGCCCGGATGCTTCAGCATTATTGATGTGGTCATAAAGCCGCCATAGCTCCACCCGTGTATGCCCATGCGGTTACCATCAACAAATGGCAGAGATTTCAGGTAATTCGCGCCACGAAGCTGGTCTTCCATTTCCACTTCACCCAGTTGGCGGAAGGTAGCTTGTTCAAACGCCAGCCCCCGGTTGGAGCTGCCCCTGCCATCCATAGAGAATACGATGTAGCCGTGCTGCGCCATATATTCATACCAAAGGTTTCCGCTCTCGGGGAATGAGTTGTGTATCAGCTGCACATTAGGCCCGTTGTAGAGATACACTATTGCGGGGTATAGTTTTGTACTGTCAAAATCCGGCGGCAGTATCAGTTTGCCGTACAGTGGTATTGCGCCATCGGTAGTGTTTACGTTGATCGTTATATTCCTTATCTGCGCGCGATTATAGTCGGCCAGCGGGTCTGGCGCCGTCAGCAGTTTCTCTGTAAAAGAGCCGTTTGTAGCATAGATCACGCAGTTCCTCGGTATGCCGGCTCCGGTGTAGGAGTCATAAACATACTTCCCGTCTTCGCTGGCAAGAGCGGTGTGCATGCCAGCATCTTTATCTATCCGGGTCACTTTGCCGCTCTCAAGGCTCACGGTATAGATGTGCTTCTCCAGCGGAGATTCTTTCGATGCGGTGATGATCGCCTGCTTGTTTTTCATATCGAAGCCTGCAAGGTCATTCACTACCCAGTTTCCTTTCGTTAGCTGGCGTATCAGTGTGCCATCTGTTTTATACAGGTAAAGATGGTCATAACCATCGCGCTCGCTCCACCATATGAACTCATCGTACTTGCCGGGCACAAAAGTGAGGTCGTGCATAGGGTGCACGTACTTAGGGTTGGTTTCTTCAAACAGTGTTTTTACCAGTTCACCGGTTTTTGAGTCATACTCATTCAGCCACAAATGGTTTTGGTCGCGGTTAAGGATGGCTATAAAAATATAGGCTTCATCGGGGCTCCAGGTCACACTGGTCAGGTAGTGGTCCTTTTCGTCTGTGCCGGTTTTCATTACCGCCGTTTTCTTTTTGGCCGGGTCATATACGCACAGCGTTACCTGGTGCGATGTACCGCCAGCCATAGGGTATTTTACATTTTCTATTATTGCCGGAATGGTGTCCCAGTGCGGGATAGGGTAGTCCTTCACCATCGTCTGGTCCATACGGTAATAGGCCAGATAAGTGCCTTTCGGCGAAAAGAAAATGCCATGGTCGATACCGAATTCATCCCTGTGTACCGACTTGCCACAGACAATATTTTTATCAGTTTCATTAGTCACCTGCACGGGTGCATTATCATACAGCCATAGATTGTTGTCTACGGTGTATGCTATCCTGCGGCTTTTATCCACGGTCACATTATCAGCATGCTCGGGCAGGGTAGTCCACTTGCTCCAGATCCATTTGTTGGCGTCGATCTTGCCGGTGATCAGCTCTTTGCCATTCATAAAATAGGCATCGTCCTTATCCAGCCACTTTAATGCTGGCAGGTTGCTCTTGGCTGTTTTTCCAGGGTAGTCGCCTGGTTCTACCATTGCCGTTACAGTCGCGCCTTTTATCGCGAAGTCCAAATAGGTCCAGATATCCGCACTGTCCCTTTTATCTGCCTTCCAGAAGTGGTCTGTGCCCGGCTGCCACGATGTTCCTTTTATATTCTTAGGCGCAAGGGTAGTGCTCATACCATTAGTGGCCTCGGCCATGGTGAACATTTTTTTCTGAGCAGTTGTTTGCAGTGCAAACAGCGCAACTCCCGCCAGCAGGAAGGCTTTCTTGTTAAAATTCATAAATATTGATTAGTGGGACAAACTTAATAGATTTTTGCGTAGTGGGGTATAAGCATCAAGTGTTAATGAGCTATCTTGCGAAGTTTGCAGGTATAGTCTGTACAATATTTAATATTAGTTCACGTTTTTATTTCAACGTTATTTATTAATTTGGAATTTAAATTTATACGTTTACCTAAGAAGAATCCTTATGAAAAATATATTTTCTACTATTGCCGTTCTACTGATTACGTTATCCAGTCCGTTTTATGTACAAGCACAAACAATCACTACTTTTGCCGGTAACGGCGTCGCTGGCTACAGTGGCGACGGCTCTCTTGCAACAGCTGCAAAATTAAATGATCCCCTAAGTGTGGTAACCGATACTGCGGGCAATATATATATTGCCGATACACACAACCACTGTATTCGAAAGATTAATGCCGCTGGGATTATTTCCACAATTGCAGGAAATGGAACTGCCGGGTTTAGTGGTGATAATGGTCTTGCTACGGCGGCGCAATTAAATGAACCGTGGGGCATTGCTTTGGATAATTCAGGGAACATTTATATTGCCGACCACAATAACAACAGAATCAGGAAGATAGATAATACTGGAATTATTACGACAGTGGCGGGTAATGGCATTGCGGGCTATACAGGGGATTATGTCCCTGCAACAACAACCTCAATAAATGGCCCCGCGGCGATTATCGTAGATAATAGTGAGAATTTGCTTTTTGCAGAATTTGAGGGTCATATCGTTCGCAGGGTGGACAAATCCGGTATCATTAGTACGTTTGCCGGCATGGGCCCATATGGAGGGTTTCCAACACTTGGGGTTTCAGCTAATACAACGCACATGGATATGCCAAGAGGCATTGCGCAGGATAAATGGGGCAACGTTTTTATCTCGGATCTTTTTGACGATATGGTTTTTAGAGTAGATACAATTGGAATTATTCACGCCTTCGCAGGAGGAAGTTCAGGTTCTATTGTTGAGGGAGATTCAGCATTACATGATCCCCTTTACAATGCCTGTGGGCTCGCAGTTGACACAGATGGAAATTTGTTTGTTGCTCCGGTTACCGAGTACCGGATACGAAAAATTATGGCTACTACTGAACTAATATATACGGTTGCGGGGGATTGGACATCCGGATATGGCGGTGATGGTTATCTGGCAACTTTTAGCCGAATAGACGCTACTGGTGAGGCGATTGATAAAAACGGAGATATTTATATTGCCGATGCCGGAAATAACAGAATTAGAAAAGTTCATTATAATGCGAGTCTGGGTGCGCCAGTTATTGAAAAACAATCGGCGCACTTCGGTGCCTATCCAAATCCCAACAGCGGATGTTTTACGGTTAACCTTCCTTCGGAATGGAATGAACAGGTGACAGTCACTTTATTAACTGTACGCGGTGAAAAAGTAGATTTGGGAATTTATCGAACTAACACAGTTAATAAAATAAGCCTTGACTTGCCATTAGGGGTATATTATTTGAATGCCACTACTTCTCATGCCAGCTGGAACTCAAAGTTGGTGATTACCAGAGATTGATGTACTTACATTTGTTCGCTATTTTTTATGCACATCTCTAAACTTGAGCATATCAAGCAGCCTTTGCTCTTTTTCATTGTCGAACCCGCAAGATGTCTTAAACTCTTTTGGGTTTTCATAAGTACCAAACAGCATATCCCACCATACTATATCTCCATAGTTATTGGTGTGTTTATTATATTCATGATGTATCCGGTGCATTTCGGGCCGTTGGAAAATATAACCTATCCATTGAGGGGTCTTAATATTAGTATGATAGAAGAACTCGCCAAGCGCTGTGCATAATGTATAGACCGCACCTGCCTCAGG
>CAIRTW010000284.1 GCA_903881585.1 uncultured Bacteroidota bacterium | reverse complement strand
CTGCTTGGATGCACGGTTTTTGAGGGCCTTTGCCATATTTCCTTGCATTTGGTTACCCCTAATTTCCGAAATTCTCCCGTATTTACTATACTTTGTAGTTAATCAGAAGACCCTATTTAGGCTTCTTTAAAAATAAATCAGGGAAATAAAGTTACATCTTTTGTACAAACGAACAATGGCATATTCCAATCCATCTTTTACCTATTTTTATGTTCCTCCAGTGATTTATTTGACCCAATAAACATGCAGATGGAAAGCATCTTTGATGACCTTGATAAAGAATACATTGCTCCGCAAAATTTCTCGTCAGCTATTGGTCTTGTAGTGGTTTGTATGTTATTGTCCTATTTATATTGTTTTATGGGCGAAGACGGTAAACACATTGTTTATTTTTTAGCCAATGGGGTGTGGATATATCTCCAGTTCTTTTTTAAAACATACCTTCAAAACTTCAGGGCGGCAAAAGCAGTTAAATGGTTAAACTTGAATATCGTTGCCAATATTGCCACAACAATAGCACTTTTAGTTATCAACTCTTTACCAAGACTTGTTGCCACACATGTAATAACAGACTTTAGTTCCCCGGTAAAAATACTTTTTGGGGTTGTGTATCTTATACTGGTTATCTTTTCATTGGTGGTCTCTATTGGTTTAGGACTGGTACTACAAAAGATTACGAGTGATTTTATTGGTTTGCTGCACAGGTTAGGGATCGCTGTTGCCTATCTGACACCACTAGCCGTAGCGTTGTCTCTTATATTTCAGCTTTCAAAAGATGCCCGGCATCTTTTTAGCTTCTATGCCCAGCTACCAGACATAATGATTGCCACAATCAGCATTGTACCTGAAGTAATTCTGGTATCGATATACTATCGGGCAATGAAACATAAGGAGAAGGACATTGCCGGGACCCCTGTTTCTTAACCTATCTTTTCTCATCGATCTTTTCCTATTTTTATACACTGTTGTCCGACAAAAAATAAAGGGGTAGCCGAAGCCGCCCCTTTTTCTTAGTTTGGAGTTACCACACTACCGAACTAATGAACCAAAGTACAAATTTTGTCGGACAGCACCTATTCGGCCAGGTGACAAGTTTATGCAACCGCTCTGTTCTGAAGCCAGTTATCCGGCAGACCAATGCCAACCGCTATTACAAGCGGCTGCATTTCTATGAGCACTTCATCAGTATGCTTTATTGCACATTGTCGGGCTGTACCTCTTTACGCGAGATCAGCGCTGGGCTTGGCCTTGCCCAGGGTAAGCTGAACCACTTGGGCATGGAGTATGTACCACCCCGGAGTACGCTCAGTGACGGTAACCGGGACCGCCCCTCCAGTATTTTCAGGCAGACCTATGAACATCTTTACAAAATTTATAAGCCATCTTTGTCGGACAGCACCCTGCCAAAGGCTGTTACCCAGAAACTATTCCTGCTGGATGCTACCGTTTTCGGCCTGTTCAAGGCCATTTTGAAGACCTCCGGCAGATATTCTGCCAATGGCAGGAAAAAGGGAGGTATAAAGAAGAACACGGTCATAGAGGCATCTTCGATGATGCCCTACTTTATCCAATTCGATGCAGCAGCCGACAATGATCAGCTTATATACAAGCATTTAAGCCTGCCTCAGGGCTCTTATATAGTTTTTGATAAAGGTTACAACAACTATCGGCAGTTCGCTGCTTTCTCCTTTGCAGGCATCCGCTTTATTACTCGTCAAAAGGAAAATGCGATCTATACCTCCACAATGGAATGTCTACATGGGGAAGGATCGCCTACAGCTATTTTGAAAGAAGAAATCATTGTGCAGACCTATAAAGATGAGAACAACAAGGTGCAGACGTTGAAACTGCGTCGTATCGCTTGGTGGGATGCTGATAAAGAGCGAGCCTTTGAATTCATTACCAATGACCTTGAACAGGAGGCCATTACAATAGCCCAGCTATACAAGTACAGGTGGCAGATCGAACTATTCTTCAAAAAACTCAAACAAAATTTCCCGCTTCAATACTTCGTAGGAGATAACCAGAACGCGATTGAGATACAAATATGGTGTGCTCTTATAGCATTGCTCTTGCTATCCACCATCCATACCCGTCAAAGGTCAAAAATGGCATTCTCTGTCTTCGTTTCTGTTATCAGGCTGCACTTGTTCAACTACATCGCCCTAAACACACTCATAGACCACTACCGCAATCCAAAAACCAAAGTCGTTATCGACCTGTTCAATTCAGGATGACCCCCTGCTTTTAACTAATAACACAATATTCCAGCATTTACAAGGGTTTGAGATCCCTCAAACCCCAAATCCCTATTTTTGTCGGACAGCAATG
>CAIRTW010000283.1 GCA_903881585.1 uncultured Bacteroidota bacterium | reverse complement strand
TGAGTGGTTGCGGCTGGCTGCATTACCGAATTTTTCGGTAAAGTAGGGGAGCATAGCTTCCAGCACACGGGGATCCATTGGAGTCGTCGCGTTATTGTCAAGGTATATTGGCAATTCTAATTTCATAACTTTATTCTTTTCAATCCAGATTAGCCAACAAAGTTACGTCAAAAGTGCTATTTTGGGGCTTTACCATGGTGGGTTTAATATATAAGCCTATTGTTAAAAACTATAAGTAATGTTGAAGATCGAGCACCTCGGTATTGCTGTAAAACAATTAAATAACTCAATACCTTTATTTGAACAATTATTAAATACACCCTGTTATAAAACGGAAGAAGTGGCATCAGAAGGTGTCAGTACCGCCTTTTTCCAGACCGGTGGTGCAAAAATAGAGCTGCTGGAAGCAACGAACGAGGCCAGCCCAATAGCAAAATTCATAGCTAAGAAGGGGGAGGGGATACACCATATAGCCTTTGAGGTAGAGAATATAGAAGCCGAAATGAAGCGGCTGCAGGCGCTGGGGTTCGAGTTGCTGAACGAAATACCTAAGAATGGAGCAGATAACAAGCTGGTCTGCTTTCTGCATCCGAAAACGACGAATGGCGTGCTGGTGGAGCTTTGCCAGGAAAAGAGGTGATATTTAGCCTTATTTTTATATTTTGGAGTAAATTTTAAAAAAACACTGATGAAAAAAACACTGCTTACTCTCTTGGCTGCATGTATCACGCTGAACCTGCTTGCCCAAAAACATAAAGTAAAAATAGAGACAGAATACGGCACTATCTTAATGATGCTGTATGACAACACGCCAAAGAACACCGATAATATGGTGAAGCTGGCCAAGGAGCACTATTACGACAGTACGCTGTTTCACCGCTGTATACCAAACTTCGTGATACAGGGCGGCGACCCGAAGTCGAAACATGCGAAGCCAGGAGAGGCGCTTGGCGAGGGCGACCTGGGCTATACCGTGCCGGCGGAGATCAATGATTCTAATTACCACAAACGTGGTGCACTTGGTGTAGCCCGTGACAACACCCCCGATAAATCGGGCTCGGCATGCCAGTTTTATATAGTGGCAGGCAAAAAGTTTACTGACGAGGAACTGGACAAACTTTCCCAGAAAACGGGACATAAATTTTCGGCATCGCAACGCGAGATGTACAAGACAGTGGGCGGCGCACCGCACCTGGATGGGGGCTACACTGTTTTTGGAGAGGTGCTGGAAGGTATGGATGTAGTGGACAAAATAGCAGCCCAGCCCCGCGACCGCAAGGACCGACCCAATACGGATATACCGATGACTTTGAAGCTGGTGAAAAAGAAAAAGAGGTTTTTGTTTTTCTAGAGTGCCGATGTATCTGCGTAATATGGAAATTCCCCCTTTGCTATTGGCCTTGTGTGCAAGCGAAGGGGGCTAGGGGGATGTCGCTCGCGAAGGAAATTCCCCCTTGTCGCGTGGGTGGGCAAGCGAAGGGGGCTAAGGGGATGTTTTCTGCAACACACCCAAATCAAAAAAATACCCTGATGGTCCGGTAGCCGAGGGCGTCTGCATTTTCGGAGGTAAGGCCCAGCTGTGCGGCTGCGGACTTATGATTCAGCGCTATTTCCAGGTACCCTGAGTCGTTGAAACGGCAGAGCGCCATGCCATCCGGTACATCATTATAATTGTTGCTTACGGTTGTAACATCTTCCATGCGCATGATCCTGATCTTGAAAGGACGTGCCTGCACATATTCATCAAACTGAGGCCGTGTTATATCCAGCACCACATTTCCGTAATGGTCTATGCAGCGGATATTGCAATCGATACCCAGCGGCACTAACTGCGGCTGCAGGAGGCGGTGCGCTACTTTTACTTCGCACGAACTGTATGCCGATAAACTCTCCTGCTGTAGCGACTCCACTACTTTTCCTGCGCTGTTTATCCAGTCGCTGAAGTGATGTGGCCTGCTGAATTCAAAACACCGAAGATTATTTTCGATCTCACTCCCGAAAGCTAAAGACAGCAAGCCATTGTCTGGAGCTATGAAATAGTGGCCATTCTTTTTTGCAAGCAGCAGGCATGGAGCATCACCTGAGAATACATCGATGGGCAAAATGTGCACTGTGCCCGCAGGGAAATGTTTATAAGCCGCTACCAGCAAATACGCAGCCTGCTGCAGATCGTACTGCGCCACATTATGCGATATGTCGACAATGGCAGATGCGGGGGCATACCTCATCAGTATAGCCTTTGCTACGGTTACAGACGCATCGCGTGTGCCAAGATCTGATAATAAGGTGACCGTCAAGTAATTTGAAAATGTGCAAATAAGGGAATGTGCAAATGCTGCGTTATCCAACACAAATTTAGTGTTAAAACAGACGATGCATGGTATAAAAAAAGCCCACCTTTCGGTGAGCTTTTTAAAAACTGTATTTGTTAAATGTGGGAATTTGCACATTCTCACATTTGCACATTATAATGTGCGTTTCACTTCCACTTCTTCATATCCTTCTATAATATCGCCTACGCGCACATCATTATAGTTTTTCACAGACAGGCCGCACTCATAGCCGAAGTTGACTTCTTTCACATCGTCTTTAAAGCGTTTCAGTGACCCAAGCTCGCCGGTATACACTACAATGCCGTCACGTATCAGGTTCAGTTTGGTCTGGCGGGTCATCTTGCCATCAAGCACATAACAACCGGCTATCGTGCCAATCCCATTTATCTTGTATATTTCGCGCACCTCTATGTTTGCTACGGTCTTCTTCTCCACCTTTGGTTCCAGCAGGCCTTCCATAGCGCTCTTGATCTCCTCTATAGCATCGTAGATGATGGAGTAAGTGCGTATTTCGATATTCTCCTGCTCGGCAAGTTTGGCAGCCTGCATAGACGGGCGTACCTGGAAGCCGATAATGATAGCATCTGATGCAGTTGCAAGCAGTACATCGCTTTCTGTGATCTGGCCCACACCCTTGTGTACCACATTCACCGCTACTTCTTCAGTAGAAAGTTTCTGCAGCGAATCGCTGAGGGCTTCTACGGAACCATCAAAGTCGCCCTTAATGATAACACCCAGCTCCTTAAAGTTACCAAGTGCCAGGCGGCGCCCGATCTCATCAAGTGTGATATGCTTACGTGCGCGGATACCCTGCTCACGCATGATCTGAGCGCGGTGATTGGCGAGTTCCTTAGCTTCGTCTTCGTTTTCAAATACGCGGAATTTTTCACCTGCCTGTGGCGCGCCATTGAGGCCAAGTATTTGTACCGGAGCCGACGGCCCTGCTACCTTCACACGCTGGCCGCGCTCGTTGAACATCGCCTTGATCTTACCATAGTGCTGTCCGCAGGTGATCATATCTCCCTGGTTCAGCGTACCATTTTGCACCAGCACGGTAGACTGATAGCCGCGGCCCTTATCGAGCGATGCTTCGATCACGCTGCCGTTGGCAATGCGGTCAGGGTTGGCTTTCAGCTCTAGCAATTCAGCTTCGAGGCCTATCTTCTCCAGCAGCAAGTCAACGTTGATGCCTTTCTTGGCAGATATTTCCTGGCTCTGGAATTTGCCGCCCCAGTCTTCCACCAGTATGTTCATCTGGGCAAGCTGTTCTTTTATTTTTTCCGGGTTAGCCCCTTCTTTATCTATCTTGTTAATAGCGAAGATCATAGGCAGATTTGCAGCCTGCGCGTGTGATATCGCTTCCTTGGTCTGCGGCATTATCGCATCATCTGCTGCAATAACGATCACTGCAATATCTGCGACCTTGGCACCACGGGCACGCATGGCGGTAAACGCTTCGTGGCCCGGAGTATCGAGGAAGGTGATCTTCTTACCCGTACCTGTAGTTACCTGGTAAGCGCCTATATGCTGTGTGATGCCACCGGCCTCACCTGCTACCACATTGGCACTGCGCACATAGTCGAGCAGCGATGTTTTACCATGGTCCACGTGGCCCATGATGGTAACAATAGGAGCGCGGGCCAGGAGATCTTCCGGATCATCAATAATTTCTATTTCTTCTTCGGCTTCCTGCTCCAGATTGATGAACTCTACATCAAAACCAAACTCGCTGGACACCAGCTCTATCACTTCCGCATCCAGACGCTGATTGATAGACACCATGATGCCGAGGCTCATACACTTGCTGATAACATCAGCGAAACTCACGTTGAGCAGGTTTGCCAGCTCACTTACCGAGATAAATTCGGTTACCTGAATCAGGTTGTCCTGTTCTGCGTTTTCAGCAGTGGCGCGTTTTTCGGCCATTTCATCGCGCTTGTTACGGCGGTATTTGGCCTTCAGGTTTTTGCTGCGGGTTGAGCCCGTAAGCTTGGCCTGTGTTTCGCGTATTTTATCCTGTATTGCTTTTGTATCTATTTCCTGTTGTTGTGCAGTAACCGGCGCGTTGCGTGGTATGCCACGGCCGCCACCACCACGGTCTCCGCCGCCTGGCCTGAAATTGCCACGGTCTCCACCGCCTCCGCTATGTCCCGGCGCACCAGTACCCGGAGGACGGCGTTCACGGTTGAAAGGTGCAGCAGGTGGCCTTGGCCCGCCCTGGCCCGGAGGCTGGTTGCGGTCCCGGTTATTGGGATCTGGCCTGAGCGCTTCCGGTTTCTTTTCTACCGGTATGCGTTTGCGTTTACGTTTTTCCCTGTTATCTGGTCTGTTGCCGCCGCCGGATGGTTGCGATACCGGCAGTTCTATTCTTCCTATGATCTTCGGCCCTTCAAGTCGCGGAGCCTTCATTTCTATATGCTCTGGCTTGCCGGCGGTATCATCACTTTCAGTCTCCTCTGGTACAGGGGTTTCTATTTTTTTCGGAGCTACCGGTGTTGCCTCAACAACATCTTCCTGCTCTATTTTTGGGGCGACCTCTTTTGTATCTTTTTTGGCTACTTTTTTCTCGGCATCTTTTTTCTTGGCAGCGCCCTTTTTAGGCCGCGAGGCAAGGTTAAGATCATCCAGGTTTATTTTGCCCAGTATATTTGGCCCTTCTATCTTGGGGGCTTTCATATCCAGGTGTTCCGGCTCGGCAGCTTCCGGCTCGGCGGGCTTTTCAGCCTTGGCTGCAGTCTTCTTAACCGGTATTTCTTCTTTGGCTTCAGTAGATTTTTTGGCTGGTACTTCTTCTTTAGGAGCAACAGCTTTTTTGGTTGCCGGCTCTTCAGTTGCTGCAACGGCCGCTTTCTTTGCCGGTTCTTCTTTTACTTCTGCTACTTTTGGCTTATCGGCTACCACTACAGGCGCTATAGGTGCAGCAGGTGGAGGTGCAGCCGGTTTTTCTTCTTTTGGTTTTGCTTTTTGCTCAACTACATGGGCATCTTCCTTCTTATCCTTGGCAGTGATATCCAGGTCTTCCTTTGTTTTCCTGATACCATCCAGTAAAGAGCCTTTGGGCAATGCGATCTCATCGCTCCTGCGCTTGGCGATCTTGTCCTGTGCAAACTCGATCTGCAGGGCATTATACATCTGCTCCGTTAACTTGGTGCTTGGGATACTGCTCACCGTAAAGCCTTTATCTGTAAGAAATACTACGAGAGTATCCTTACCGATATTAAATTCTTTAGCGGCCTCCAGTAACCTGGGTGTTTTTGTGGGTGTCGTCATTCTAATTTTTTCCTCCTAATAACTGCCAGGCAGAAGCCGGCATTGTATACAAACCTACGCCATTTTAACCGAAAATGACGGTCATTACGTCTCACTTTGCCATGATATATTTGTTTTTATCCTTCATTATTAAATTCAGCCTCCAGAACCTTGCGAACATCGCGCACTGTTTCTTCTTCCAGATCGGTACGGCGCACCAGCTCTTCAGCAGACAATTCCAGTACGCTAAGAGCAGTATCGCAACCGATGCGCTTGAACTCATCGATAACCCATGGTTCAATTTCATCTGCAAATTCATCAAGGTCGATATCATACTCTACTTCTTCCTTCACATCGCGATAAACGTCTATGCTGTAACCAGTAAGTTCCTGCGCCAGCTTGATGTTAACACCTTTCTTACCGATGGCCAGAGATACCTGGTCTGGGTCGAGATACACATCAGCGCTGTTGTCTTCATTATTCAGCTCCATTTTATTGATGCGGGCCGGTGTAAGCGAGCGCTGCAGCAATAACTGGATATTGTTGGTGTAATTGATTATATCTATATTCTCATTGCGCAGCTCACGTACAATACCGTGTATGCGGCTTCCCTTCATGCCCACGCAGGCGCCAACGGGGTCTATGCGGTCGTCGTAGCTTTCTACAGCTACCTTGGCGCGCTCGCCGGGTTCGCGTACTATTTTTCTCACCACTATCAGTCCATCCATTATTTCCGGCACTTCTATTTCCAGCAGTTTTTCGAGGAAGGAAGGATGGGTGCGGCTAAGTATGATAATGGGCGAGTTATTGCGCATTTCCACTTTCTTAACCACAGCGCGAACGGTTTCTCCCTTTTTGAAGAAGTCGGTAGGTATCTGTTCTGACTTAGGCATGATCAGTTCATTTCCCTCATCATCCAGTAGCAGAATTTCTTTTTTCCAAATCTGGTAAACCTCTCCGCCGATGATGTCACCAATGCGGTCGGCATATTTTTTAAGCAGGTTGTTCTTTTTAAGGTCGCCTATACGGGCGGCAAGTGTTTGCTTGGCAGCAAGAATGGCGCGGCGGCCAAAGTTGCGCACATCTACTTCCTCATACACTTCCTCACCTACGCTGTAATCAGGCTCTATCTTTATCGCATCAGCATAAGGTATCTGGAGGTTCTCATCTTCTACCATACCATCTTCCACGATCACCCTGCGCCTGAAAATTTCCAAGTCACCGGTCTGGTCGTTCACGATAACGTCGAAGTTTTCATCCGTAACATATTTTTTGCGCAGCAACGTCTTGAACACGTCTTCTAATACCTTCATTAAGGTAGGCCTGTCAATGTTTTCGGCGTCTTTAAACTCCTGGAAGGAGTCAATGAGGTTGATACTTGGCATATACTTTCCTTTTTGGTCCCCGGCCCGGATAGCGGGAGGGGTTTAATTAAAAAATGATTTGTACTACTGTTTTTTTAATGTTTGTAAATGGTATTTCTGCTGTTATTGTCGCGTCTTTTTGTTTGGCGCCCTTTATCTCCAGCAATATATGGTCTTCAGTTACGTCTTTCATCAGTCCTGTCTTTTCCACTCCTTCGGCATCAGTCACGGTAACCTTGCGGCCAATGTTCTTCTTATATTGCCTTGCCTGCAGCAGTGGCTCATCTACACCTGGGCTGGATACCTCAAGCGAAAAATCACCATCCGGAAACATTTGCTCCGTCTCGATCTGCGCATATAGCTTACGGTTCACCATCGTGCATTTATCGATAGAAAGACCGCTGTCTGCATCGAGATAGACCTTGATATTATTCACCGGCTTCACTTTAATGTTGACGATAAAGATATCAGTGCCTTCCAGCAATGGTTCTACTAAACTGTAAATTTTTTCAGTGATTTCCGGCATAACTTAAAAAACGAGGGGACAACAATGTGTCCCCTCTCTTTTTGAATTCCATTGCAAATGTACAACAAATTTTAATCAGAATTTTCAGGATTTAAGAATTTTCGGAATTATTATATAAAATAAAGTTCGCCCGATGCGGCAAATTCCTGGTACTCACCTACGAAAAAGGGATTTTATTTACTGCTTCACAAATCTTCACTTCCGAGCCGTTCACTTTTCCCGGCTATTGCGCTTTCACCCATTTTAATGATTTGGTTGGTGCCTCCGGGCTCCTTAATTGAATAAGGTACATGCCGGCGCTGAACTGCTCAACCTGGATGCCACATTGGCTCTTCGGTTCGTCAAAATTTTGAGCATAAATGATCTTGCCCGATAGATCAGTGAGTATTACGGATTGAAAACCTTCATTATCCTGCAGCCATAAACGCTGGTTGTTGTAATAGACGTAAGCTTGATCTGCTGGTGCCACAACATTCGTTACAGCAGTTGTAATGCATGCCGTAAAGTTGGACGTAGCGCTGAAATTCACAAAAGCATTGGTCTTTACACTGTCAACAACGATCTGGGAACCATAAATGTCCGTGACTCTGATACTTAGCATTGTATCGTTCGTCAATGATGAAGTCCAGTAGTTGCTTACACTGCGGCTCATTATGTGCCACGAAGAATCAAAGTATGCTTCCACCCCGGCAATTTTGTTGACCGCATGATGGACCAGCACGCTTGCATAATAGGCATTTGAAGCGGCATTGTTAGTGATCCATAAAGGCGTGGAGGCATAGGGACAACTAACCAGTTTCCATGAAATAGTACCTGTGCCTAAGCTTAGATCGCCCACAACCGACTGAAATGCCACTGGGCTCATGTCGAGGTTATCCATGGCACATGAGGGGCAAACATCATTAACCACCACTATATGCGTTCCATTACCGCCCGTCACAGACAAACACGTGCCACAGTAGGCGGCAGTATCATATTGAGATTGATTTATCGCGCAATAATAACTTCCTGTTTCCGTGGTATCAAATGAGCATGAAGAGGTGCTGGTTGCCGTGTAATAGGTTGCAATACCACTAAAAATTGTTGCGGAACAAGCGCTCTGGGCAAATGACAGCTTACACGAGAAGACAATGAAAAAAAGGATCGGCGCGATAAAAATATGTTTATGCATAGTGCAAAGATACATTATATCAAAATAGCCAAAACGAAGCAATAGGACTATGTTAACCGTTCTTAATCCATGTTAACCTCCTGGTAACCGTCTTCTTACCGAACCCCGGAAACCGCATTCAACCAAAACCCCTAACTTTGTGCGGCTATGTTGAAAGATCTCATTATATTTATATTAGTAGCGTATATAGTATCCCGCATACTTCGTTTTTTGCTTCCGGTATTCCGTATTACTTCCGCTGCTAACAGCCATATAAAGAATATGCAGGAGCAGATGCAGGCCCAAATGAGGGAGAATGAGCAAAGCCGCCAGCAAACCACTCAGGGAGCATTTCAGAAAGACCAGCGGCAAGCCAGGCCGACGGAAGGGGATTATATTGAGTATGAGGAAGTGAAGTAGAAAATTCCAATAATAATCCCGATAGCTATCGGGACCAATCCATAGATCCCCAGGCTAAGTTTTTGCTTTAAATATGTCTTCCTCTATCGTCATCCCTTTTTCCAGAAAAATAGTCTGAATCCCTAATTCTTTAGCGGCGGCGATATGCTGGGGGCTGTCGTCTATAAATAAGGTATGCTCTGGTTTCAGGCTGTTATCGTCGAGTACGCGCTGAAAAATTTCGGGATTTGGTTTGCGCATTCCTACCCGGTGCGAGAGATATACCCGGTCGAAAAACACACCGATGTTGGGAATGCTGCGGTCGCGCATGAGTACATCGTTGAAGGTGGCCTCGTGGATCTCATTGGTATTGCTGAGCAGGAACAAATCGTAATGAACACGCAACTGCTGCAGCACCTGTAGCCGGCGCAAGGGGTAGTCGAGTATCATAGCGTTCCAGGCCTGTAATACCTGCGCTTCTGTAATGGGAGCAAGAGCAGCCTTTTGCAGTTCGCTCACAAACTCAGCTGCCGACATGCCGCCTACCTCAAATTTATCGAACAGGTCTGTTTGCCGCAGCTGTGAGTAAAGCTCCGGGAAATTGATGATGCCGGCATCTATGAACGCCTGCTCGGTGAGCTTGTAGTCTATATTCAGTATCACCCCGCCAAGGTCGAAAATGATGTGCCTGATGCCTTTTACCATGGTGCAAAAATAGGGGTTATGCAGTTTGGTATCTCGCAAAAAAGCGTATCTCGCAAAGGTGTAAAAGGGTTTCTCGCAAAGTCGCAAAGCTCGCAGTCCTCTCATTTCGTTTTTAAGGCCGCCAAGCGCGAGTATGTTTTTATTTACGCCGATTTATAACGTTCAAAGACTATTAAAACCTGCTGGCGTCAATAGTCATTGACCGCTGAAAAGTGTCCTGGTAGGTGCCGATGGTGAAAAACTGTGTGGTGTCGTGATAGTTAGTACTGCCCAGGATGTAGGTAAACTGCATTTCGTAAGTGGAGTCTGGCATGACCTGCCATATAACATCTGTATCGAGGCTGATGGGATAAATATAAAAGGTGCCGGCCTGCAGCCGCCAGTCCGGGAAAACCTCCAGGCTATCGTGGTTATTGATGACATGCAAATGAAGGTACACCAGCGGAATGGTGTCCAGGTAAAAAACAAAATCATTGCGCTGGTCCAGGTTGATAGCGCTGTAGCTGCCGCCATAAAGGACCTTGCCAGGATAGGCGACAACGAACGTATTGGCAGGGATAGTGTCTGCAAAACTCATCTGGAAATAGCCGCTATCATCGGTGACCGTGCTGGCTATGATCTTATCTTCATTGAGGGATGCAAATGAATAAGAGCCCGTCAAAAGGCGGTTGACGACCATGGGTAAATTCTTCAGCGGAGTTTGATACCGCTTGCTGTACATATGCCCGGAGACAGTGGTGAATTTAACCGGCGCGGTGGGAACGCTGGCCTTTCTGCAGGAGACGGAGAACAATAAGATGAGCAGAATACCATGTGCTACTTTCATAGGTCAAAGTTGGGTGTTTTCATGGCGGAGGAGGTTGATAAATGTCAAATTCTGAGTGTTCATCAAATCATTTTCCTTTTTTTCGGAAAATCTCCTACATTTGCAGCCCGATTAATATCGGTTGGCGCAAGCCGCGGTCCTATAGCTCAGTTGGTTAGAGCACCTGACTCATAATCAGGGGGTCCTTGGTTCAAACCCGAGTGGGACCACAGTTTAAACGATTGGTAAACAAGGAGTTGCATAACAAATGTGACTCCTTTTTACTTTTAAGAGATT
>CAIRTW010000282.1 GCA_903881585.1 uncultured Bacteroidota bacterium | reverse complement strand
GCCAATACTGGCACTGCAAACTAATGGCGGTATGTCCACACAGGGCGATAAATACTCGTGGCCCCGCGACCTGCCACTGGATACAGCGCAGAAGATAGTGAATGCGCTTGCCGCCCACTATAATATTTTCCATCTCCACCGGCAAGACCAGCTTACTCTTCAAAACACTATCCCGGTATTCGAGGATTTCCGCCAGCTGTGTGTGCTCATCGCCATGAGCGCTAAACGGCTGTTTATAGATAGTTGCGGCCAGCACATAGCCGCCGCGCTGGGCCTACCATCCGTTGTGTGCTGGATAGCAAATGTGCCATCGCAGTTCGGGTACGAAATGCACACCAATATCATAGCCAATCCACCCACCGTAGAGCCTGAACTGAGGAACGCCCTTCTGAGCATGTACAACACCAATGGCCCGGAAACCGAATTTCCTTACAATAACGAAGACGAGATATTTGATATGGCGCCTATACTCGCTGCCCTCGGCCATGATGCCGCCAAACCGGCAGACAGCGGGCCGATTGAAAAGAAAAGAATAACCAATCCTGCGCCTGCAAATAAAAAGAAGAAAAAAGGCAAGTAGGTTGTAAGGGGAACATTATAAGTAAACTATTAAAGCCTATAAATAAAACGTGTTGGACGGTGTTATTTTGCTAAGTACCTTTGTGCCGGATTTTACCTTTTCCACTATTTCCTTTGCGGGCTTTGCCTTTTCCTTTGCGGGCTTTTCGTGAAATTTTCAAAAATACCATACGAATAGTGAGCAACTTTTGAGCAAGAAGTGAGCAACAATTGAGCAATAGTTATCCACATTTTTCGCGTAGATCGTTGATTATCAATTGAAAGTAGAAAAAAAGATATTTTTTCAAAAAGTGGGCAACATTGATAAAAAGTATCTGTGATCGCACAAGCTCCGCGCTTAGCGGCCTTAAAAAAACCCTGATGAACAAAGCTCTGGCGTACAAGGGTGCTAATCCCGCAGAAAATGCGGGACAGGCTGCCACTGAAGTGACATAGTAGCAATTAGTTCGGACAACAATTTTTACTATTGGCCTTCGGCAGGGTTCATCCTTCGACGTGGCTCATCCGTCTTCGTAGCTCCGGATGGCAAAAATTATAAAGTTCCGAAATTCATTTATTCTATTATTTTTGTGGAATACCCCTGTTATGACTTTCACTAAGTTTAATTTATTGCTCACCGCCACCCTCATCGTGATCATGTTTTTCATGATCCCGTTTTATAATGACTGGCTGTGGGGGCCTAATGCAAAGGTGCTGAATGTGAACAACAGTATGCTGGACCAGGCCAAGAACCTGGATACCAGCTACCGGAAGGCATACCGGTTTGGCGGCTCTTACCTTGCCTACCAGGATATGAAGGCCAAACTGGCCAAGGCGGGTGGCAGCGTGACCCTGCTGCTGCCCACCACCGAATACCTGAAGGCGCAGGGTATAAACGACCTGAGCATGTGCGAGCCATCTGAGTTTTACTATTTCACGGGCATAAACTCGGTATGGGCCAACAGCCCCGAGGTGGCACGGGCCAACTGGGCTGTGGTGGCAGCAAGGGGCCGGGGCATTTCGCTGAAAAGAGTAAAAACAAAATCGGACCTGGACAGCCTGATCACCCTATACAAACCTTTTATAAAATACTAGATGAATATTCCCGGGCTTATATTCCTGATCCTTGCCCACTTTATCAGTGGCAGGGGCATACTGCAACTCTTCAAGCTGGAGCTGAAGCCGATACAGATGGTGTGCCTGAGCGTGATACTGGGTGTGCCGCTGGTGTCGCTGGCGCCGTGCTTCATACAGTTGGCGCATGTGCCTATTACGTTCACATCAGTGTTTGTGGGGGTGGCTATTGTGGCTCTGCTGTGCAGCATTCCGCTGCTCATTGGTTTTAAGCGGCCCACTCTGGGCAAGATAGAACTGCCGGGGATCTATGAGTTGCCGTTCCTGCTGGTGTGCCTGGGCCTGGTGGTGCTGAGCGTGTGGCGCTGCTACTATTATCCGCCCACTGCGCGCGATATGCTGGCCGGGCCTGAGCTGCTGGCAGAGTTTGCGGTGCGCGAAAAAAACATGGTGAGCTCTGTCTTTACCGTAGATCTGCATACGACCAATAACTATTTCAAGTCGCCCTACATCACCTGCCTGCAGATCATCTACAAGCTGCTGTCCACACCGCCTTTCGGACAAACGTGGATGAGCGTATTGTTCATACCCTTTATGATATTTATGTACAGTATGCTGCGGGGGCGCATACACCCGTTCCTGGCCAGCCTGCTGCTGTTCCTGTTCATGACCATCCCCGATCTGTTTGCCTATTCATTTGTGATGCTCTATGATTACAGCAACATGGTGTTCTTCTTTTTAGGGTTTTACTTCCTGCTCCGCCACCTGGAAAATAAGCGTACCAACGATTTTGCTTTTTCGGTGCTGATGTTTGGCGTGGCCACTTATATACGCGTGGAAACGGTGATCCTGGTAGGTATGGTGTCGTTGCTGCCTTTGTTTGTTTTCTTCAGGGAGAAGCAGGACGTTAAAAGTATTGCCATTAAGTGGGGCATTATGATGGCTGTGCCTACAGCCTTCTATTTTATCTGTATCGACCTGTTTGTGCGCCACTTCGTGCCATTGCCATTCAATGCCAGCAACGACATAAACAAGAACCTGGGCGATCTGTCTTACCTGTTCAACAGGTTTAAGGAGATGGACGACAAGCTGATATTCGGGCCGCAGGGCAAGGTGGTGTATGGCTTGTACATGTACTTTTTCCTGGGGTTGCTTTTTATTGATATTTTCATTTTCCTCACCAACAGGAAGAAACAAGCCTTCAGCCGCGAGGCCCGCTACGCATTGTTTGGCGTGGCCGTGATATATGTTGGGCTGCCGTTCCTGGGTTATTTGCTACCACTGTTTGATGTAATGAACACTACGAAACGTGGCCTGTTCAAATTACTGCCCATGATGCTGCTGTATATGGCCAATAGCCGGCTGCTGCAAATGATCTCCAACTGGCTGAAAAAAGTGGAGGAGGGTAAAAGTGATCCATCGCCGCAACTACGTGCACCAGTAGCTAAGGCTGCACCCCGCCCCATGCCTGCTCCCGCTGCCAATGTAAAAACAAAGGGAAAAGGAAAGCGTTAGGAATTGCATCCGTGCCAACTCCCGGACTTACAACTTATGACTTATTTACCCGCCGTAGCGTCAGCGAAAGAGGGAGACTTAAGATACGGCAGCATTTCTTCAATATACTTCCGCTCATTATTCAGGCGTGGCACTTTGTTCTGGCCGCCCAGTTTGCCTTTGTCCTTGAGCCAGCGTTTAAACCCGTCTTTGGGCATCTGGTGTACTATAGGCATACGAAGCGCCATGTCTTTATGGCGCTTGGCCTCATAATCTGAGTTGATGGCCTGCAGGGATTTATCGAGCAGGAAAGTGAACCGCTCCAGTGATATGGGAAGGTAATCGAATTCTATGATCCACTCGTGTGCGCCTGTGGTCTCGCCGGTCATATATACGGGCGCCGCTGAATAGTCAACCACGATAGCTCCTGTTTCGGCACAGGCAACGGCAATCGCATTATCAGCATTATCCACGATCAGCTCTTCGCCAAATGCGTTGATAAAATGCTTGAGCCTGCCCGTCACCTTTATGCGGAATGGATCGAGGGATGTGAACTGTATCGTATCGCCCACCAGGTAACGCCACAGCCCGCCATTGGTGCTGATAACAATGGCGTAGTTCTTGTAAAGTTCCACCTCCTTCAGTGTAAGTGTACGCGGGTTTTCCTTGCCATATTCATCCATGGGCATAAACTCATAGAATATGCCGTGGTTCAGAAACAGCAGCATACCTTCCTCGTCTTCCCGGTCCTCTGCTGCAAAGAAACCTTCTGATGCGTTGTAGGTCTCGCGATAATACATACCCGGCGAGGGTATAAACTGCTCGAACTGGCGGCGGTAGGGTGTGAAGTTCACGCCACCGTGTATGTACAGCTCCAGGTTTGGCCATATATCCAGCAGGTTGTTGGTGCCGGTGATCTCAAATATGCGCTTCAGCAGCACAATGGTCCAGGTGGGCACACCGGCTATATAGGTCACATTCTCTTTAATAGTGCTGTGTGCCATGCGCTCTATCTTGGCCTCCCATTCTGCCATGATAGCGATAGACAGCTCTGGCAGCCGGAACAGCTGGCCGGCTAGAGGCATATTCTGCAGCATCACCGCAGATATATCGCCAAAGAACGAGGACGCATTCATCTGGTTTACCTGGTGGCTGCCGCCAAGTATCAGGCATTTCCCAGAGGTAACCATAGAAGCAGAATTTTGCCTCAGGTACAGCGCCATCACATCGCGCCCACCCCTGAAGTGCGTATCGTCCATCGACTCCTTGCTAACCGGAATAAACTTACTCTTGTCGCTCGTAGTGCCACTTGATTTTGCGAACCAGGTGATGGGCGAGGGCCACAGTATATTCTGGCTGCCTTCAAATATGCGCTGGATGTAAGGTTTCAGTGTTTCGTAGTCATTGATCGGTACATTCTTCTGAAAATCGGGTATACTGTCTATGTTTTCGAAATTGTATTTCTTGCCGTATTCGGTGAACTGGGCGGAGCCTATGAGGTGGTTAAATACCTGCTGCTGGGTATCTATAGGATTATGCATAAAGTTATCGATCGCGCTCTGGCGCAACTTGATAAAACCTTTAAACGCAGGACTCATTATACCCATACCTTTCTCTTTTTTGGAATTTGGAATTGGGTATTTGGAATTTGGATGA
This sequence comes from uncultured Bacteroidota bacterium, assembly GCA_903881585.1. Lineage (GTDB taxonomy): Bacteria > Bacteroidota > Bacteroidia > Chitinophagales > Chitinophagaceae > Nemorincola. The sequence continues at coordinate 33,429 of CAIRTW010000282.1, read as the reverse complement.
GATTGTAATCATCCTCCACGAAACAATCCCAATTCCTAATTACTAACTCCTAATTCCTAATTCCTAATTCCATCATTATAATTCCCCACGGCCACTAGCGTTGACCGGCGGCAAAATCGGAGCTATGTTTTTTCTCTTCAGTTCAAAGTTCTGGCCAAGGTACACCTTTCTCACTTGCTCATCGGCTGCGAGCTCTTCGGCGCTGCCGGCCTTGAGTATCTTTCCTTCAAAAAGCAGGTAGGCACGGTCGGTTATGGACAACGTCTCCTGCACATTATGATCAGTAATAAGGATACCAATGTTCTTGAACTTCAGCGCGGCAACAATGCTCTGGATGTCCTCTACCGCAATAGGATCAATACCGGCAAAAGGCTCATCCAGCAATATGAACTTAGGATTTACGGCCAGCGCCCTTGCGATCTCTGTGCGCCTTCTTTCGCCACCACTCAGCACATCCCCGTTACTTTTACGAACGTGCGTGAGGTGAAACTCCTCAAGCAGTTCCTCTAATTTGTGGTGCTGCTCTGTCCTCGGCAGCTTGGTCATTTCCAGCACTGCGGATATGTTGTCTTCCACGGAAAGTTTGCGGAAAATGGAGGCTTCCTGCGGCAGGTAACCAATACCCATCTGCGCACGCTTGTACATCGGCAGCTTGGTAATATTCTCCCCATCCAGGAACACATCCCCTTTGTCCGGCTTCACCAGGCCCACCACCATGTAAAACGAAGTGGTCTTACCCGCCCCATTAGGTCCCAGCAAACCCACTATCTCCCCCTGGTTCACCTCGAAAGACACATCGTTGACAACGGTGCGCTTACCATATTGTTTTACAAGCCCTTGCGTCTGTATTTTCAACTGCTGCCTTTTGCGCAAAAATAGCGAATAGGCGGGAGTATTTCTGTCAGGACAGTTTACGTTTGGCGGGCGGTCATCATCTATTACCGCTACTTTAACCTTTTTGCAACAGATGCCGCTGGATGTATTCGAGCAATCGCAGGGTAAACTAATTTTGTCTAAATATTAGTGATAGTATATAAACACAATAAACAACTACTGGGTGGCGGATTTGGCAATGCCCAAATAGAAAAAACCAATAATCAACACATTTATACCTGATTTTCGGTGCTGGTGCGGCTTTCGGCGCTTTGTAGTGACGAAAAATATTTTTGTTTACTTTTTAAATAAAAATTGTAAACATTTTATCGGTACTTTTGGGGCATAGAAAATTGCAGAAATGAAATAGATGCAATACACTGAACAACTCCCGGAATAACAATTAACAGAATACAAATTGAAAATGGAAAAACAAACAACATTGAAACGTGACAAAAAAGCGTTGCTAAGTTACCTCGCAGTAGAAGAAATTGGAGATGATCATATCAGCAGCGGACGAGACACCCCATTGCGCCCAAATGCGTTTGAAGCTTCTGACAACGAAAAAATAGAAAAGATAGAATACCACTTCCGCGAAATAATGTCAACACTTGGTCTTGACCTTAATAACGAAAGCCTGGCCGGGACACCTTTGCGCGTAGCCAAAATGTATGTGAAGGAGCTGTTTTCGGGGCTTGACCCAAAGACCAAACCCAAAATCACACTCTTTGACAATGAATATAACTACAAACAGATGCTGGTAGAAAAGGATATTACTTTCTTCAGCAACTGCGAACATCATTTTGTTCCTATATATGGAAAGGCCCATGTTGCCTATGTGTCTTCGGGAAAAATAATCGGCCTTTCAAAGCTAAACAGGATCGTGCAGCACTTTGCAAAGAGGCCGCAGGTACAGGAACGGCTCACCGAACAAATAGCCCACGAAATGCAAAACGCGCTGAATACCGGGGATGTTGCTGTAGTTATCGATGCAAAACATATGTGCGTGTCATCCCGGGGCATCAAAGACGCAGATTCATCAACGATCACTTCATTTTACGGCGGAAAATTCTCGGAAGAAAATATGAAAAATGAATTTCTAAAATTTTTGAGTCTTTAAAATCAAACCGATGGAATCATATCAGATCAAACAACTGGAACGAATGACCGGGATAAAAGCCCATACTATTCGTATATGGGAGAAAAGGTACGGCCTGATTACGCCACACCGCACATCGACCAACAGGAGAAGCTATGATGAACAGCAGGTAAGAAAATTGCTAAACGTAAACACCCTTCTTGGCCTGGGCTATAAAATATCCAAGGTAGCGCTGTTAAGTGAAGCCGAGTTGAACAAGGAGGTACAGAACCTCGACGTTAACCAGTCGAAGGACAACGCAATTGCTGGCTATATCGATGACCTGCTAAGGTCGATGCTGGACTATAACGAGCCCGCTTTTGAAAAAATATACTCCGCGGCTACCACCCGATTAGGACTGCATGATGCAATGATCCATGTATTCTACCCCTTCCTTGTGAAGGTTGGGGTGCTGTGGAACGTGAACAAGACTGCACCGGTGCAGGAACACTTTGCATCCAACATTATCAAGAGGAAGCTGATGGCCGCGATTGATGGCCTCGTACCGCCAACGAAAACTGCTAAAAGATTTGTTTTATTCCTACCGCCCGAAGAGTGGCATGAAGTAGGTTTGCTGTTTGCTAATTATATCATCCGGTCACAAGGTTTTGAAACAATATACCTCGGGCAAAATGTCCCGATAGAAAGTATCGGTAAAGTAGTTGTCGCTGTTCACCCTTCTCACCTCCTGCTATTCTACATCAACCAGAAACCCAAAGAAGAAATAGTAAGGCAACTGAAACTCCTCTCAGGAATTGACATCCAAACCTCAATTCTTGTTGCGGGCCAGAGCGATCTGTTCAGTGAAAATATTCTATCGTTAAAAAATGTCTGTTACCTGGACAGCGTCAGCAGCCTGGGCAACCTATTACTGGAGATCCGGAAATAATAAAACATGCAAGTTACCCAAACCAATAAACCGAAAAAAACAGCAGTGATCGGAAGCGGGTTTTCCGGCCTGTCTGCTGCGTGCTTCCTGGCCAGGGAAGGCCATAATGTTACCGTACTGGAAAAAAACGATACCATAGGCGGGCGGGCACGGGCGTTCAGTGAGTCCGGATTCACGTATGATATGGGTCCGAGCTGGTATTGGATGCCAGACATATTTGAACAGTTCTTTGCAAAGTTCAACAGGCGTCCGGAGGATTTTTATCAATTGGTGCGTCTCGACCCAGGCTTCCAGATGATATTTGGAAAGGGTGATTTTGTGGAAATTCCTGCAAGCATGGACGGGATCATGGCCCTCTTTGAAAGCATTGAAAAAGGTAGCGCAGATCAACTAAAAAAGTTCCTTTCCGAGGGCAAATTCAAATATGAGGCTGGAATGAAGGACCTGGTCTATAAACCGGCTTTCTCCTGGCTGGAATTTGCAAACCGAAAAGTGCTGTCGGGCGCTGCAAAATTCCAGTTGCTGAGATCCATGCGCAGCCACGTAAGGGACCATTTCAAGAATGAACGGCTGATAGCGCTGCTTGAGTTTCCGGTGTTGTTTCTCGGCGCGACGGCAAAAGAGATACCAGCGCTGTACAGCCTGATGAACTATGCGGCACTTTCGCTCGGCACATGGTATCCTGCCGGGGGGATGACCGAGGTCGTGAAAGCGATGGAAAGTGTCGCCAGATCTTTGAATGTCGGTATCATTACCAAGTGTGAAGTTGGCAATATCTATGTTCGCGATAAGCACGCGGTAACACTATCAACGACAAAGGGTGTTTATACCACAAATGGAATAATCGCGACTGGGGATTACCACCACACCGAGCAAAAGATGCTGGAAGAGCCGCACCGCAACTATAAAGCCACCTACTGGGACAAAAAAACATTGTCGCCTTCCTGCCTTATTTTCTACATAGGCGTAAATAAAAAAATAAAGAAACTACTGCACCACAACCTCTTTTTTGATACCAGCCTGGACAATCATGCAAACGAAATATACAAGTCGCCACAGTGGCCCACAGACCCGTTGTTTTATGTTTGTTGCCCGTCGAAAACCGACAATACGGTGGCTCCGGAAGGAATGGAAAACTTGTTTCTGCTGATGCCGGTAGCCCCTGGCCTGGAAGATACGGAGGCAATTCGCGAGCACTATTTCCAGGTAATGATCAGCAGGATGGAGCTGCTCTGTGAAGAAACCATATTGCCGGACATCACCTACAAAAAAAGCTATTGCTTAAATGACTTTGTCAGCGACTATCATGCATTCAAGGGCAACGCTTACGGCCTTGCTAACACGCTCAGACAAACTGCGGTGCTAAAACCAACACTGAGAAATAAAAAAGTAAAGAATCTATTTTATGCAGGGCATTTAACCGTTCCAGGCCCCGGTGTACCCCCTGCAATAATCTCAGGAGAGATAGCAGCCACCCAATTATCGAAATACCTAAATGAATACCGATGAAACAAATATTCGACGACGTATCATTTGCCTGCAGTAAAATAACAACCAGGTCATACAGCACCAGTTTTTCGCTGGGCATTCGCTTTTTGGACCAACGGTTCCATGACCCCATCTATGCGATCTATGGCTTCGTTCGTTGTGCAGACGAGATCGTTGATTCCTTTCATGATTACGACAAGGCAGGATTGCTACAGGAATTTAAGGAGCACACAAGACAGGCGATCGGGCAAGGCATCAGCACCAATCCTATCCTTAACAGCTTCCAGTGTGTGGTAAGAAAATATGAGATAAACGAAGAACTGATAGCTGGTTTCTTTGCCAGTATGGAAGCAGACCTGTCTCACACATCCTACACCCACGCCGGGTATGAACAGTATATTTTCGGCTCGGCTGAAGTAGTGGGACTGATGTGCCTGAAAGTATTCACCGAGAATGACCACGAATTGTACAACCTGCTCAAACCCCCTGCGATGAAACTGGGCGCCGCGTTTCAAAAAGTAAACTTCCTCCGGGATATGAAAGAAGACTATTTGATACTTGGCCGGACCTATTTCCCAGGTGTCGATTTCAGTAGTTTCAACCGGCATGAAAAAGAAAAGATAATTGCAGATATTTCGTCCGATTTTGAACAGGCGCTGGGAGGCATCCGCCGGCTCCCGGTAACATCCAGGAAGGGTGTTTACCTTGCTTATTTCTACTATCGGAAATTGTTTATGATGATAAAAAATACGCCCGTTGAAAAATCACTTACCGCGAGAATAAGAATACCCAACCATAAAAAAATAAGCCTGATGTTTCAATCAATGATCCGGCACCAATTGAATTTGTTATGAAGATATTTACATTGTACAGGGAGCAGGAACTTCCGATTTCGACAGATGAGGCGTGGGCATTTTTCAGTTCGCCTAAAAACCTGGACAAGATAACACCACCCCAGCTGGGATTTGTAATAAAATCGCAGTTAAACGAAGGCGGTATATTTCCCGGAATGAAAATACAATATACAGTGCGGCCCCTGCTGGGCATTCCTTTAAATTGGATCACAGAGATATCGGAAGTAAATGCGCCGCACTTGTTTACCGACCGGCAATTAAAAGGCCCCTATGCATTGTGGGAACACACGCACTTCTTTACCACAGTTGCCGGAGGTGTTAAGATGCGGGACGAGGTGAAATACAGTTTACCTTTGGGCTGGCTTGGCCTCGTTGCACACAAACTGATCGTTCGCAAAAAGCTGGTGGAGATCTTTGATTTCCGCAAGAAAGTACTTGAGCAAATATTCGCAAAAAAATAACCAGAGATATGTGGCTTATCAATACAATGCTCGTTATTATTTCTTTTTTGTCAATGGAGGGTGTGGCATGGGTGACGCACAAATACCTCATGCATGGCATTCTATGGGTGCTTCACGAAGATCATCACAAGAAGAACCCAACTTCATTTTTTGAAAAGAATGATTACTTCTTCCTGATCTTTGCACTACCGGGTATTGCCTGCCTGGCCTTGGGAATTTATACCAGCCACAGGGCATTTTTGTATGTTGGCAGCGGTATCACACTGTTTGGCTTTGCCTACTTTACGGTGCACGATGTTTTCATTCATCAGCGATTCAAGCTGTTGCGCAACGCAGACAACTTCTATTTTAAAGCTATCCGCAGAGCACATAAAATGCACCATAAACACCTGGAAAAACATGATGGTGAATGTTTCGGAATGCTTTTTGTACCGTTGCAATATTTCAGAGACGCGCTGAAAGCGGAGCGGGAAATACGGAAAAACAGATCTGCAAATGCCTGAAAGATTCACATACCTTTTAATTGATGCGGCCTGTATTGTTTTCCCTTTCGCGTCTTCGTTTCATCCTAAGATACGTTTTGACAAACAGTGGAAATACTTTCTTCCTTCCTGCCTGGTGACTGCTTTTTTGTTTCTGATATGGGATTATTTTTTTACCCTGCAAAACATATGGAGTTTTAACGTCCGTTATATTTCGGGTGTGTTTTTGTTTCACCTTCCAGTTGAAGAATGCCTGTTCTTTATCTGCGTTACCTATGCATGCGTGTTTACTTATTACACCATTTCTCTCTTTCTAAAGCCATCGCACTATAACAAAGCAGCAAATTATATAACATGGGCGCTCGTTTTAAGCCTTGGGGTGACTGGCCTTCTGAATTTACCAAGGCTGTATACCTCTATCACATTTCTTTCGTTAGCAGCCTTCCTGTTACTATTACTAGTGAAAAGGGTGACTTACTTATCGTCGTTCTTCGTCTCCTATTTAATTATCCTGATACCGTTCTTTATATCAAATGGCATACTAACAGGCAGCGGGCTTGACGAACCCGTGGTCTCCTACAACAACCATTATAACCTGGGAATACGGATGTTTACGATTCCTCTGGAAGATACATTTTACGGGATGCTGCTGATCCTGATGAACGTTGCTGGATTTGAGTACCTGCGAAAAATCAAAGCAAAGCATGTTGGTGCCCTGGCAAAATGAGTTAGGGGCAAGGGTTCGGCGGCGGCTCACCTTTGTCTCTCATACAGCGAACGGAATAGCCCAGGTCTTCAGTTATCGCATAATCGAATTTGTCATCGGAATTAATAAAAAATGACAGCCCGGTACCACGGTCGTATGCGGTCTTTCGCGCATCGCAAGTCCACCAGAAAGCTTCCTTGCCAACAAAACTGAATGTACCGGAAGCATTGCGGCAGCCGGAAGCTAAGCCAGCAAAACCACTCATGTTATTTCCGTTCCAGTCGTTGCTCCAGCTATGTTTCGCTTTCAAATTTTTACCAGCCAACGTGGCTCCCTCGTATGCAACCAGGCGGTCAAAATCCGTCTTTGATGGAATCCGCCAGCAATGTGGCGCAATGCCTTTGCGAACTGCCCACCAGTTGTAGAGCTTACCATACATACTACCATAGCAGGTTTCATTGTTATAGTTGCAGTAACATCCGATCTTGTTCTGGTTACAAGCTTTCCACTCCGCGGCGGTTTTTGCTTCTTGTATCGGAGTACCATCCAAGTAATGATCTACATCAAGGTTCTCCGTCATCCACTCCTGGCGGCCTATGAATACAGTTGCGCCGGTCTTTGATTGCGCTTCAGCAATAAGACTGGCAACTAACATGCACAATGTGAACAGAAATTCAGACATGCTCCAATGAATTACTCCTTATAAGTCTTCGGCACCTTAGGGTCTGTAATGATGATGTAATCGCCATTCCTTTTATAGTCGTCCCATTTTATGTTCGGGAAGGCTTCGTCGCTGCCTGTGGAGATGATCAGCTCTTTTACTTTGGGCCGATAATGTTTGAGCTGAGTGGCTACTGCAAACCCTTCGTCACTATGAAACCGGCCATTCACCTGCATCACCTTTTGGCCTTTGTGCTTTTTCATGTATTGAGCAATGGAGTATGCCATTGTTGCATCCCACAGCGACTGCGCCATAACGAGATTGAAACTACCCATTCCCGGCATGGACGGCATGGCTGCTTTTTTTGAAGTATCATTGAGTGTGCCCTGCGCATGTGCGGGCAGGCCGGTGAGCTTTTCATAATAACCGTCTGTAGCGGTATCATATGGCAGCGGGGCAAAATAGCCCTGCGATTCCTCAGGCAGCTCCATCAATGCCTGCTGGCCTTTTCTTCCGGCAAGGTTGGTGTATCGCGTTGGTGCGTTTGCGCAGACCACATCAAGACCTTTGTCTTTTGCGAGTTCTACCATTGGTTTGTAGTCTCTGTAGTTGCTCCACACCCGCGCATCTTTTGCAAAATGTTTTTCCCGGATGAAGCCTTTAAGATATTCATTCATCACCGGCTGTACATCGCGGTCGAACATCTCCATAGACAAGGTCATTTGCGCCCCGTACTGTGCATACAGCAACTCAAACATAGACTTTTCGAGGAAGTGCGTGACACTGTCATTGTGCTCTTCGCCGAAGAACAATACATCGTTTGCGGCCATGTCGGTCACAATATCTTTTAGCCCAATTTCCTTACCAGCTTTCACTGAATAAATGCGGTAGTTGGCTTCAGTGAGCTTATCCTGTGCGGATACTAGCAGCGGGAATAATAATAAAATGACGGTGATCTTTTTCATGAAAATTTGTTTTAATAACGGCTGGCAGGTGTGGCACACCTGCCTACCTGAGAATTTTTACTATCAGCTTGATCTCTTCTTCATCGGCGATATGATTTACCCCCCTTGCCACTAATCCTGAGCTGTGATATTCAGCGGCCCCGGTTTGGCTGACCAATTGAGTAATGTTGGATGATCTAACACCACCTCCCGCCATAATAGTGATGCGACCTCCAGCCTGGGCAACCAGGTCCGCAATAACACCAGCGCCTTCAACAGCAGTTTTGTGCAGGCCCGATGTAAGTATGCGGCTGCAACCAGCAGTTATCACATCTTCCAGCGCCTCAAAAGCATTTGGGGTTGTATCAAATACTTTATGGCAGGTAACGTTCATAGGATGTGCCCATTCCACCAACCGGCTGAGCAGCTCCACATCTATCCGCCCATCCCGCAACTGGATGCCGGTGGCTATACCGGGGCAACCGAGCTCACGAAAGCTGATGACATCCTTCTTCATTATTTCCAGTTCATCCGCGTCATAAACAAAGTTACCTCCGCGTGGCCGCACCATAGGAAATATGGGGATGGCTATTTTATCAAGAGCATAGCGCACCAGCCCGTAACTAGGCGTTGTGCCGCCCTGCAACGGATCTACGCATAACTCTATACGCCCGGCACCTGCTTTTGCAGCCACCACACACGATTGGATATTAAAAGCACAAATCTCGAGGATCATTTTTGGAATTGGGAATTGTTTTTGGCGTCCTTCAACTAAACTCAGGAAGAACGGGGTTGGAATTTGGAATTTATTCTTTGGAATTTGAATTGCTATTTCTGCGGTTCTTCGTAGAAGTATTTTGACTGAAACACCTCTTCCACTTTTCCGCTTCTCACAGAGTAGGAAAAACCTTTTTGCAGGGCATAGGCCCCATATGCGCCACTTTTATTAAGCGCCAAAAAGCCTACCTGCACCTGTTTCGCCATTTCAGGATTGCGTGATATTATACGCTCTACGGCCCTTTTGCAGGCATCTTCGGGTTCCAGTCCCTGCCGCATCAGTTCTACTACAAGGTGAGAGCCCACTATTCGTATCACCTCCTCCCCTACCCCGGTGCTGGTGGCTGCGCCTATCTCGTTGTCCACATACAGGCCCGCGCCTATTATCGGTGAGTCGCCCACGCGGCCATGCATCTTATACGCCATGCCGCTGGTGGTGCAGGCGCCGCTCAGGTTTCCGCTTTTGTCCATAGCCACCATGCCTATAGTGTCGTGGTTGAACTCACCGCCGGGTAACACATTCTCTATGTTTTTCTGTGGTGCATACTTCGATGTTTTCAACCAATCCTTCCATTCTCCCTCACTTTTGGGAGTGAGCAGATTCTCTTTCTTAAAACCATTCGCTAGGGCGAATTGTGTTGCACCATCGCCCACCAGCATTACGTGAGGTGTTTTCTCCATCACCATGCGCGCAACCGAAATAGCATGTACCACGTGCTCCAAGGCAGCTACGGAGCCGCACCGGTAATTTTCGTCCATGATACAGGCATCGAGTGTTACGCGACCATCCCGGTCTGGCCTACCGCCGAGGCCTACAGATTGGTTTTTAGGGTCAGCTTCGGGTATCATCACGCCTGCTTCCACAGCATCCAGCGCCCTGCCACCTTTTTTCAATATATCCCAGGCCCCGGCATTTGCCACCTTTCCAAAGTCCCACGTGGAGATCACTACCGGTTCGTCCTTTATGGTATTGTACTTTTTATCGCCTTTATCTGCTTTTGCAAACAAATTTTTACCTGCCAGCAGCGCCGCGCCGGATAACAATGAAAACTTCACAAACCTTCTCCTGTTTGACATATCGCACCAATTGGATATTCAAGGTAAAAAAGTATTCGGTACTTTATGCAAGTACGTTCATTTATTTTGTGCTGGATCGAGTATCAGGCGTGTGAATATGCTCTGGCCTTATGCCTATGCCCACTGCCCTGCCAGGCAGCCGTTGCAGTATAGGGAATAAGTTTATCAACCGCATGAAGATGGGCGGCTTAATGTCTTTCTTACCTGCCAGGCGGCCCTTGATAACATTGTTTTGAATAGTTATTTGCAGCTTTTGTATAAACCACGTAGGCAGTGTTCGCCTTTTTTGCACTGATCTCAGTAGTTCTGTGTTGATCTGTTTTTTTTCTTTCAATGGGTTATACAGGATGTTTGCAGCAGCCACAGCATCCTGTATGGCAAGGTTTATCCCTACCCCGCCTATAGGCGACATAGCATGTGCGGCATCACCAATGCATAGCAGCCCATCGGTGTACCATGTTTCGAGATGGTCTATGTCCACGGTAAGCAGCTTTATATCATCCCATGTCTTTAGCTCTCCGTCTCTGCCTTGCAAAAAAGGCGCAACCTGCACAACATCATTCCGGAACGATTCCAGGCCATGCTGATGTATTTTTTCGTAGCCTCCTTTTTCTATAACATAGGCGCACTGCCAGTATTCTTCGCGGTCTAGCATCACCATGATCTTGCCAAAGTTGAAGCGCCCCAATATTTGCGATGGGTCGCTTGCGAGCCGGGAAACCCGGAACCATAGCACGTCTATGGGCACACCTGAGGATATTACTTTAAGCCCAGCTTTCTCTCTCAATATGGAGCGCCGGCCATCCGCAGCTATTACTATATCGGCAGTTATCTGCATCGGCCCTTGATCTGATGATACAGTTAAACCAGTTACCCTGCCGTTTTCTCTTACTATGTCTTTAACCTCCGCATTCATTACAAGCTTAAAGCCGGAATACGCAGCAGCCTGCTGTTGGAGGAATTTCAGGAAATCCCATTGCGGCATCAGGCCAAGTACGGGCTTGGCAACATTAAGATGACTGAAATTGGCGATCTGCAATGTTATACCGTTAAAAACTGCACTGAATTTTATGATCTCCTGGTGAGGCACTTTCAGAAACTCATCGAGCAGGCCCAGCTCGTACATTAACTGAAAGGTGGAGGGGTGTATTGTGTCGCCACGGAAATCGCGGAAAAAGTCGGCGTGTTTTTCCAGCACAATAACATCAATGCCAGCACGGGCAAGCAAAAAACCCAACATCATGCCAGCCGGTCCGCCGCCTGCAATGCAACAAGATGTAATTAAAGTGTTCTGATTATCGGCCATAATAAGATAGTACAGCAAAATTATACCATTGTGGTGGAGAGTTGAATTAGTTTTATGGCATCAAGAAACAAAATGAAAATAGAAAATTCTGTAGCTGCTGACATTCCGGAAATATTCAGGCTATATAGCCTGGCATCGGCCTACCAAAGATCGAAGCATACTGTTGTTGTCTGGCCGGATTTCGAAAGAGCGCTCGTGGAACAAGAGATCTATGAGAACAGGCAATGGAAGTTGGTCATTGATGGCGAAGTAGCCTGCGTTTGGGCTACAACTTTCAGCGATGAGCAGATATGGGAGGAGCGGAACAAAGACGCTGCTGTATACATCCATCGCATAGCCACCAATCCTGATTTCAGGGGCAAAGACTTTGTTTCCATTATTACCAATTGGGCCAGGGTGTATGCTAAGAGCAACAATAAAGATTTTGTGCGGTTAGATACCCTGGGAAACAATTTGAGGCTGATAGCATACTATCAAAACGCAGGTTTTCATTTCCTGGGCATGTTCGATCTGAAAGACACATCCGGACTTCCGGAGCATTATCACAATGTTCCAGCCTGTTTGTTTGAAATAAGGCTTGGTGTCTGGCAAAAATAAAAACACTAATCGCGCTAGAAGCCATTATTTTTCATTTATGAAACCATTATATTTATAACCAGCAATACCTAAAAGGATTAATTTTGCACTGCAAAAACATATTTAATATTACCATCAGGCCCTATGACTAAAAAGCTACTTATTCTCCTCCAGGTTTTGTCTATCTCTTTTACCTGCACCGCACAGACAGATACCGCCACTGGCCTTACCGCCCCAAAGGGCGAATGCCAGAACTTCCGGGACCTTGCCCACTACCTCTGTGATGCGGAGCCAACCGAAAAGACGAAAGCGAACGCAGTATATAACTGGATAACGCACAACATAAAGTATGACGCCGTAGCACTGGAAAAAGGCAAGCCGGATAAAGACAAACAGGCAGAGCGTGCGCTCAAAAACCGAAAAGCAGTATGCGAAGGATATGCCATGCTCTTTACCAGTATGTGCCGCGAAGCAGGGCTTAAAGCAGTGAACATAGAGGGCTATGCAAAAGACTGGATATTTGACAACGGCGATAAGTTGTATATACCCCGCCATATGTGGTGCGCTGTGATGATAGACGGTAGATGGCAGCTGGCAGACCCCACATGGGGTGCCGGTGGCCTGGTGCAGGAGCCTAACAAATTAATGAAAATAGTGAACAAGATCCTGCACCGCCATTCATGGTCTGCCCGGAAATTGAAATTCCGTTTCCAGTATGACCCGCAATACTTTATGCAGGATCCGCTCGTGTTTCGCATGAAGCATATACCTACAGACCCTATATGGCAGCTTACAGACTCCCTGATGCCTATGGCGGTATTTGAAACCGGTGACAGTTCCATAATGGCTTTCAATAAAAAATACAATAAGCCAGACCAGAGCAATCCCGAGCTTACCCGCATCAGCGACCTCGAGGAAAAACAGAAGATATTTGAATTTGCAGACCGCGCTTACAAATACAACAGCCGCTTCCCGGTGATACTGGCGGTGAAGCAGATATACCAGGCAACCGCCGAGGTGGAGAAAGCGCTTACCGACAGCACTATAGAAACAGGCATGCTCCTGATAAACGATGCACAAACTGTGCTTACAAAATCACAGAGCTATATAAAAGAACAAAAGAAGAGCTTTCCGGGCCAATACAGCGACCTGAAGAAAAAAAATAAGACCAAGAATCAGGAGGCCAGGAAATACATACAGGCTATAAAAGCCGATGACAAGCGCATCATAGCCCAATGCACCAAGTACAGCAACCAGGCAAACACTAAGTACGCCAAAATAAAGAAGAGATCAGGTGATGCAAATGACCGGAAACGCGGGCTTAGCGCAGGCAAAATAGATGATATTGCTGCCGCCAAAACGCAGAAGCGAAGCGATGCTCCGGAAATGATCGTACTGACAGATTCTTTTCGCACACGCAAAAACCGGTATGCCGATATACAAAAAAGAATGGACAGCCTGGACCTGGTCATACAAGCCCGCCAGGCAGAGAACAAAAACCGGCTCGACTCCCTGGGGCAGGATATTGTAATGGCTGACTCAGCGCTGCTGCAGGAAACTATATCCCGCATCAATATGCACGACAACTACGATGATGAAGTGATACTATGGAGCAACAAGTTCAAAGATCTGAAGTACCATAAGGCCGACACACTGCAAAAATATTATCTCGCATATTACGATACCGTTACTACACTGATAGATGCGCGCCAGAAAACATACGTAGTATTGCTGGACCTGTATAAGAAAAACCTGCGAACACTGGAGCAGTACCGCAAATGGAATAACAACGATACGGTATTCACAGGCCAATATCCTGATCGTGTAAAAGAATACCAGGACGGCATCAATGCTTATAATACAACCATGGGTGCATATACCGACTATGTAAAGGCCAATAAAAAACTCTTTGCCGGCCTTGCTAAAATAGACAAAAGAGAAATAAAGATAGTGGCGTATATGGACACCGCGGAAGAAATGCGGAAAAAACTGGAAGAAAAAACGCTGGTGAAAAAGCAGTTTTTTGACAACAAAGAAAATGATAAGCAGTCGCTTGCGGTGAAAGACCTGATAAAAAAACTGGATAAAATTGCCACCCAGGCCAGGTAACTATTTACATTTCCCTGACAATGCAAGTGTGTTAAATAGCCTTAATCCCTAACGGTTGGATTAATTTTACGGCCACACACATGCTTATGAATATTACTGCTACTGGCCTGCGCATACAGTTTACCACGCTTTTTTTACTGACATCATCATTGCTGAAAGCGCAGGAACAAAAACCGCTCGCCTACCCTGATGAAAAGCACTTTAAGAACATGCGCCAGCTCACTACCGGTGGCGATAATGCCGAGGCTTATTTTGGTTTCGACAATGAACATATCACCTTTCAGCGCAGAAACCCGAATGAAGGCGTGAATTGCGACCAGATATTTTTCGGCTCGCTGCCAAAATCTGAAGACGAAAAATTCAATTATACGCGCGTAAGCACCGGCAAGGGCCGCACCACATGCGCCTACCTGATGCCCGACCACAGGCATTTCCTCTATGCATCAACCCACCTGGCAATGGACACTTGTCCGGCAGAGCCAGACCGCAAGGTGATCAAAAAATACGTTTGGCCCGTGTATGACAGCTACGATATTTTTGAGGCTGATCTTAAAGGCAATATCACAAAGCGCCTTACGAGCACCCCGGGCTATGATGCAGAAGCGACCATATCGCCCGATGGTAAGAAGATCATTTTCACCAGCATGCGCAATGGAGATATTGACATCTACACCATGGACATTGATGGCAAGAATGTGAAGCAGATAACCAATACACTGGGCTATGATGGCGGCGCGTGCTTTTCGCCAGATAACAAAAAAATAGTTTGGCGTGCATCACGCCCCACTACTCCGGAAGATGTAAAAGAATATAAAGACCTGCTGGCACAGGGACTGGTGATGCCCACACACATGGAACTGTTTGTAGCCAACGCCGATGGCAGTGACGCACACCAGGTAACAAAGCTGGGCAAAGCCAACTGGGCACCCGCATTTACCCCAAATGGTAAGCAACTCGTTTTTGCTTCAGACTATGAGTATGAGCGTGGATTTCCTTTCAACTTATACCTCATCAACCTGGATGGCACCGGGCTGGAGCGCATAAGCCACGATGGCAGTTTTGACGCATTCCCCATGTTCTCGCCTGATGGGAAGAAGTTCATATTCAGCTCCAACCGCAACAATGGCGGCGGTCATGATACCAATGTGTTTGTGTGTGATTGGGTTGATTAGATAATTTGAAAATTGAAGCCTTGTGACACTGTGGGTAAATGCCAGATATTGACTAACTTGGCTCTATGTTCCGTAATTTCTTATTAGTTGGTGCTGGCGGTGCAGTTGGGAGTATGGCCCGGTATGGGTTGAGCTTTCTTGTGGGGAAAATGGTGGTCTGCCCTTTTCCTTATGGCACTTTTACTATTAATATCCTGGGATCGCTGATCATTGGTGTTTTGTTCGGGCTAGCCGGACGCTTTCATTGGTATAACGAGGGGCAAGAGGGCTTGTATTTGTTGCTTGCCTCGGGTTTTTGCGGCGGCTTTACTACTTTCTCTACGTTTGCCCTTGAAAATGTGAACCTTATGGGGAAGGGGCAATCGACAATGGCTATTGTTTATACGGGGCTTAGTGTTATCGTTGGACTGTTGCTGTGCAGGCTGGGTATCTGGCTGGCAGGCTAAGAGGTGTTTTTTTGTTATTTTGCTGATAATGACTACTGTTATGACAAAAGAAGATGTTGCAAAATTAGAAGCTAAGATTGCCGACACTAAGGCAGAAATGATAAAATGGATGTTCATTTTCTGGATCGGGTCTATCGGCGTTTTGTCTGGCATAATGATTACTCTTTTTAATGTTTATTCAAAACATTAGACATTTTAAATAATATTTTACGCACCTCAATTAATCATTGTAATTTTGCAGCCCGTAGCAAATAATACGAACAATGATAGATATAAAAGTTCCTACCGTAGGTGAATCAATAAGTGAAGTGACACTTGTAAAGTGGCTGAAGAAAGAAGGCGATTATGTAAACAGGGATGAAGTACTCTGCGAACTGGAATCAGAAAAGGCAACTTTTGAACTTAATGCCGAGCAAGCGGGATTACTGCATATAAAAGCACAGGAAGGCGCTACATTGAATATTGGCGACCTTGCCTGCTCTATAGATGAAACCGCTGCAAAGCCGGAAGGAGCAGACAAGCCAGCACCCGCTGCCGCACCAAAAACGGAAGCTCCTAAAACGGAAGCTCCTAAAAAAGAGGAAAAGCCGGGTGCTGCCGATACCCCCAAAACTCCGCAGGCTGATGTAAAGGCTACTCCTGTGGCCCAAGCCATAATGAGCGATAAGCAGGTAACACCGGCCGACGTGAAGGGCACAGGCACCAAAGGCCGCATTATGAAGCAGGATGTGCTGGAAGCAATAGCCCATCCGGGCCGTAAAGGCGGAGATACCGCAAATACACGCGAGGAGCGCCGCGACAAAATGAGTAACCTACGCAAAACCGTAGCCCGACGCCTTGTAGAAGCTAAGAACAGCACAGCAATGCTCACCACCTTCAACGAGGTGGACATGACGCGTATCATGGATATCCGCAAGCAGTACAAAGATTCGTTTAAAGAAAGCCATGGTGTGAACCTGGGCTTTATGTCGTTCTTTGCCAAGGCCTGCTGCATAGCGTTGCAGGAATGGCCCGCAGTGAATGCCTACATAGATGGCGATGCTATTGTGTACCATGACTATTGTGATATTTCCATAGCTGTGTCTGCGCCTAAGGGCCTGGTAGTACCTGTGATACGCAATGCCGAGAGCATGAGCATGGCCGATATAGAAAACAAAGTAGTGGAGCTTGCCAAAAAAGCCCGCGACAATAAATTAAGCCCCGATGAAATGGCCGGTGGCACATTCACGATCACCAATGGCGGCGTGTTTGGCTCGCTGATGTCCACGCCTATTATCAACATACCCCAGTCCGCAATACTGGGAATGCACAAGATACAAGACCGCCCCGTTGCCATTAATGGCAAGGTAGAGATACGCCCGATGATGTACCTGGCGGTAAGCTACGACCACCGTATTATTGATGGACGTGAGTCTGTAGGCTTCCTGGTGCGGGTGAAGGAGTTGCTGGAGAGCCCGGAATTGATGTTGTTTGGGAAGGATCCGGTGAAAACACTTCTGGAGATATAGACCAGCGCGAGAATTCCAGTTACCGGCTGGTTAAATTGTTTAGGCACGAGTTATCCTTCGGAACACTATCGCTAGTGGAGACATTCACGCTTATAAAAAACAAAAACCCGGTTTCATCATCCCACTTGGGGAGAGAGGATTTACCGGGTATCGCAATGCAAAAATACGCTAATTGTTTTAGATTCGTAATGAAATACGCATGCAAACAATGAAATTAACGGATTTAGAACAGCTCTTTTCTGAAAGAAGACTATCTACCTATTACAACATGTTTCCCTTACATAAAGAGAAAGCAATCGAATACTACCGGCTTAATTTGCAGGTTTCAGAATCATTTTATCCGCTGCTTTCCAATTTAGAAATAATACTGCGAAATGCTATCCACAACTCTTTTACTATACATTATAAATCCACAGATTGGTTTTTGAATCTATCACAACCTGAATTGTCTGACCAAGTGATTATTGCCAAAAAGAAAATTCTTTAAACGCAAGTTGCAAGCTGGCTGAATTCTAAAGCCACGAGTCTCCTACATACAAGGCTTGGCTATACACTCGCTCCAGTGGAGATATAGTATTATCAGGCAATAATTTTCGCCTCAAGATACAGGGTATCATGCGATAGGTCTATCTCATCATTTCACGAAACAAACCCATTAGTGGCTCTCGCCTTTTTAAACAGCGACTTATCTTTTAAAGAAAGGCCAATCAAGCATACGCAACACAATTTTCAAAGTTGCACATTTTCAAATTTTCAAATTGATTCTGCTAAAAACTAGCTGTATACTGCTGGTTATTGGCAAATGGAAGCGAAAAGCTGCTTAAAGTGGCAGTATGGCCATCGCTGTAAGTAACCTTCACATTGGAATTAGGATACGCCAGGTAATAACCCAGGCCATATGTCTGGCCATTGTTGGGAATAGAGGCAGTTACGGCAAACGCACCGCTTACCAGTTCGCTGTTCACAGTGTAATTAATGATACTGAAAGTACTGTTATTCACAATGGACAGGTAAAAATAGCTCGCACCTACATTCAGGGTATCGGTAACGGTACCACTTACCGGGAACTTATTATTCAGCTGCCAGTATATGGACTGCCCCACTGATCCTCCACCGCTAAGTACACCAAGTGGAGTGGAACCCGATGTAGTTGCGGTACCCGAAGCCAAAGTGCCGTAATTCCCTTTAAATGATACGGTGGCGCCCGCAGGTATCGTAGCTAGAGAGCCATTTATTACGATGGTGACCGGAGTAAATGTATTATTCATATACGCCACATTACTGGTAGTTGCGGTTTGGCAATTAGTACCGCTATAACCAGAGGGGCAAGTACAGGATCCATTGTTGCACGAGCCTCCGTTCTGGCAAACAACCCCGCTGCATGTAGACTTCTTGCATGATGATGTATAAATTAGTGTGCTGCAAAAGCCGATAGTCACCAGCATAGTGATCATAAAAACGCGCATCTTTTTCATGTCTATATTATTAATTATGTTTGGGGTCGTAAATATAGGGATTTTTCCGAATTGGGAGGGATTATTTTACGGTAGCGCTATCCACAGTTCCTGTCAGTCCTGCAAAATGCAGACTACGCGGAACCTGCCAGAGTCCGCATATTGCCATCGGGATGGCAATATGCAACACGATTTTCAAATTGCTTCTAACTTCTCCAGCGCATTCTTAGCAGCTACTTGCCCTGCTTCTTTTTTGTTGTAGCCGCTGCCGCTGGCTATGAGCTCGCCATCCAGCATAATGCCTACTGTGAATAGTTTGCGGGTGGCTTCCATTTTCTCATCGAGAGTATCGAATGTGAGGGTGCGGCCTTTACGCTGCGCCCAGCTGAGGAGCTGGTTTTTATAGTTGGTGTCGGTGCTCTCCATGGTATCCAGGTCTATGTAGGCACGGATGAGCTGGTTGAGTATGAAGTCGCGGGTCTTGGAGAAGCCTACATCAAGGTAAACCGCACCTATCAGGGCTTCCAGCGCGTTGCCAAAGATGTGGCTGCGGCTAAGGCCACGGTCGTTTTGGTTATATTGTACCAACTTATTGAGGCCCATGCGCAGGGCTACATTATTCATGGTTTCGCGGCGCACGATCTTTGAGCGCAACTCTGTGAGGTAGCCTTCCGGCTGGTATGGATATTTTTTGAAGAGGTATTCGGCAACTATTGCGCCCAGTATGGCATCACCCAGAAATTCAAGCCGTTCATTGCTGTCGGTTACCTCCTCTGGTTTGGAGCGGTGCATCAAGGCAAGCCTGTAATACGCTATATGCTTCGGCGTGAAGCCTAACAGATGTTCTAATTGCAGCAACAATTGCTTGTCGGGGGACGATGAGTTGAAGATGCGATTGAGGAGGCGCCGCAAAACTACTCAGATGGTTTTGTGAAGATAACGGAAGCATTGTGCCCGCCAAAACCGAAAGTGTTGCTCAGTGCGGCATTTACTACGCGCTTCTGGGCTTTCAGGAAAGTAAAGTTCAGACGTGGGTCGAACGATGGATCGTCTGTAAAGTGGTTGATGGTAGGTGGAATAACATCATGCACAGTAGCCAGTATACTTGCAATAGCCTCTATAGCCCCTGCAGCTCCTAAGAGGTGCCCGGTCATAGACTTGGTAGAGCTGATATTGAGATTATAAGCATGCTCACCAAAAACGCGCTGAATGGCTGTTATCTCGCTGATATCACCCAGCGGTGTCGATGTGCCGTGTACGTTGATATAATCAATGTCTTCCGGTTTCAGGCCGGCATCAGCAAGTGCGCTCTTCATTACATTATACGCGCCCAGCCCTTCAGGGTGTGGCGCTGTAAGATGGTAGGCATCTGCACTGAGGCCGCCACCGGCAACTTCTGCAATGATTTTTGCTCCCCTGCGTTTGGCGTGTTCGTATTCTTCCAGCACTATCGCTCCTGCGCCTTCCCCAAGTACAAAGCCATCACGGCTCAGATCGAACGGACGGCTTGCAGTCTGCGGCTCATTATTGCGTTCAGACAAGGCTTTCATGGCGTTAAAACCACCTATACCTGCTTCGGTAACAACAGCTTCAGAACCACCACACACAAACGCATCGGCCTTGCCGAGACGAATATAGTTGAGCGCATCAATGACTGCATTGGTAGAAGATGCACAGGCGCTTACGGTAGAAAAGTTAGGCCCGCGGAAACCATACTTCATAGATATATGGCCACCGGCAATATCCAATATAAGCTTGGGAATGAAGAAAGGGTTAAAGCGTGGCGTACCATCACCAGATGCGAAGTTCTTCATCTCTTCGATGAAGGTGATCATACCACCAATACCTGAACCCCAGATAACACCCACACGGTCGTGGTCTATACCCTCTTCTGTAAGCCTTGCTGCGCGAACGGCCTCATCGGCGGCAACAAGTGCCATCTGCGAAAAACGGTCGAGCTTGCGCGCATCCTTGCGTTCAAAGAAATTCTCCGGGTTGAAGTTCTTTACTTCACACGCGAATTTCGTTTTGAACTTGGTTACGTCAAATTGCTTAATGAAATCGGCTCCCGAAACTCCATTGATCAATGAATCCCAATAGGACGGAATGTCATTGCCTAATGGCGTCAGGGCACCAAGTCCCGTAACGACAACGCGTTTTAACGTTATGTTCATCGAACGATTTTCCAGTTACAGAGTGGGTTAGTAAAATTACTTTACGTGTTCTTCCAGGTAAGCAATAGCCTGGCCAACAGTAGTGATGGTTTCAGCCTGTTCATCGGGAATGGAGATGTTGAATTCTTTTTCGAATTCCATGATCAGCTCTACGGTATCCAAAGAGTCAGCGCCGAGGTCATTGGTAAAGCTTGCCTCAGGTGTTACTTCTGATTCATCAACACCCAGTTTGTCCACGATAATTTTCTTAACGCGATTTGCAATTTCAGACATAGAATAATGCGTTTAAATTTTATGCTGCAAAAATATACTTTTTAGGATAACAAAACGGATTATTTTATTTCAGGCCATTCTTTTTTTTAAACCGCACGATCGTGCAGTCATTTAAGTATATCGGTAAGTTTAGCTGTAAACAATACTGAAGCTGTTTTTTACCCGATCTGGAAATAATTATAGAAATATAACGGTCTTTACTTAATTTCATAATGCGATTTTCAATATAAATCTATGCGTCTGTACAGTCGTTGTTGTGAAAAGTGCAAGAAAAAAGTCTATTTTAATATAGTCTTTAACTCCAGGGAGCATCTGCGTGGTTATTTTAATTCCGATGCCATCAACTTACTTTGCAGCAATTGCAATACGATAAATATAAAAAACACGAGTGAAGTACATGCCGAACCCAGCGGGAGGACAGTATTTTTTGGTTTGGCATCAGGGTTTTTTATGGGTATTTTCGTTGTTACTTGTACCTATGATAACTGGTGGCTGGTTTACGGCCCTGTTATAGGCGGACTGACTGGTTTTATTATTGATAGTAAGCAAAGGGCTGCTGCTGCTTTTTTCAATAATAGTTAGCCGATCCGTACAGGTATTCACGCTAATAATACGTTATCTCCCGGTCTGTGATCATCACCACCTTGTTATTGTTGGTCTGCACTTTTCTTATCCAGTTGCCCTGTTGGTCGTAAGTGATCGTGAAAACAATGTGGGTCTGCAGGCGATTGTCTTTGTCAAGGTAGGTTTGTTCCAGGGCGCTCCCTTTCTCATCATACACTGTCGTGATCTTTGTTATGGTCTTGCCACCGGCATCAAATTGCGTTTCTTCTACCGGGTTGCCATTACCGTCATACTTATAAGTGGTCTTTAATTTAAAACCATTTTCCGAGTTGATGCGCTCTGCAACATTCCCGTTACCATCGTAGGTGAAATAAGCAGTGCGTATTATGGCGCTGTCGCCTTCCAGGTACTGCTCCTTGGTAGCATTCCCGTCCTTATCGTGCTGCCATATGGTCTTATTCAGCACCGCATCCCTCAGTTTCTCGCGCTCCATTTCCTGGGTATAGTTGATCTCGGCAGTCTCGTTGCCATCCTTATCATAATCGCAAACGGTTTTCAGAAACAGGTTACCCGCTCCATCAAACAGTTTGATGATGGTAAAATTGCCGTCTTTGTCACTTTTGTAGATATTGGTGTACTCCGGGCTACCATCGCCATTGTAGCCATCTTCCTGCTCCAGTACGCCGCCCTTGCCATAGTTAAATACCGTTGAGCTTTCCAGGCTCCCATCTGCATTGTAGGTATAATCATTGTCCTTATTACCTGCCTGGTTAAAAACAGAGTGGACCTTGCCGCTGTACTCTTTTTGTGTTTTGCCATGCACCCGCCGTAGCTTGAATGTATATTCTGTCAGCGACTTTACTTTGCCCGCGAGCTTTTGCTCCGTAAGGTCATTTACAACCTGGCACATAGATATGTGCGGCGCAGCCAACAGGACCAATACAATAACGAATAATGCGGCTGTTCTCATATTGTTGGCAAAAAATTAGCCTGCTGTGATTTTACTGGCATTTAAGGCGGGGTTGCACCAAACTAATTGTATTCAATTTCCCTGACAGTGACAGAATTAGGTACATCGTTTTTATAGGTAGTTCGTTTGCGCCAGTTGCCATTCCTGTCAAAATTTTCATAGTCATAGCTGGTGGTAAATTTCAGGCTGTGGTGAGAGTCGTATTCCTTCTCCTCAATATTATGTCCCTTCTTGTCGTATGTGTAATTAGTTTTCAGAAACAATATACCGAATTCGTTGAGGCAATCTTTTACCATTCGGTTGCCCTTCGGATCAAACCTTGATTTGGCGGTCATGAACAACACACTTTGGGGATCGAAGTTATTCTCCTCAATGACATTGCCCTTAAAATCGTATTTATACGTGGTTTTTACGTTCAGTGTTCCATCCGCTTTGAACCTTTTTATATCAATGAGCTTTCCGGTGGAGTCATTATAGTTGTAAATAGACCTGGATAGCAAAACATCTTCAGGAGAATAGGTATAGAAGTCCACCTGGTTGCCCGTATCATTGAAGTTGCTCACGCTTTTCCACATCAGGCTGTCGCCGGAGCCGTTGTATTCTTTTTCAGTGAGCTTTTTCACATCTCCTTTGAGATGCTGCCGCTCCACGTCAGATTTGTGCTGGGCATAAGTACTGATTTGCCCGGCAAGCAAAAGCAGTATAAAGAGTAGTTTTTTCATGTCAGATGCGCAAATTACGACAATTCCTGCAGTGCGTTTTCAAGGAGCGCCAGCATTTCCGGAATTTCGGATAACACGCATGTGCCCACGCTCATCCGGTACCAGGGTGAGCTATCACCAGCGCCAAAAGCATAGAACGGCACAATTGCCAGCCTCGCCTTATTAAGCAGGTATTCGGTTACATCTTTTTGCGTTTCCAGCAGCGTTCCGTTTGCGGTTTTCCCGGCTAGCGGCAGCTTAATAGTAAGATAAATGCCAGCCTGCGGAGCAATGCAGTCAACCGGCAACCCTTTTTCTTTCATGGCCATCAGTCCCCGGTATATCGCCAGCAGGCGTTCGTAAAGGCCTGTTTTGAACTGCTCCAGGAACTGATCGATCGCATCATACTGCACCAGGTATCTGGCAGTTGCCTTTTGCTCGGCCATAGGCGCCCATCCGCCAGTGTGGCTAAGCAATGCCCTGATCTTACCGATCACATTTGCAGGGCCGGTAGCCCACCCCACCCTTACGCCGGTAGCGGCAAATGATTTAGAAATGCCATCAACGGATATTGTATAGTCTTTCATCGCCGGCCTAAGGGCAACGGGATGGTAATGCTTAGTATCACCGTATGTAAGCAATGAATACATCTGGTCAAACATCAGGTAGAGTTTCTTTTCTTTACCGGTCCGTTTCTTGTTTTCTTCCAGTACCAGGTCGCAGATCCCTTCCATCGTCTCTTTCTGCATAACGGTACCAGTAGGATTTTGCGGAGAGCAAAGGCACAGCAATGTGGCGCCGGGTATATGTGGCGCTATATCCGCCGCCGAAGGCATAAAGTTGTTTTCCGGGAAAGCCTCTATCACGCAATGCCCGCCGCTATTCATACCGGTATAGTGGTTATTATTCCAGGATGGGGCAGCGTAGATCACTTTGTCGTCCTTATCTACAATGGTTTTAAACACAGCATAGATCAGTGGGCGGCCACCGGAGGCTATCTGTATCTCGTTGAGCGCATAATGAACGGAGTCATTTCTTTGAACAAATTTTGACACCGCCTCCCGTAATTCCAAATTGCCATCAGCAGGCGGATAGCTCGTATTTTTTTGCCGGTACGATTCAATGATAAGCTCCTCCAGCAATGCTGGAACCGGGAATATCTGGGGATCAAAATCACCGATTGTGTAGTTGTATATCTTTTCCCCCTGCTGCACACGGCGGCTTATCTCGTTACCGAGCCTCACGATCTCAGATCCCGTCATTGACTCAGCAAGCTGGCTTAATGAACTCATAGTACTTTTTTATAGGGAAAAGGTAAGAAGTTTTTTGCGGAAAATGAGGAAGAAAACTGATTTTGAGTTTGCGTGTAAGAAACACTACTTCTTAACTTTTGCAGAGTAATATTTTTTAAACCAGTTCGGAATATCTTTCTTACTTTTTTTGTCCCACTTCTTCTTATCGCCATTTTTCTTGAAGTGGGCAAACAATTTCGCATCCTCTCCATCAATAGAATTATCCCAAAGAAAAGCCTGATAAGCTATTTGTGCAGCATCATATAAAAGATCCAGAGAACGATAATACCTACTTTCGATTTTATCATTTGGAACATTGTGCCCACCTCTTTGTGTTCTTAACGCGACCCGGTATTTATTAATATCAGCAGATTCTGTTGACACAAAATAGAGGTAAACTTTGTAGCCATTATTCGCGGCTTCCCGCATAATGTCCAGTTTTGAGGGATGGGAGAAAACTGTTTCAAAAGAGAATTTCCTTTTTTCTTTCAAAAATTTTTTCCGTAAAAAATCAGCTATAATCTGGGCAAGCCGTTCATCTGATTTTTCACCTTTCAGTCTGATGATGCCGCTTCTGAGCGAATAAGATTTTTTAAAGGCAGTTTCGTCAAAGTCATCGCTTATAAGACCTGAGGATAATGCAACCTGAGTTAACTCTGCGTTGGTAACGGAAAAACACCGTAGTGATCAAAAGAAAAATCATCTTCTCTTAATTTTCTTGCAATATCATCGGCATTAATGTAAACTCCAAAATCTATCGGTTCTTTATTATTTATTCTATAATCTTTTAGATATTTTATTACGGTACTTTTCCCTGAGCCATTTGGCCCGGCAAAAACACGCATCCTTAGGTGAGCATCCGGATTTTTAGTCGAAGAGGATGCCATTTGGTAAGTTTATTTGCTTTATCGGAGATATCTTAACAAAAGTGCCGTCCGGGAATTTTTTCACTACCCATTCGCCTTGTGCAATTACAACGTACCCCATTTCGGCCATTGCATTTTTAGAAGCTTCAATAAACCCTTTTTTGCTGGCTCTCTCTGTAATAGCCTTTGTTAAGTAGTATATCTTTTTCTGCTTTTTTTCTTTCATTGCCATAGTTAAAGTTACAAATTTCCTCTTTTATAAAAAAATTTCGCCTCATCGTTGCTCCCCATTCTGCCTCCTCAACTCATTATTCAGCAGCCCCAGCCATATCTGCATACCATTGTTGTTCCAGTGGGTGTCTCCTCTCCTGTAAAGCGACGCCGGGTCAGGACTTTTATTATAGATCGAATAGACATCTATAACGGGCATTTTCAAGGCACTATTGCTATAGAGCCGCGGTATGAGGCCATTATAGTTGTCGGGCTGCAAAATGGTAGAGGCCCCCGGGATTATGGAAAAATACACCTCGTCAAAACCTTCTTTTTTGTAGTGGTCATATATCTCATTGAGTGTGGCGATAGTGTTATTAAACTCGGCATCTGCTATTGGTGTGTAGCAGCTATAAGTACCGCCCTGCTCTACCGTAGGTTTGAAAAAGATGTATTGATCATTGTCTGAAATAGCTACATCGCCGGATGCGTGATGAAAGAGGCTGTAATTCATATCCGCTTTATACTGCCGGATTCGATTGATGATCCGGTAGTCGAACAATACGTATTCCAGGTTGGTGTTGATGATCTGCGAATAATTGGTTTTGGCTACAAGCGTAGGCTTTGGCCTCCGTTGCGGGGCAGGTGCCGGCACTGGTGTCTTTGTCGGCGCTGCATCATTTTTTACCGGTGCAAACTCTACCGATTCTTTGCTTTTAAGCACATTGTATATGGCGGTGCTGCTAAACGACTCCATGACCAGCCGCTCCGTTATTTCTATCACCAGGATATTCCGTTTACCGGTATCAAGAACATAGGTTTCCGGTTTCAGCTTAGTGTTGTAATGGTATTCGCTCACACCCGCAAATACAGAATCGGGCAGGTCTTCTGTGTAGCTGTCTCCATAGATATAAAGGTTGATGTTCTTCTTACCACTATCCATGGCTTTGGGAAACTGGTAATCTTTCAGCGCCCAGAATTTTTTTATATCATCCAGGTACGACAGCTTCACCAGGTCGCCCCCACCCATATTGTTGTGCTTGCACCACCACGAAGACCGGTTGATGTGAGAGTTGTTCCAATCCCATATTTTGTGCATGACTTTAGAAACCGAGGAAACACCCAGCGCCCCGAACCCAATAATCAAGCACATGTATGCGAATACTTTTTTCACCGTTAAAATTGAAAATAGATAAATTGATTTTCACCGAACACACCAAAAAAGTAACAGATAAGCACCATAAGGGTAAGGTATGCAGTAAAGAAAATGTCTTTGCGGATCAAATGGCTCTTGAATTTATTTTCCCTGAAAAGCATGATGATGATGAACGAAACTGAAAAAAGCAATTCAGTGATATTCATGCCAAACTTTGCAGGGCCGCCTTTAAAACTGAATATCTCAGCGATATAGGTTGTCGCTGTTTTGATATTACTGGCCCGGAAGAATATCCAGAAGAACGTCACAATGATAAAATTGAGACAGATAAATACCGCATCAGCTATGGGGTTCTTTGTCGGGTCCTTTTTCCCTTTCCCGGGCAGCAGGGTAACCAGCGCGCCATGCAATGAGCCCCAGGCCACAAATGTCCAGTTGGCGCCGTGCCACAGGCCGCTGAGCAGAAACACGAAAAATACATTTATGCGCTTCCGCACTTCACCCTTCCGGTTACCGCCCAGCGGTATGTAAACATAATCGCGGAACCATGAGGACAGCGATATGTGCCAGCGCGTCCAGAACTCAGTAATATTTTTTGATTTGTATGGCTCATTGAAATTCTCCATGAGGGTAATCCCCATGAGTCTTGAAGCGCCAAGTGCAATATCCGAATAACCGGAGAAGTCGCAATAGATTTGAAATGAGTAAAGCATAGCCGCTGCCATAAGCGACCACGAAGACAGGGAATGATGATTCGCAAAAGCATAATCCACCTCTACAGCAACGCGGTCTGCGATGACCACTTTCTTAAAAAAGCCCCAGGCCATTCTTGCCAGGCCTTCTTTTACATTGTCCCACCGGTATTCCTTAAACTCGTGAAACTGGTGGATCATATTCTGCGGCCGCTCTATAGGCCCTGCGACCAATTGCGGGTAATACATCACATAAAGCGCATAGACCACAAAATTGCGCTCCGGCTTTTGGTTGCCCCGGTACACCTCTATGGTGTAGCTCATAGCCTGGAAGGTATGGAAGGACAAACCTATGGGCAGTATGATATTCATATATGGCAACTCGTAGTGCGGAAAAACTTGCGTGATCAGCGGCTCTATATTACCCAGCAGGAAGTTGAAATACTTATAGAACACAAGTATCCCTACATTGGCAATGATACTTAGGGTGAGCCAGGCTTTTTTATTGGCAGTAGACGAGGCTATTAATATGCCGGCGATATAGTCTATAACAATTGTAAAGCCCAGTATGAGTATATATACCGGCACAAAGGTCATATAGAAATAGCAACTGCTCAGCAATAGCAGCCAGACACGCCCCATCTGATTTTTAATCTGGTAGTACAGAATGGATACTACCATAAAAAACACAAGAAACTGCAGGGAATTAAATACCATTACGCCAAAAGTAAAAAGTAAAAAGTAAAAAACGTAAAAGTGCTTTCCCGGCTATCGCTCATGCCGCGATTTTAGATTCATTACCAACCCCAGACCGAGGCCGTTTGGAACCGGTACCGGCTTCATATGCAGGGATATGTCCCGCGAAATATCAAAATTCTTAAGATGGGCAGAGACAACAGCGTCCATTACCTCCAATGCGTACCCAACCGTGCTGAACAGTACAGTGAGGTCAAGAAACTTACTGGCGTCGTTTTGATATTGGTTCAGTTGGTCGATGGTATATTGTCCCACATATTTGTCGGTAGGGTAAGGATTACCGATACGGCCAATGTATGCCTTTCGGAAAGATTGGTAATCGGTCAGATTTTTGACGAAATAGTACCCTGCAACACCTATCCCGGCATACACTAAGGGTATTTTCCAATACTGGCGGTTATACAATTGCCCGAGTCCTGGTATGAGTGCGCTGTAGAGTCCCGCCTTTTTAGGGTTTGGCTGGAACGGGCCTTTTTTCACGATTATCATGGAAGTGGTATCATCACCCGGGTTTGCACGTGGGGTAATCACCTGAATGCCTTTCCCTGCTTTTCTTTCATGCAGTGTATCATCAACAATATTATTGAGTGTTGTATCCGGTGTGGCCTGTGCGGCACAGTGATATGGATGGAGGCCCAGGCTGCTGATCACTATAATAATAGCAATACTATACCTCCTGGCAGCGCTGCCAAATAGATGGAAATACAAGCGGACCATTTTACTTTCCGGGTTCACGGTGCCAAAGTTAAGATATAAATTTTAGCTGCTCAAGGCGCTAAACTTTATTGTGCAAGCCAGTACTTGCGCAGCAACCACTCCGCAACTGCCAATAACAGGATAATAAAGAAATACCATTTACGGTCAATAAGTGGAACCGTCTCCGTATTGGATTGGATCACGGGCTTAATACGGTCGTTGTGTGAAATGCTATCGTAGAGGGATGATACATTCCGTGCAGTAACAAACCCACCATTGTATTTCCGGGCAAGCCCATAGAGCAGCGGATAATCAGCCCCGGATTCCATTAGCTCCAGCGGAATGCTCTCTACCACAAAACTGCCGTTAGCTGAATACTGCTTGTCGTTATAGGTAGTATGTGCGCTATAAGTATAAGTGCCTCCGGCCCAAACACCTATATTAATATTATAGGCCGTACCCGCCCGCTCAAAAGAGAAACTCTGCTTGCGGCCGGCGCTGTCCGTTATGGTCAACTGCACATCGGGGGTGTTTACCTGTTCGTTGTTCGCATTCAGCAAGTGGGCGTTAAGAGATATAGACTCCTGGTCGCTCCAAACGTATTTCTGCAGGGATACGCCAAAGGGCTTTTCGTTATTGTTTGCACAGAGGAAAGCAACCGTTTGCCTGATGCACTCGTCAATTACTGTATGGTCATTAAAGTTCTTATATTCATACAGCCGCCAGCGCCACAGGCCCTCGCCCCCTAATATAGCCGTAGGCACACTGCCCTGCTGCAACACCCACAGGGGTGCTTGTGCCCCTATCGGCTTTTGCGAAAACAAAACGTTTGCCCCTGGTCCTGCAGCAAGGTTTGCCGCAGCGCTCAGCGGGGGCATCTTATCGGTAACAGACTGGATATTTTGCGGCACGGTGAACGTAGTGAATGCCGGTTCAAACATTGCAAGCGCATCGTGTGGTGCGCCAGCCGAAATGCTGGCGTGGGTCAATTGCGACAAGCTGTTGATACCCTTGATCTCCGTCTGATTGGTAAGGATAAACCACATTGGTTTATTCGCGGCCAGCAGTTGGGTTGCCAGTTTGTTCCTTACCGATGGCAGCCCGTGGAGTATAATGACATTGTATGAACTAAGCGATGAGGGGAAATTGTCTGCTGCACATACCGTGACTTTGTAAGCATCCATCCCGCTGAGTGCATCCTTTATAGCGTTCACGTCCGGGTGGGGGGCAGCAGAGACTATAAGTATGCTCTTCTTTTCCTCCGCCACTTCTACAAAGATATCCCGGCGGTTATTTGCCAGGTTCATTTCCCCTTCAGCTTCGGGCATGGAGATCGTATAGTGGTGCAGGCCTGCTTTGTCGGCCTTTACAGTAAAAGATATTGAGCGGTCATATTTATCACTGGCAACAGATACAGGAACGGAGGAAAGCATGTTCTCCCCTTCTTTGATAACCACGCTATTGTTGTAACCCTTGCACAGATCGGCAACAATATCTGCCCTGATCTCAAACGTGCTGTTGATGGTGACAACCTTGTTTGCATAAACCCTCGCTACCCTTACGTCTTTTTGCTGCACACTATCGCCAATAGCCACTGCATAAAGAGAACTATGTAACGACAGCTGCTGGTAGAGCGGGTTCATCCCTTCATTAAAACGCCCATCAGTTGCCAATATCACTGCGCCAAGGTTCTGTAGCCCGAAATACTCCTGCGCGCGCGACAAAGCAGACGATATATCTGTTGCCGGTTGCCGGTATTGAAACAAACTGTCGTTTTGCACGGTATTGCCAAAACCCCATTGCACTACTTTATACTTATCCGAAAGCCGTCGGGTAAGGTCTTCGACATTCTTCCGGTATGCGGCAGAATCGTTGCCGAGAGCATTTCCGATAGAGCGCGAATTGTCTTGCAACAACAATACGACCGGCTTCTCCACAACATTTTTGGTAATGATAATCGTCGGCACCAGGATGAGCAGCAGGGTGAAAAAAACAACCAGCGACCGTAACAAAGAAGTAAGCCATGGGTAGGGAACTGCACGCCGCTTATCAGCACGATATACCCAATAACCCGCGCCAACCGATAAAACTATAGCTATGAGCCAATATATCCACTGCATGAGGTGGCAAGCTAAAGAAAAAATCAAAAAATAAGTTACAATTAAAATATAAAATGTGAACTTTGCCCCTATCACTTAAACACAAGTAATTACATATTTTTGGTTTTATGAAGCACATCCTGTTGTTTATTGCTACTTGTTTATTTACTGCCACAGGGGCATTGGCCAAAGGCCACGGTGGCGGACATGGCGGAGGGCATTCGGGCGGCCATTCCAGCAACCGCATAGGCAGCAGCCACAGCGGCGAGCATTCACCAGCCAGCCATAACAGTAGTTCCGGGATGACGCACACTGCCACCCATAGTGCCGCGCAACCGAGGAAGTCCATCAGCCGGTCCACATCTCCTGCCTCCATTGTTCAAAACCACAGCAGAAATATGCAGGTTTACCAGAAAGGTGTACAAGTGCCGCCACGTAACGGAGAGCCGCCTGTCAATCCCGGCATCGGGTCTGGTCCGTCTTACCCATCTTATTATTACAGCTATTACAACCCTTACTACAACGATCCGTTTGCCTACAATCCTTACTACAGTATGTGGGCATTAGGCTTTAGTATGATGTACAGCCCAAACTACCCATATACAGCGGCAGGGCCCAGCAACAGTGATGACCAGGGGTATTCCGACAATGTTATGGAAGATGACCTCGATGGATTTGTTGTATATGCGCACGATACACTTTCGGGTACGTTGACGCTAAGGGCAAATACCGTTTACCTGGCAACAACAGATTCCGGCCGCAAATATGATTATACGTTTAGGGCACGGGACAAAGAATTGGTATATGTCACCGCATTTAACAGTGAAGATAAGCAGGTGAAACTGGTGCGGCTGGATAAAAACAGTAAAAAACTGTGGCGCGTGGTTCATGAAGGCAAGCTGAACCTGTATGACGATGACCACCGTTTTATATACCGCGCCGAAGACATTGATAAGATGTCGCTGGTGGTGGAGTTCAACGGTGAAACAAAAAGTCTTAGATCGTTTTCAGGGGCTAAAAGCAAGGAGCAGCTCACAGAATATGTAAACGCGGCCTACGGCCTGCAACTCGACCCTAAAAATTTCAGCTGGAACCAACTGCTGATCTATTTAGATAAGCTCGACTAATCCAGTTCATATTTTAACATATTGTTGTTGTAAAAAGGCGTACTTTTTGTTGTTATTTGATCGTACACAACACTAAAAATCACTTCATGAAACGCCTCTCAATTGCCCTCGCTTTTTTCCTCGCCTTAGGAATAAATGCCAGAAGTATAGCACAGGCACGCTATGCGGCCGCAACTACAACAGAGTCTGTAGGACATGCCAGCAGTTCTGCCGGCACTAATAATTACGATACACACGCTTCTGCACCTGCTGCCAGCGCTGGTGTAAAAGAATCATCTGTTGCTCTGCCGCATGCGGCCTCTGCATCGGGAGTCATAACTGCATCCGCAAATAATCGCGTACCCGTTACAACCGGGCCAGGCGCAACAGGAAGCAGCGCTTACCATGGTTCGTCAGCTGTCATTGCCGGAGTGCAGAGGTACAACCCGGTAACGAAGCACAACTATCCTTATTATTCCACACAGCTAACCAAACAAAAAAGCCAGGCGCACGATCGCTCCTTTAGAAAAGAAAGGTTCAATGGGTATCTTCCCTATTTATACTACCCCGACTTTTTCCTTTTTTATGAGTGCGAATTTGTTTATGAGAGCATGCTGTTAGATAATGATAACGCCCCAAAAGGTGCCTCTGTTCTTAATACCTCTCTCGACGGATATGTGGTCTATAACAACGATACAATATCTGGCATTGTAACCGTTACCGACAAGGTTATATACCTGGAGCAGCCCATTGACGGCCGGCATGTAAAGGGCTACACTTTCCCGAACCCGGATAACAATTTACAGGCGGTTGCTGTATTTGAGAATAATAATGCCCTGTACCTGGGCAGCAGGGCAAACGCATTAAAATAGCCATGCCAATCCACAATGATGTTGAAAAATAGACAGATGGTGGTTTGAGAGGTAAGTTTTGCACAAAATTTTTCTGACAAT